>CAYWSH010000117.1:0-11502 GCA_964460655.1 uncultured Terriglobales bacterium | reverse complement strand
CCTTCTTCTCAGCCGCCTCTTTGTCGGCCTTCTCTTTGGCCTCGCGCGCGGCCCGTTCCTGCGCCTCCGCTTGCTGCATCTTCTTCATCGCCACGTCAGGGTCGACTTCGACCTTGCTGCGATCAACGACCTTTTGCATCTCCGCGGGATTGGGCGGGCCGGGCAGCTTGCCGAACGGTGTTTCCATCGTGTAAACGTCGCGCGCTTCGATGTACCACTGTCCATTGACGAGCTTCCATCTGTCGTCCTGTGTGATGTCGAAGGCGAGGCCGGTCGGCATGCGCACGGTCTGCGCGGCTCGCGTGGTTGCCGACTGCCCGTCTTCCGACAGTTCCACTGACTGCAGCTGTGACGAGAGGATGATCGCGCTCGCTGAGCGATCATAGAAACGCACCGTTTCCGGCGTCACGTAATCACGCGCCGACGTGCGGTCAGCGGCGATCAATGCCTTGTAGTACGCAGCGGAGCGCTCGCGGATGTTCTGTTCGGCGACTGACCTATCGGCAGGAGCCGGGTTGGATGCCGGCACCGGCTGCGGCGGCGTCGCGGGGACGGGTTCCTGCGCGAGAGCAGCCACGCTACCCAGCGCGACACATACGACTAGGAAGGTCCTAACGATCATGGGGAAACGCACCTCGATTGGGGAACGATCTTGATTATCAATTATCGCCATATACCGGGGATGAGGCAAATCGCTCAGCACCCATTGGTTAATCGCTTAGGGGCCCGGGCTGAAGACAAGAAAAGGGCGCCGGTCGTGCCGGCGCCCTTTTGGAGCAATGCTGCTTTTTAGTGGTTGAAGTTCTCGCCAGCTAGCGACGGAGCAGTGATCGAACGGCTCTGGTTGCTCATGACGTTTGCCGGATACGCGAAGGCATTGGCGCCTTGGAAGACGAAGCCATTGCCGTGAGCATAAGTGAACGATGCCACTGCAATGATGTAGCCTTCAAAGTTCGTTGCCGTCGTCAGGCCAGCCGTGCGCGCAGCCGCGAGCAAGCCGACGGTGCTGGTGCCACCGACGACCGCGAACGCGCCCACGCCGCCCGGAGGAATGCGGCCCGAAGCATCCAGACCGCGGCCCGCCGACTGACCAACGCCGCCCGAGTTCGAGTCGGTGTTGATCGCGAATACGACCGGGGTCGGAGGATTCGTGTTCGGGTCCTGACCGAAGAACCAGAACTTCACGCCGCCCGTCTGCGCGCCGCCGTTGGCAGCCGCGCCGCCGGCAGGTGCGCCCGTCGTGGCAAACGGCACGCCCGTATCAAGACCCGTGTTGGCGACTTCGACGCCGGTGATGAAACCAGCCTGGGTCGTCACGTACGTGTACATGAGGGTCGTGCTCACAGGAGCGATGGTGAACCAGTTGCCGCTGAACAGGTTACGGGTTGTGGTGCTGGCCGAAGTGTTGGCCGTGACGTAGCGAGGCAGAGCGCTAGCGCTCACATCATCCGCGCCGGTACCGGCCGCTTGGCCAGGACCGAATGCGGCGTGCAAGGTCGCCGTGCCGCTGCCACTCGACGTGGCTACCGCAACGCCGATCGCCGGGTTGGCGGTGCCGCTGCCGGTCGCGCTCGCCGTGCCGCTGCCTACCTTCAGGTTGAAGACGCCGGTCTTCGGGTTCGTCGATGCGTCGTAGATAGCCGAGCAAGGCGTCGGACCCGTGCAGGTCGTCTGCGCGCCGCCACGCTGCGTGAAGATCACACTCGTGGTCGCGCTGTTCGTGATGGCCGAGTTGTTGATCGTCGCCGGCCACGTAACGGTAACGCCCGACGGGATGGAGGTGCCAGCATCGAGGATGAGGCTCATCGCACCGCCCGCCACGTCTTGCGAAACGCCGCTGTAGCAGGTCAACGTCGCCGAAGTGCAAGGAGCATTGCCGCCCGTGTTGCCCGCGGTGCGGAAGGCTTCAGGGAATGCCGGACCCTCGGCCACGGCGATGATGGCGTTCGCCACGGTCGCGCCCGAGCTCTGGTTCGCGCAACCGAGCTGTGAACCGTTCGCTGCGGCAACGCCGCAAACGCCCGTGCCACCAACGCCCGTGAAGGCCGGATCAGCGGTCTTCAGTGACAAGCCAACGTTCTTGGTAACCGTAACGAGTGTGCCAGCGTTCACCGAAACCACCGAGGCTGTCGCCGTTGCATTGGTACCGGCGGTGAGAGTGGTGGCATCAACGCGGAGGTTCTTGATGCGGACCGCAGAACCTGTCGCGCCGGTGGTGATGTTGCCCGCCGTGCCAGCCTGCTGCACCACAACGGTGATGACCGTCTGCGGTGTGCCGCCGGGCGCGAGACCGACCGTCGAGTTCGCGAGAATGACGAGACCGGCCGCGCCGGCGCTGTCATACACGTCGAAGTTCGCCGTGGTCGCGGAAACGATGCTCGTCGGATTCGTCAAGGTTGCGTTGTAGGTGAGGCGGAAGGTGTTGTTCACGGCGAAGCAATTCGGCGCAGCGCCGTCGTCGTTGATCAGCAGGTCGGTAACGCGCTCAACGACGCCTTCCTGGTTCAGATTCGCGCCGCCAGCCGCAGCGGCCGTCGGCGTGATCTGAATGATGCCTGTGCTGGGGGCCGGGTCGGGTGTAACCGAGCTGACGGCCGTCACCACGCACACGCCCCAAGCTGTGCTGGGAACCAGCGCGAGAGCGAGGATCCCAGTCAAGAGGTAACCAAAGAGTTTTTTACTCATTTGCGTGCTCTGCTCCTTAAGAGTTGTAAAACTGTTTTGCGGTGGACAGCTCGGACCCGAAGTACGTATCACTCGGCTTTCACGTGTGCCACCAGAACTTTACGACCTGGTACCGGAACTGCAAATCGAAGCCACGGCCGAACTTGTAAGTGCTGCTTACAGTGCGTTTGGGGAAAAACTGCCCGAATTTTGGGGGTCGTGTCAGGAATTGTCAAGGGCTTTTTTCCCTCTGTTAACGCTTCTTGCACTCCCCTTTAGGCCACTGTACACTTGGTGAATCGCACTCTCGCCGCTAACTTTTTCTGACCGCATGAACTCCAAACAGCGCCACTTTGTTGCGGTCATTCTGATCAGCTTCTTGGGCCTTGTCGGTTACCTGAGTTCGCTCCGCAACGGCTTCGTCTGGGACGACAATTTCCAGATCACGCGCAACCCCTATATCCACGCCGGCCAGCCGTGGTCGCGGCTTTTGACGAGTGATGTTTGGGGATACGTTCGCGGCGGCCAGGTCGGAATGAGTAACTACTACCGCCCCATGCAGATGCTGACCTACCGCGTGGTGGCCGAAACGGCTGGACTAACACCATCAGCATACCACGCCGCCAGCATTCTGTTGAACATCCTGGCCGCACTTACGGCATATGCACTGATGTTTCAGCTGGCGGGACGCTGGAGCGTCGCGCTCGCGGGCGCGATCTTGTTTGTGACCCATCCCATCCACAGCGAAGCGGTGCTCTGGATCGCCGCGCTCACCGAGCTCGGTTGCGCGCTGTTCTACTTCCTCGCATTCTGGCTTTTTTTGCTCGCGCATCGCGCCGCACCTGAGAAATCACCTCAGCGAAAAAAGCTGAGGAAACGAGAGATTCCCTTACCTGTGGGAGCGTCGAGCACTCGCCGCAACTGGCTCATCGCGGCGTCGGCTGCATGCGCTTTCATCGCGCTACTCTGGAAGGAAATGGCGCTGACGTTCCCGGTGGTCGTCGGCGCCTATGTCTTCGTCACAGCACCCGACGCAGCCTGGACAGCGCGCTTCCGGCACGCGATAACGCGTTCCCTGCCTTACTGGGCAGCGATCGCGGCGTACGTGCCCGTGCGTATCGCCGTTCTCGGATACTTCTCCATCGTGCAACACGGTTGGGTGCTGACGCCGTTCGAATACGTGCTCAGCACCATCGAACTCGTGACGAAGTACTGGCTTAAGCTGTTCCTTCCCCTTCAGCTGAACACGTATCACGTCTTCCATCCCGCACGGACGCTGTGGGAGCCGCGCGCAGTTGCGAGCATCATCTTCCTGCTGGCGGCGATCGCTGCGATCCTGTGGGCGATCCGACGCTGGCCCTTGCCCGCGTTCTGCGCCACTTGGGTGTTTCTTACGCTCGCGCCGGTGCTGAACATCCGTGGCGTGGGCGAGAACGTCTTCACCGAACGTTACCTGTACATACCTTCATTCGGCTTTTGTTTGCTGATCGCGTTGGTGGCGGGTTCCGCGCTCCAGCGTCTTGCCGTGCGAACAGGGCGCACGGCCGCCATTGTCGCCCTCGCTCTGGTGGCGACCCTCGGCACCGCAATGACGATCCGTCGCATTCCGGCTTGGGAAAGCGACTTTGCGCTCTTCAGTGATGCCGTCGCCAAGTCGCCGTCGTCGGCCCTGATGCACTCCTCTCTGGCCCAGATCTACCGCGATGAGAGATTCGATCTGGAGGAGGCGCGGCGCGAGTACGTGAGCGCACTCCTGGTCGCCCACCAGGAAACTCCTCCGAACCTGATCCAGATGGCGAACGCACGTGTCGGCTTGTCCAGCGTTTACGCGCGCCAAGGGAACCTGCAGCTCGCCCTCAACGAAGTGAACCAGGCCCTGGTGGAAGACGATGGGTTGCCGGCGGCGCACGTCGCCAAGGGCATCGTCCTCCTGCAGATGGGACGACTCGATGAGGCGCAGACCACCCTTGAGCAGGCGCATCATTATTTTCCGTACGACGAAGTCGTGCTCAACGGCCTAGGGGTGATCGCGCTGGCCAAGAGGCAATACCCGGTAGCTGTCGATTACTTCAAGCAGACCGTCCAATTCGTTCCGCAATATGCTGACGGCTACAACAACCTCGGCCGCTCCTACATCGAGATGAACGATCTGGATCACGCCATTCCCGCTTTCGTTCATGCGGTCGAGCTCGCGCCCCAGAACGCCATGTTCCATACCAACTACGGTGTCGCGCTGGCCCGCGCCGGCCGCTATCCCGAGGCGCATCGCGAATTCGACCGTGCCCTCGCCATCGATCCGAACTTTGTGTCGGCGCAACAGAACCTGCAACTGCTGAAGCGGTTCGAGCAGCAGCAACCGCCACCTGCGCCCTCCCACTGAAGGTTGAGCCCTCGCGCGTGACCCAGTACTATTACCGCGCTGCGCTCATACGCCCATGGAACTGATTTCGCCCACCGAAATCGTGAAGGAGAAAGTCGAAGCGGTCCAGGACTACTCCTTCCTGGCGAGCCGCTCGCTCACCAACCTGTTCCGCCATCCGCGTTACGTCGCGGACATGTTGTTGCAAGCGGATACAGTCGGTGTCGGGTCGCTGCCCATCGTCGTGCTCACCGGTTTTTTCACCGGCGCAGTGCTTGCCCTGAATACCTCGACCACGTTGCAGAAGTTCGGTTCGCTCTCGCTGACCGGCCAGCTCGTTTCGCTCTCGATGGTGCGCGAACTCGGTCCGGTGCTAACCGCGCTGATGGTAGCCGGGCGCAATGCCAGTGGCATGGCCAGCGAACTCGGTTCGATGAAGGTGACCGAGCAGATCGACGCCATGCGGGCGCTGGGCACGGACCCGACGAAGAAGCTCGTTACTCCCCGCGTCCTCGCCACCACCGTGATGCTCTTCTTCCTCAGCATCATCTCGGACCTGGTCGGTCTCGCGGGGGGCTGGTTCGTAGCGCGCTTCATGCTCGGCCTCGACAGCAATCAGTACTGGACGCAGGCCTACCAGCAGCTCGCCTTCGCCGACGTGGTCATCGGCCTCGTCAAGCCGGTCCTCTTCGGCTTCATCATCGCCAGCGTCGGCTGCTACTACGGACTCGCGACCACCGGGGGGACACAAGGCGTGGGCCGCGCGACCACGCAGGCCGTGGTCGCCGCCTCAGTCCTCATCATCGGCTTCGATTTCTTCGTGACCAAGCTGCTCATGGTGGCGCTGGGCTGATGGTGACCTTCGCCCATCCCGCCGATGTCGAAGACCCACCACCGCCACCGTCCGGCGACGCCATCGTCTTCGATGATGTTCATCTTGCCTTCGAAGACAATGAGGTCCTGCGCGGTGTCTCGTTCTGCCTGCCTCACGGCGAGACCAAGATCCTGCTCGGCATCGCCGGCGCCGGCAAGAGCACCCTCCTCAAGCTAGCGCTGGGGCTGCTCAAACCCGACTCCGGTCGCATCTTCGTGCTGGGACGCGACATCACTTTCGCCGGCGAGCAGGAGATGTTCGGCCTGCGCGCGCGCGTCGGCATGGTCTTCCAGGAGAGTGCGCTCTTCGATTCGCTCACGGTGAAGGAGAACGTTGCCTATCGCCTGGTCGAAGACCGCAACCTCGACGATGTGGAGATTACCCGCCGCGTCACCGAGGCGCTGCGCTTCGTCGAGCTCGAGCACACGCTCGAGCTGTTCCCCGGCGAGCTCTCCGGCGGCATGCGGCGACGCGTAGCTATTGCGCGCGCCATCGTCACCAATCCCGAAGTCGTGCTCTATGATTCGCCCACCGGTGGCCTCGATCCCATCACCTCGACGACGATCATCGAGTTGTTGCTCAAAGAGCGCGACGTCTACAAGACCAGCGCGCTCATGGTCACCCATCGCTTGCAGGATGCGTATGTCATGGCCACCCACCGGTTCGACCAGGAATCCGGCCACATGGCGCCACTCGCTCCCGGCACGCAGCACGACATCCCCACATCCTTCTTATTGCTGCGCGACGGCAAGGTGATATTCGACGGGAGTGCCGGCGAACTGGCGGCGAATGACGACCCGTACATCCGGGATTACATTTCGTAGGAACCTAGGAACGATGGAGCCCGGCCGCCCTCGGCCGGGCGGGTTCGGCGACAAACCGCAACGGTGGCGCCTTCGGCAGCAGCCCTTCCTCCGCCGCCATCCCCAGGAACGACTCTAGTCCTGCGAGGACTTCGTCATTCAGTGAATAGAAGATGCTCGCGCTGAGATACGACCGCACGTCGGCTTCGCTGATCCCCACGCGCGGCGCCCACTCACGCGCCAGCAGATCGAGGTTCGCTGACTGCAGTCCGTGGTCACGCGACACACGGAAGTGCTCAGCCATTTCCGTCGTGGCAGCCCCCGCGCGCACCGCCCAGAAGGCAAAGCAGAACGCCTTGCCGGTCATGGCGTGCCACTCTTCGGCCAGGTCGACGACGTTGTAGCGCGTGCGGTCAACACGCAGCGCCGAATCGCCGATCAGCAGCGCAGCATCGCTGGTGACCAGCATCGCCTCGAGCTCAGGCTCCTGTCGTGCGAACGCGCGCACTCGCGCGCCGTCCGGCAGCGGCGCGAACCAACGCCGGAAAAGCAGGTCGCACAGGACGACCGATGTCCGCGACGATGTATCGGTCGCTACCGTTTTTACTTTCTCCAGCGGTTTGCGGCTCACCAGCAGGATCGACCGCACCGCGCCGCGCGCCGCGATCGCCACGTCGGGAATAATAAGGAGGTCGGGAATCGTCAGATACGTGACCGCGGGGATCAATCCCACGTCAGCCTTACCAGTGTGCAGCGCCTCCGCGCACAGTGATGGGATGGTGTAGCTGACGTCGTACGCGCGCCGGAGCTCCGTTCGCTCGAAGTCCCACATCAGCGGCGCGGTGTTCAGGAATGAGATGGCCGAGATGCGTGGATACGGCATGATGCAAAGTCTAGCACCCGGCTGCTTTTGACTTTTTCTCCGCATCGCCGGTATCGTCTGCGCCTTATGTCGGCCCCATCACCGGTCTCCGGTAGCGATTCCTCCATCTACTGGCTCGCCCTCACGCTTACGCCGCAACTCGGCGCCACGCGCATTCGCCGGCTGGTGGAACGCTTCTCTGCCATCGCCGACATCTTTCATGCTTCGCTCACTGAACTCGAAGCCGCCGGCCTGCCCGCCGTTTCCGCGCAAGCCATCTTCAACGGGAACTCGCTCAGCGCGGCGGAAGAAGAGATGGTCCGCGCTACGGCCGCCGGCGCCGACGTCATCTGCTTTAGCGACGCGCCTTATCCACCGCTGCTCCAGCAGATCTACGACCCGCCCGCCGTGCTCTTCGTGCGCGGTAACACGGAGATTCTCAGCGCGCCAGGGATCGCCATGGTGGGGACGCGCCATCCCACGCCCTACGGACTCGGCATGGCCGAGCGCCTGGCCTGCGACCTCGCCACCCGCGGCCTCGTGATCACCAGCGGACTCGCCCGCGGCGTCGATTCCGCCGCGCATCGCGGCGCCGTACACGCCAAAGGCAAGTCCATCGCTGTGCTGGGCACCGGCGCGGACGTGATCTATCCGAAGGAGAATAGGAAGCTCGCCGACCAACTGCTCGATCTCGGCGGCGCCATTGTGAGCGAGTTCCCTATGGGCACGTTCGCCGCGCCGCAGAATTTCCCCATCCGCAACCGCATCATCAGCGGCCTTTCGCTGGGCGTGCTCGTCGTCGAAGCCGGCGAGTACAGCGGCACGCGCATCACCGCGCGCTGCGCGCTCGAGCAGGATCGCGACCTCTTCGCCGTCCCCGGCAACGTGACCAACAAGAACTCGTGGGGACCGAACACGCTCATCAAGCAGGGCGCGCGCCTCACCGCCACGTGGGAAGACGTGTGGGAAGAGCTGCCCTCCGCGGTCCGGCTGCGACTGGCTCCGGCTGAGGGCGCTGAATCCAAACTCGACGCAGCTGCATCTCTATTCCAGCAGCCGCAACTGCCGCCGCACGAGCAAGCCGTCTTCAAGCTCATCAAGGCGGATGAATCCACGCACATCGATCAGATAGTCGAAGCGCTCGACGGAAGGCTCTCGTCGTCGGAGATCTTTGCGGCTCTGTTTGAACTGGAACTCGCGGGACGAATACGGCAGATGCCGGGGAAGAACTACGTGCGGAGCTTTTAGGCGACAAGCAACAGGCGGCAAGCAACAAGCCAATCGGTCATAATGCAGAATTTTCGCAATCTGCGGGTGTGGCAGCGAGCGCATGAACTCACGCTGCAGGTCTACCGCGCGACAGATTCCTTTCCGACGCGCGAGCAATACGGCCTTACCGCGCAGCTTCGCCGGTCTTGTACTTCGGTCGAAGCGAATATCGCTGAGGGCTGCGGGCGACGCTCGGATCGTGAGTTAGCAAGGTTCTTGCGCATCGCCATGGGCTCTGCGACCGAAACCGAGTGCCATCTTCTCATCGCTCGCGATCTCGGCTTTCTAACGCCCGAAAGGCATCATGAACTTGAAGAGCTACTGTTCGAAGTCATGCGCATGCTGCACGCTTTCTTGGCAACGGTAGAAGCCACCGAAGAGGAAAGCGCCGGCAAGAAGGGTGCATCCGGCGGACCTTGATGGTGTCACGCCGCTTGCCGCTAGTTGCTTGCCGCTTGCTGCTAGAGGGCCGTTCCGTGCTAGGGTGTCATCAAGGTTGAGGTAATGCCGAACGCGCTCGTCATCGTCGAATCGCCGGCCAAGGCCAAGACGATCCAGAAGTATTTGGGTCGTGGCTTCACCGTCGAAGCCTCGCTCGGGCACGTCAAGGACTTGCCCAAGAGCACGCTGGGCGTGGACATCGCGAACGACTTCGAGACCGACTACGCCGTCATTCCCGGCAAGGAAAAGGTCGTCGCCAAACTGAAGAAACTGGCGGCATCGGCCGACTCCATCTTTCTGGCGCCCGACCCGGACCGCGAAGGCGAAGCGATCGCCGCGCATCTGGCCGAAGAACTGGGCGACGGCGCCGGCAAGAAGAAAAAGAAGAAGGACAAGGACGCGGAAAAGCGCATCCAGCGCGTCACCTTCAACGAGATCACCAAGCGCGCCGTCCAGGAAGCGTTCAATCATCCGCGCGAGATCGACCGGAACCTGGTCGACGCGCAGCAGACGCGCCGCGTGCTCGACCGCATCGTCGGCTACCAGGTCTCGCCGTTGCTGTGGGACAAGGTACGCCGCGGCCTCAGTGCCGGCCGCGTCCAAACGGTCGCGCTGCGCCTGATCGTCGAGCGCGAGCGTGAGATCAAGGCGTTCCAGAAGCTCGAGTATTGGACGCTCGACGCCCATCTCGCCGGCGTCAAAGGCCCGGCGTTCGACGCGTACCTGGTCGGGGCGAATGCCGACAAGAACGTCATCCCCAACGAGCTAGCGGCAAAAGACCTGGAAGCGCGCCTGCAGAGCGCCGCGTGGTCGGTCACGAACGTCGAGAAGAAAGAACGCCGCCGCTCGCCGACGCCGCCCTTCACCACGTCGAAGCTCCAGCAGGACGCCTCACGCAAGCTGCGCTTCAGCGTGAAGCGCACCATGATGCTGGCGCAGCGGCTCTACGAAGGCGTCGAGCTCGGCGAAGAAGGCACCGTCGGCCTCATTACTTATATGCGTACCGATTCGGTGAACGTCTCGAAAGATGCGCTCGCCGAAGTGCGCGATTACATCCCGCAGCAGTTCGGGCCGGAGTTCGTTCCGCCCGAGCCGAACTTCTACAAGTCGCGCAAAGCTGCGCAGGAAGCGCACGAAGCCATCCGGCCCTCGTCGGTGGCGCGCCATCCCGACTCCATCAAGCAGTATCTGAAGGAAGACGAGTTCAAGGTCTACAAACTCATCTGGCAGCGCTTCGTCGCCTCGCAGATGAACGCGGCCATCTTCGACCAGACCGTAGTCGACATCTCGGCGCAGCCCGTGAAAGGCGACGTCGTCCCCTTCCGCGTGACCGGTTCGGTCCTGAAATTCGAAGGCTTCCTCAAGGTCTACGAGGAGTCCCACGAAGGCAAGACGGAAGAAGACGAGGAACTCAAGCACAAACTGCCCGTGCTCGAAGCCGGCCAGAAGCTCACGCTGCGCGCGCTGAAGCCCGAGCAGCACTTCACCGAGCCGCCGCCGCGCTACAACGAGGCCTCGCTGGTGAAGGAACTCGAAGAGCGCGGCATCGGGCGCCCATCCACCTACGCAACCATCCTCAGCACCATCCAGGAACGCCAGTACGTGCAGAAGCTCGGCGGCAAGTTCGTGCCGACGGAGATCGGCCTCGTCGTCACGGATCTCCTGGTCGAGAACTTCCCCGACATCTTCGATCCTGCCTACACCGCGCGCCTCGAAGAGGAACTCGACGATATCGAAGAGGGCAAGGAGAAGTGGGTCGACGCGCTGGGCGAGTTCTACAAGAAGTTCGAGAAAGACCTGAAGTACGCCCAGAAGCACATGGAGAACATCAAGCGGATGGAGAAGCCCACCGAGGAGAAGTGCGAACGGTGCGGCGCGCCGCTGGTGATCAAGTGGGGCAAGCACGGCTCGTTCTACGCGTGCTCCACCTACGACAAGAGCGATCCCAACTCGTGCACGTTCACCAAAGAGAATCCCATCGACCTGCCCGAGCTCGATTCGGCCGACATGCAGGAGACCTCGCAGGAGGAATACTGCGAGAACTGCGGCCGTCCGATGGTGCTGAAGCGCGGCCGCTTCGGCCAGTTCATGGCTTGCACCGGCTACCCCGACTGCAAGACGACGCGCCGTTTGGATCAGGGGAAAAAAGTCCCCGACATCCCGCTCGACGAAAAGTGCCCGCAGTGCGGACGCAACATGGTGCTGCGCCACGGCCGTTACGGCGAGTTCA
>CAYWSH010000116.1:0-11676 GCA_964460655.1 uncultured Terriglobales bacterium | reverse complement strand
CCGTTGCGCTGCTTGGCGATGATGAGTTCGGCGAGGCCTTCGAGTTCCGGTTCGTCGGGCCGATAGACCTCTTCGCGGAAGATGAAGCCGACGACGTCGGCGTCCTGCTCGATGGAGCCCGATTCGCGCAGGTCGGCGAGTTGCGGGCGATGGCCGCGCTCACCGCGACTCTCGGGCGCGCGGCTGAGCTGCGAGAGCGCGATCACGGGCACACGCATCTCCTTCGCCAGCGCCTTCAGGCCGCGCGAGATCGCCGAGACTTCCTGCGTGCGGTTCTCGAAGCGCTTGCCGCCGCCGAGCGGCGTGGACGACATGAGCTGCAGGTAGTCCACGATGATCAGGTCGAGGCGGCCCTGGCATTGCTGCTGCAACCGGCGTGCTTTGGCGCGCATCTCCTGCACCGAGATGCCCGGAGTGTCGTCGATGAAGAGTTGCGAATCGGAGAGCAGCGACGCGGCTTCGATCACACGATTCCGGTCTTCGCGGCTGAGGAAGCCGGTGTTCAGGCGGTGCGAATCGACGCGCGCGGCGGAGCACAGCAAGCGGCGCAACAGCGATTCGCGCGACATTTCCAGCGAGAAGACGCCGACGACCTTGGCGTCGCGCACGGCGGCGTTCTCGGCGATGTTCATGGCGAACGCCGTCTTGCCCATCGATGGCCGCGCCGCAATGATGATTAGGTCGGCGGGCTGGAGGCCGCGCGTCTTTTCGTCGAGGTCGGTGAAGTGCGTCGCGAGACCCGTGATGTGCTGGCCAGGCGCGACCAGCGCGTCGATGGAGCCATACGCTTCTTTGACGATCTCGGGGATGGAGACGAAGCCACGGCCGATGCGCTCGTCGGAGAGGCGGAAGATCTCGGCTTCGGTAGCGTCGAGGACTTCGGCGGCCGCGTCGGCCTGGTCGAGAGCACGCGCGATGGCCGCGTTCGCCGCGACGATGATGCCGCGCAGCAGCGCCTTGTCCTTGACGATGCGGATGTGCGGCACGATGGAGTCGCGCCGCGGCACGCCTTCCGTCAGCGACGAAAGATAGGCGACACCGCCGACGGACTCGAGTTCCTTGTTGCGGCCGAGCGCGTCGGCGAGGGTGATGAGGTCGATGGTGCGCGCTTGCTCGGTCAGCTCGACCATGCGCGCGTAGATGCGGCGGTGCGAATCGAGGAAGAAATCGTCGCCCTTGAGCGATTCGGCAGCCTCGTTGTAGCTGAACGGATCGAGCAGGATGGCGCCGAGGATGGCGCGCTCGGCATCGACGTTCGCCGGCAGGCCGCGGTCGAGGCTGTAATCTGTGGTGGCCATCGTGCTAAGGAAGAATGGCGCGGATCGCGCGGCGGCGACAAGTAGAATCTTGCGTTCGGCGGGTCGCGACAGCGGAATTTCTGTTGATAACCCGTTCGCTTTGAGAATCGCATGGCCCAAATCTCTACGGACATGAACTGGCTTTCGCTGGTCGAGGCAGCTGAGCTGCTCGACGATGGCCAGATCAGTGCTGCTGAACTCACGCGCGCGTGCCGGCAGCAGATCGACCGGCTCGACGGCACGCTGAACGCGTTCATCGCGCTGAACGAGCACACAGAAAAAGATGCTTCCGCCGCGGACGCGGAGATCAGTCACGGCAACGCGCGCGGCCCGCTGCACGGCATTCCCATCGCGATCAAGGACAACGTGGACGTGGCCGACATGCCGACGACGGCGGCGAGCAGAGTCTTTGCCGATCGCGTCCCGAAAGAAGACGCGCCGGTGGTCAGCAAGCTGCGCGCGGCGGGCGCGATCATCCTGGGGAAGACGAACCTGCACGAGTTCGCGTACGGCGGTAGCGGGCTCATCAGTGCGCACGGGCCGGCGCGGAACCCATGGAACCCGGCGCACATCACGGGCGGGTCGTCGTCGGGCTCGGCGGCAGCGGTGGCAGCGGGCATGTGCCTGGCGGCGATCGGCAGCGATACGGCTGGTTCGATCCGGCTGCCGGCGGCGTTGTGCGGTGTGGTCGGCTTCAAGCCGACGTACGGCCGCGTGAGTTGTCGCGGCGTGGTGCCGCTTTCGTGGTCTTACGATCATGTGGGTCCGCTCACCCGTACGGTCCGCGATGCGGCGGTCGTGCTGGACGCGATCGCGGGCTACGACGCGCAGGACCTGGCCAGCCGCGAATTGCCGGGCGGCGAGTTCGCAGCGGCGTGCGCAGAGGACCCCGGTAACTTGCGACTGGGCATCGTGCGCGAGTACTTCTTCGACGACCTGGAGGCAGACGTTGCGGCACAGGTAAAGGAAGCGATCCGACTGCTGGAGAGCCTGGTGCGCGATGTGCGTGAGGTCGCACTGCCGCCCGAGCCCGACCGTATGTACGTGGCGGCGGAGGCGTTTGCCTATCACGAGCCGATGCTGGCCGAGCATGCCGCGGAATACGATCCGGAGACGCTGCGGCGCATCCGCGCGGGCGAGAAGATGAGCGCGGCGGAGTTTGCACGCAAACGGCTGGAGCTGGATCGCGTGCGGAGGAATGCCGGCGAGCTGTTTCATGAGATCGACGTACTCGTCACGCCGACGTGTGCGATCGCGCCGCCACGCACCGATGACCTGCTGCGCCAACCGGAGACGCTACGGCCCGCCGAACTTGCGATGCTGCGCAATACCCGGCCGTTCAACGCGCTGGGCGCGCCGACATTCTCGGTACCGTGCGGGTTCACGGCGGCGGGATTACCGGTCGGGTTACAGCTGGCGGCGGCGCCCGGCGCGGAGAGCACGGTGATCGCGCTGGCACATGCGTATGAGCAGGCCGCGGGGTGGTATAAGCGGCGGCCGGAGCTGTGATAACGCGGGCGAGTCGCCCGCGTCCACACAGATTAGTTAGTGTTTGTGCGGCGGAGTCCCCGGTGGATGCGTGTGCGTGTGGGGCGCAGCCTTTTCGCCGGCCTTCATGTGCTCGTGCTCTTCTGCCTCTTCTTTATAGATCTCGGGGATGCCGGCTTTCCCGGGTTCAGGCAGATGGCGGAGGAAGCGCACGATCTTCCACATCTCGTCGTCTTCGAGGATGCCGTTCCAACCGGGCATGCCGCTGAAGCGGATGCCGTTCTGCACGATCCACTTCAATTGGCCGTCGGCGTAGCCCTGCACGTCCTTGTCGCCGAGGTCGACGACCGGCGGCGACATCTTGTCCTTGAACGGCACACCGGTGGCATGGCCGTCGTTGCCGTGGCAGATGCCGCAATGATGCTGGAAGTGGCCGCGGCCTTCATCGATGGAGGCCTGCGTGTCGGGCGCGGGGTTCGTCAACTCCTTGCCGCCGATGGTGATCTTCTTGGCTTCGGTGGCGAGCGTGGTCTCGAGTTTGCCGGGGCCGCTGGCCTGACAACCGGCGAGTACGACCAGAAACAGAATGATGATGGCGATGATCGGCTTGTTCACGAGCGAGTCTCCTTGCGACATTAATACTGTGATGGCGGAACGGTACTGAGAGATTACACGGCAAAGCGTCAGGCTGCGCCGCGGATGTTAGGCTACAGCTTCCTCGATGCGTGAATGGATCGAGTTTGCGCCCGTCTGGCTCCTGGTGCAGGGGTTGCGCGTGCTGCCGCGCGGCACGGCACGAGCCGTAGGGACCGCGCTCGGCCGGCTGGTGTATTGGCTACATCCGCGCCTGCGCAATGTGGGGCTGCGCAATCTTGAATTCGCGATGCCGGAGAAGACCTCGGCCGAGCGCCGCGTGATCGTGCAGGGCGAGTTCCGCACATTGGGGCGACAACTGGCGGATTTTGCGCAACTGGGCGGCGTTACGCGCGCGAATGTCGAGTCACTGTGCACTCACGACGGCCTGGAGAACTACTTGGCCGCGCGCGACCGCGGCAAAGGCGTGCTCTTCCTGACCGCGCATGTCGGCGGATGGGAGATCGGGTCGTTCGCGCACTCGGTGTACGGCTATCCGCACAAGATCGTGGTGCGCGCGCTCGATAACCGGCGGCTGAACCACTGGGTGGATGCAACGCGGACGCGCTTCGGCAATGAAGCTTTTTCCAAGGAGGAATTCGCGCGTGGGCTCTTGGCGGCGATGCGCGCCGGTGAGACCGTCGGCATCCTGATGGATACGAACATGACGCCGCCGCAGGGCGTCTTCGTGCCGTTCTTCGGCATGGCAGCGTGCACTGCCAGCGGGCTGGCGCGCGTGGCGCTACGCACCGACGCGGCGGTCGTTCCCGGCTTCACGCTGTGGGATGAGAGCGCGCAACGTTATCGCATACGTTTCGAGCCCGCGCTGGAACTCGTCCGCACAGGCGACGATGAATCCGATGCCGTGGCGAACACGGCGCTCTTCACGCGCGTGATCGAGGATTTTGTGCGGCGTTATCCCGAGCAGTGGCTGTGGGTGCATCGGCGGTGGAAGACAAGACCGGCGGGAGAAGAGCCGCTGTACTAGCAACCAATGCAAAATGCAAAATTAAACATGCAAAAGGAATCGCGTACCGGCCTTGTCGCCGCACTCATTTTGCATTTTGCATTTTTCATTTTGCATTTCGGCGTGTAGGTTTCCGGGATGACATTGAAGTTACAAGAGCTCGCGGAGCGCATCGGCGCCACGGTTGCCGGCGATAGCAATGTTGGGGTGAGCGCTATCGCGAGCATCGAGAGTGCGGGGGGCGGCGCATTGGTCTATGCGACGGATGAGCGCCGGCTCGCCGATGCTCTGGCTTCCCGGGCGAGCGCCATCCTGACCAAGGGCCCTGCGCCAGCTGACGCCGCGAAGCCGCTGTTGCTGGCTGCCGATCCGCGGCTCGCGTTTGCGCGCGCTGCCGCGGTGCTGGGCGCGAACGAACAATCCGGACCAGCGATCGATCCCCGAGCTTTCGTGGACGCAGGCGCGAAGTTCGGCAAAGGCTCGCGCGTCGGCGCCGGCGCATACATCGCGGCCGGTGCGGTGATCGGCGCGGATTGCCGCATCGGGCCGAACGTCACCATCCATGGCTGCGTGCAGATCGGTGATCGCGTTGTCGTCCAGGCCGGATCGGTGATCGGCAGCGACGGCTTCGGGTACGTGCGCGATGAGGGCGGGCGCTACTTGAAGTTCCCGCAGGTGGGCCGCGTCGAGATCGGCGACGATGTGGAGATCGGCGCGTGCTGCACCATCGATCGCGGCGCGCTCGACGCCACCGTGATCGCGCGCGGCGCGAAGCTCGACAACCTGATCCACGTGGGCCATAACGTGCGGATCGGCGCGGACGTGGTGATCGCGGCGCAGACCGGCATCTCGGGCAGCGTGACCATCGGCGCCGGTGCGGTGATCGGTGGGCAAGTCGGGATCGGCGACCACGTAACGATCGAGGGCGGCGTGGTCATCGGCTCGGGCGGCGGCGTGCTGTCGAACAAAGTGGTGCGGAATGAGGGTGTCGTGCTATGGGGCGTGCCCGCGCGGCCACTGCCGCAGTATTTGCGCGAACTGGCGACGGTGGCGAGGCTGGCGAGGAAGCAACGTCCACAGGGAGGAGGGGAGGAAGGGAGGAAAGAAGAAGGCAAGAGGAAAAAGGCAAAAGGCAAAAGGAAGCGCTAGGTCCCTTTGGTGTCGACGCTTCGACGTTCCCTGACGAAACCCGTAGATCCTTCGGCCCAAAGATGGCTCAGGATGACGACGAAAATCAAACCCGTAGATCCTTGGCCCAAGAAGGGCCTCAGGATGACGGCGGAAGTCAAACCCGTAGATCCTTCGGCCAAAGGATGGCCTCAGGATGACGACGGAAATCAAACCCGTAGATCCTTCGGCCAAAGCGGCCTCAGGATGACCGGATTGGTTTTTCTTTTCCTTTTTCCTTTTGCCTTCTTCTCTCTTCCTCCCTGTAGATTCTCTCTATGGCCATCGTGGTCGTTGGCGGACACACGCGCAATGTCGGCAAGACGAGCCTGATCGCCGGGCTGATCGCGGCGTTGCCGGAAGCGCGCTGGACGGCGATGAAGATCACGCAGTTCGGGCACGGCAAGTGCTCAGTGAGTGGAAGCGACTGCGGCTGCGCGGTCGACGAGCACGCCTTCGCGCTCAGCGAAGAGCGTGACCGGAGCGGCGAGAGCGACACGTCGCGCTTCCTCGCGGCTGGCGCGGAGCGCGTGTTCTGGCTACGGACCAAGCAGGGACAGCTTGCGCTCGGCATGCCGGCGCTGCGCGAAACCATCAGCGGCGCGCGAAACGTCATTCTTGAATCGAACAGCGTGCTACGCTTCCTGCAACCCGACGTTTATCTTGCCGTGCTGAATCCCGCAGTCGCCGATTTCAAAGCCTCGGCGCGCGAATTCCTCGACCGCGCCACGGCGTTCGTCGTACATGCCACGATGGAGCGGCCCGTTTGGCAGGATGTCCCGCTCAAGCTGTTGGCAGACAAGCCGAAGTTCGTGATCACACCGCCGGTCTACTGCACGCCGGAGGTGGTCGATCACGTCCGGCAGCACCTGTCTGGTGATCAAGGGCCTACGATGGGTGGTGCGGGCGGTGGTTGATCGTCGTCGGAGCTGCGCCATTCGGGCGCGCGGCCGGGCGCGGCCAGGCCCGAGTTGCGACGCTCCTCGGCAAGACGCACGGTATTGAGCGCGCGCAGGATGTCTTCGCGGTCGCGCCCACCGTAGTCGCGCGCCAGGCGCGTGAGCGCGAGCGTGACGATATCGGAGTGATGGATCTTGTCGAGGCCGCGCTGCTTGGTGAGGTCGAGCCACAGGCGGTGCACGAGGTGCACGTCTTCGCTCTTCATCGTGGGCGTATGCGGGCCGATGCGGAACGTGCTGACCTCACCTTCGGCGGACGCAACGTGCAGCACGAACTGGCGTTTCGGCTCCGGCATGGCCTCCCATGCGCGGCCCAGATAGAAGGCCTGCTCCTCGGCCGTCATCTTGGTGGAGAGTCCGGCGACGACGCCGGCCGATTCCAGCGCATTCGCTGTCTGCACGATGGCGGCCCAGACGTCGCGCGCCGGCACGACCAGCAGCGAGATGCGCTTGCCGTAGCTCTCGGCGACCGAGACAGCGCGGGTGAACAGCGTCTGCTCGTACTCGCTGAAGATCTGCTCCATCGCCAAGTCGTATTCGCCGGAGCCGGCGCCGGTGAGGCGCGCGGTCATCACGATGACGTCCTGATCTTCCGTGTTGGTGCGCTCGAGGGCCCAGCGCAGGTGATGCAGCGCGTTGTAGTCGCGCACGCTCACCAGCATGTTGCCGGGACGGCTGCCGACGGATTCGCTCTCTACGTTGTCGGACTGCAGCAGCTGGAAGTGCTCTTTCATCTGCTGCTCCACGTCGCGGAATTTGCGCCGGTTGATGCGCTCAGACACCGTGAAGATGGCGAAGAACGTCGCCGCAAAGATGAGGCCGGCGACCGTGGCGATGGACTTGGTGAAGAGGTTGACGATGGCGGTGGTCAGCAGCACGAGATGAACGCTGGCCAGGCCGATGGGGATTTCGCGGCCGGCGATGACGGGGTTGGGTGGCACCTTCCAGCCGCGCTCACCCTTGTACTTGAAGCGCAGAACAAGCATGGACAGACTGTTGAAGACGAAGCTCCACATCAGGCCGAAGGCATACGCCTCACCCAGCATGTAAACGTCGCCGCGGCTGGCGATGATGATGACGATCTGCAGGCCGACGACGAGATTGATGATGCGCGAGCTCGTCCCGTACTTGTGGTGCGGCCGGCGGAACCAGTCGGTGAGCACACCGTCTTCGGAGACGCGGTTCAGCACGCCGTTGGAGCCGACGATCGCCGTATTGATGGCGCCCGAGAGCATGAGGAAGCCGACGACGACGATGAACGCGCGGAAGATAAGGCGCGCGATCAGCGGCCCGGAGAGATACATCGCCAGGCCGGCCAGCATATTGTCAAAGTACTGGGAGATGCGGACGTCGTCGGGGATCAGCATCACCGCGAACAGCGAGGAGAGTCCGGTGAACAGGAAGCTGTAGACCGCGATGATGAGCGCCGTGCGCTTCAGGTTCTTCAGCTTGGGCGTCTTGATCTCGCGATAGACCTGCGCCAGCGATTCCTCGCCACTCATGGCCAGGACCGAGTGGCCAAAGGCCATCATCACGCCGAAGAGACCGAAGAGGCGCCACCAGGAAGAGCCCTTGAGGAAGCCGAGCGATTCAGCGGTGAAGTTCAGGTTGCGCGGGATGGGGAGCGGCGGCAGTGGCTTGGGATGCTGGAGCAGCGTGAGCGCCGACCAGCCGAGCAGGATGACCACCATCACGGTGACCACCTGCATCACTTTCAGCGCCTTGTCGCTCGATTCCTCAATGCCCTTGATGTTCTCCCACCAGTAGAAGAGGGTGACGGCCACCGCGATCACGACAGCCGTACCGGCTTCGGGCAGGAGCAGATCGCGGCCGCCGAACATGGTTTGCAGCGCGTGCGGCATCCAGCCGTGCGTCACCGCGGCCTTCGAGAGTTCGTTGATCAAGCCAACGATGTACTGGCCCGCGGCGACGCCGGAGACAGGCCCGGTGAGGATGTAATCGAACATCAGGGCCGAAACGGCCATTTTTGCGAGTGTGCCGCCGAGCGCTTCCTTCACGATGCGATACACACCGCCGCGCACGAACATCGAGCAGCTCTCGACGTAGACGGCGCGCACCGCAAAGCTGAACAGCATGACGGCGAGCACGAACCAGGGGGCGCTGGGACCGATCGCTTTTTCCGCGATCGCGCCCGCGTAATACGCCGACGAGCCGAGGTCGTTCAGGATGACGGCGGCGGCGCGCCAGAAGGAGATGAAAGTCAGCATGACCGACGTCGCCACGACGATGCGGACGCGC
Source organism: uncultured Terriglobales bacterium (assembly GCA_964460655.1). GTDB lineage: Bacteria > Acidobacteriota > Terriglobia > Terriglobales > Acidobacteriaceae > CAVUAF01. The sequence goes on along the minus strand of CAYWSH010000116.1, from coordinate 2,905 downwards.
TGATTCGGCTGCGGCGGGATGGGCGTGGAGCTCAAGCGTTATCGGTGGCGTTCACAAATGCTCAGAAGTAGGCGGCAAGGTCGGCTCGCCGGCAGGCGGAACGGGATCGCGCTCGAAGACCGTCTCCACGTCTTCCACGCCGGAGAGCACGATCACGAGCAACGACCCGATCCAGCCCAGCGCGAACAGGAACTCGAGAAGGCGGACGAGCAGGCCGACCAGCAAGTCCATAGGCGGGACATCTTAAACCACGGCAGGCAGGCAACGAGAGGCGAGGAGAAAGGCGGTCAGGCTAAATGCACGACGGGTCGGCGGACGTGAGCGGCGGGCCCGTTTGGTGATCGAACCTTTGCCACCTGCGGGTGATCGCCACTTCAACGGCGGCAACGAAGTCGCCGTTGTCGGCACGGGGGTCGAGGATCGCGTCAAAGTCGTCGCCTGCATCGGCAGCCAGGGAGCACAACGCGAACACCGGCAAAGAAGGCCGCAGCGTCCGGATGACGGCCGCCTGTCGCCGGGGCTGGGGGACGGAATCGCAGAACACGACCGCATCGTAGTCGCCCGCGGTAGCGGCCGCGGCCGCACGCTTGACGTCGGTGCGGGCGCTGGACACAAAGCCACCGCTACGCAGGGTCTGCGCGCAGAAGATGAGCACGTCGATGTTCCGGCCCACCAACAGCACGTGAGCTCTCATATGGCCTCGCAATAACGAGCATTGGGGCCGAGACGTAAGAGGCGGTTTACGCCAATAAGATGCGACCTGACGACGGCTCCAGAGCGCCAAAGTGCGCCACCGGAGCGCGGGCGGATCGTCATCTACGAAAAGTCCAGCGGAGCTTGACGGCAAAGCGCTCGGAGTTCGGGATGAGGTTCAGATCATGCGGATCGCGGATGATCTTCTGCCAGCCGCGGTTCCATACGATGAACAGATCATTGCCGGGGCGGATGGTCCAACGCAGGCGTGTATTGGCGCCGACGTTCTGCGATTCCGTGTCGTATTGCACGAAGCTCGAGAGCACGAGGTTCGGCGACCAGGCATAGCTGCCCTTCAGCTGCCACAAGCGCTGTACGAAGTTGCCGGCGGGCAAGCGGCCGAAATCGTTCTCGGTGGAAAGATCGAACTGCCAGCGGGCGGCGGGCGACGTCCAGCGCAGGTAGTTCTCCTGCTGCGTGAGGTGCCCGTCATAGAACTCGCCGAACCAAGTGGTGGTGCCGGCTGACAGGCGGCGATGCGCGCTCGATTGCGCCTCGAAGCGCCAGCGCGTGAAGGGATACTCCCCGGGCGGGATGATGACGCCGGGCGCGACTTCGAAGGGCGCGGCCAGAAACTCGTAATGCGGATACCAGTTGAACTCAAAGCGGTCACCGGTCTCCATCCGCACGTTGATCGGGGCCATGAAATACGCCCACGATTCCACCTGGCCGCGTGCGTTGCTGATGCGGTGGTACTCGTTCTCGAAGAACTCCTGGCGGATCCAGCCGAGCGGTCCATCCTTGCGGGGCCGCGGCTGCCAGTTGCAGAAGGAATCGAGTTGCAGCGTTCCGGGTCGCGGCAGGAAGCCGAGTGCCGGGTCGAGCGCTTCGCCGTAGCGGTTGAGTGAGGTGCCGCAATCCCAAAGGTCGTTGGGATAGTCGACCTTGAAGCCCCAGCCGTTACGGTCACCGGCAAGCAGGTCGCCGCCGGCGTGCGCGGTCCAGCCACCCACCGCGAAGTTCTTGTCGTGCAGAAAGGTCGCCGTGCGATACACGGCGTCGAAGCCGACCAGGTGATTCGCGTTGACGCCATCAGGATCACCGTTCGTGAAGATCGTCCCGACGCGGAGCTTCTGCGTCACGTCATAGGAGAACCTGCCCGCGAACAGGTTCGTGCCCGGCACAAAGCCGCTGGCGGCGCCGACGGTGTCGCGCGTCTCGACGTCGACGGCGGCGAGGTTGAAGCGGCCGACGCGGCCGTTGAGCTTGACTCCGGCGTCGATCGGGACCTGATCACCGTTCAGCAGGCCGATGCGCCGGCTGAAAAATGGGATGAATTCGTTGCTCAATCCCAGGCCAAACTCATACTGGTTCGCGCCCTCGAGGAAGAACTGGCGCTTCTCGGGAAAGAACAGCGGGAAGCGCGTCAGGTTGATCTGCCGCGCGTCGACCTCGGTCTCCGCAAAATCGGTGTTGGCTGTGAACACGGTGACGAGTTGTGGCGTGACCTTCCAGGTCAAATCGCCGCCCAGGGCGCCCTGCCATGCCCGCGGCACGCCGCCAAAGTTTGTGCTGCTGCGGCCGGTGATGTACGGGCTGAATTCGAGGCCGCGTCCCTGCTTGAGGTCGTCGACGCCGTGCAGCGTGCCGGCGCGGCTGAAGTCGAAGAACTTGGTATCAAGCAGGGGCGACGACCAGAAGAGCACCTGGCGGTCGCGCGGCACGAAGCGCTCGAAGTTGATGCTCCAATCCTTGCCGCGCGCAAAGTTGAGTGTACGGCTGGGGACAACGATCTCGGCGGTCCAGCCCTCGGCGGAGCGCTCGGTGCGGGCGTCCCACACACCGTCCCAATCGAGTGAGGACGCCTCGGGACCGGAGATGAGCCCGTCTTCACGCGCCCCGGCGGCGTTCAGCTCAAAAAAATAGCCGGTGCGGCGGTCGCCATACGTGTCGAGCGCGACACTGACGAAGTCGTCGCCCTTGAAGTCCGCATCGCGCTGCAGGCTGTGCACCGCGATGCGCCGCGGCTCGGGATCGTGGCAGGTGAAGCCGAAGTACACGCGGTCCGCCGCAACGATGACGCGTACTTCCGTCGCGTAGGGCGTAGGCGCCCCGGGCTTCGGCGACTGTTGCGTCAGGTGGACGACAGGCGCAGAGCGCCACGCGGGCTCGTCGAGCTTGCCGTCGAGCGTGATGGTGGGATCGGTGCTCG
>CAYWSH010000115.1:6195-11678 GCA_964460655.1 uncultured Terriglobales bacterium | reverse complement strand
GACGATTTCTTCTTCCGTGAACTCGGCGCCGTCTATCCCGCGATGGGCGAGCAGCGCGCGCGCGTGGCGCTCCTGGCCGGCTGCATCGCCAGCGTCGCCTTTGCAGAGCTGAACCGCGCCACCATCCGCGTACTGCAGCAGAACGGCGTGGAAGTCGTCGTCCCGAAGGAGCAGACGTGTTGCGGCGCGCTGCACGTCCACGCCGGTTTACGCGACGATGCCCGCAGGCTCGCACGCCAGAACATCGACGCCCTGCTCGACGACCGCTTCGACGCCATCGTGACCAACGCTGCCGGCTGCGGTTCCACGCTGAAGGAGTACAGCGACCTGCTCGCCGCGGACGAAGCGTATGCACAGCGCGCGCACGCCTTCGAAAAGAAAATGCGCGACGTCACCGAGTTCCTCGCCGCCGTCGGCCCGCGGACACCCGCAAAGATGCAGCGCCAGCGGGTCACCTATCAGGACCCCTGTCACCTCGCGCACGGCCAGCGCATCCGCTCGGCGCCGCGCGAACTCTTGCGCGCCGCGGGCGCCGAGCTGGTCGAGCTGCCGCACGCCGATTACTGCTGCGGCAGCGCGGGCGTCTACAACGTAGTGCAGAACCAGCTCTCCATGGAGATCCTCGCCCGCAAGATGGATGACGTCGCCGCGACGTCCGCCGACGTCCTCGTCACCGCCAACGTCGGGTGCATGCTGCAACTGCGCGCCGGCGTGGCGCAACGTGGCCTGCGCTTGCCGGTCAAGCACGTTATCGAAGTGTTAGACGAAGCCTACCGTGGGTAACCGCAGAAACCGCCTTTTCCATTGACATCGTAGCGGGCGCGGGGAAACACTACGCCCTGCCAGGAGGCGCCATGTCCAGCAAGGCCCAATCCGAGCAACGCAAGGCGAAGCGTTATCGCATGAACGTGCCCGCCACCGTGCGTGTGGCGAACGGCGAAACGAAGGAGATCGAGACCCAGACGCGCGACATCAGCGAGAACGGCGTCTTTTTCTATGCCGACGCCGACTTCAACGCCGGCTCCGAGATCGAGATCGTCGCCATGCTGCCGCCCGAGATCACCAAGTCCGAGACTGCCTGGGTGTGCTGCCATGCCCGCGTCGTGCGCGTGGAGCCCGGCGGACCCGAGGGTTCCCAGGGCATCGCCGCCGTCATCGAGCGCGTCGGCGTCCTGCCGCAGGCATAGGACAAGGCAAAAGGAAAAAGGTAAAAGGCAAAAGGGCGGCGTGAGCCGCTTTTGCTTTGCATCGCACCCCATGATGCGAGGCGCGAAGTCTTTTCCTTTTGCCTTTTCCCTTTTGCCCTTTACCTTTCTTCCATGAAGGTCGCATTCCTCGGACTCGGCATCATGGGCCACGCGATGGCCACCAATCTGGCGAAAGCCGGCCACGAAGTCTCCGCCTGGAACCGCACTCCCGGCAAGAATGTTGATGGCGCGCGCCTGGCGGCTACGCCGCGCGATGCGGCCGAAGGCGCGGACGTCGTGTGGATGTGCGTCAGCGATACGAACGCGGTCGAGCAAGTCCTGTTCGGCGCCGACGGCGTGGAGAGTGCGCTGCGCGCAGGCATGATCGTGGCCGATTCGAGCACCATTTCGCCTGCGGCCACGCTGAAGAACACCGAGCGCGTCCGCGTCCGCGGCGCGGATTACGTCGATGCTCCCGTCACCGGCTCGAAGATCGGCGCGCGCGACGCCACGCTCACCTTCATCGTCGGCGGCGACGAAGCCACGCTCGCGCGCCTGCAGCCGCTGTTCAGCGCCATGGGTAAAGCCGTGGTGCGCATGGGCGACGTCGGCAAGGGACAATCGGCCAAGTTGGCCATGAACCTCATGATCGCGCTCATCTATGAAGGCTTCGGCGAAGGCTTGACGCTGGCGCGCAAGCTCGGTGTGGAGCCGAGTGCGCTCACCGGCCTTATCCAGCAATCCATGGTTCGTTCAGGCGTGGTCGATTACAAGACGCCGTTCGTGCTGGGTCGTGACTTCACGCCGAACTTTCCGTTGCGCCTCATGTTCAAGGACATGAAGCTCATGCTCGAAGCCGCCCGCGCCGAGCGCGTGAAGCTCCCGGGACTCGAGACCGTCAGCGAGATCTACGAGCTCGCCGTCGAGGAGGGCATGCAGGACCTCGACTACGCCGCCACCATCACGTTGCTGGAGAAGTGGGCCGGCATCGCCCCAAAAGCCGCGTCGGGCGCGTGATTCCGGGTTTCGCGACGTGTTCATCGCGCATCGCCGAAGGCGCTACTACCGCGGCGAACTAGCCCTTGCGCCTCAGCTCGTTCGCGCCGCGCTCCTGGCTCCTGGTGCGCGCGATCAGCGAGACGAAATACGCGATGTGGATCACGCCCGTCGCGACATACGCCGCCAGTAGATAGCTGTTCATCAGGCTGCTCCCATCGCGGCGCCGGTCAGTTCGGCATCGAGGTGTTGCCGGTCGCGCTCCAGGCGATACCGCATCGCGATGAGCAGCGCCGCGAGCGCACCCAGCGCGAAAAAGTTCCACAGCACCGGCGGCCACATCGAAGGATGCAGCCCCGAACCTTCCGCCCCGCCGATCACCGGCTGCGGATGCTGCGTGCGGAACAGCCGATTCGCCATATAGACGAACGGGACATCAACGAATCCAAAGATGGCCAGCGCAGCGGCGAGCACCGCCGTCTGCCCCGCGGTGCTGAAGCGCCGCAGTAGCAGGTAGCTGATGTAGATGAGCCAGAGCACGAGCGTCGAAGTCAGGCGCGCGTCCCACGTCCACCAGATACCCCACACCGGCCGCGCCCACAGCGGCCCCTGGATCAGCACTGTGGTGCAGAACACCACACCGACCTCGGCCGACGCGGCGGCAACGGCATCACTTCCCGGCGTGTGCTTCGCCAGATACCAGATCGACGCCACAAAGTTCGCGGCGAAGCAGACGAACGCCAGGATCGCTGAAGGAAAGTGAATGTAGAAGATGCGCTGCACATCGCCCATCGTGGATTCGGTCGGCGCCACGACGAGCGCCTGGTAGACTCCCCAGCCCATCAGCGCCAGTGTGATAAGGGTGAGGATCGTGAATGATCGCGTCATGGTTTATTCCGCATTCAGTACGGTATCGAACAACAACAAGCAGATCGTCGTGAACACAACATCGTAGACGCCGAGCAACGTCATCCAGAAGCGCGGGCTGCCTTCACCCGTCAGGATGACGGTCGTCGCTTCCACCATACCGATGACTGCCGGGATCGAGATCGGAAAAAGCAGCAGCGGCAGCATGACCTCGCGGCTGCGCGTCCGCAACGAGAGCGCCGCAAAGAATGTTCCGTTGACGACGAGCGCCCATGTGCCGAGCAGCGCGAGCGGGACAAGCTGCCAGCCCTCACCCAACGGCCGTAAGTTGTAGAAGACGACGAACAGCGGCGCCATCACCGCTTCCAACAGGACGACGAACAGGAAGTTGCCGCCCGCCTTCGCCAGGAACAGTGCATTCGGCGGGGCCGGCGAGACCCGATACGCGTCGAGTACCTGGTTCGCCAGCTCGCGCGCCCACGTCTGGTTCAGTGCCACGACTGCGGCAAACAGGAATGCCACCCACACCAACCCGCCCGCGATCCTGCGTGATTCCTCGGCGCTAGGATCGAACGCGAAGCTGAAGATCACCGCCGTCAGCAGGCTGAAGAACAGCATCGCGTTGAGCGCATCTTTGGAGCGCCACTCTAGCCGCAGGTCCTTGGCCAAAGTGCCGAGCGCGATTTGGGCAAGCGGACTCAACTCTGATTCACCACGGAGGCACGGAGACACGGAGGAAACCTGGTTATAAGACCCTCCGCATGATTCCGCCTCGGACTAATGCCGGCACGTTGAAATTGATGACGAAGCCGACTTTTCGCTGTGTAAGTCGTAAGTACGTTAGGAGCTGTGCTTCATGTATGGACGCGATCCGTTCGACTGTTTTCAGTTCCAGGACCACGGCATCTTCTACGACGAGATCGATGCGGTAGCCGCAATCGAGCTTGACGCCCTTGTATTCAATTGGGACGGCAACCTGACGTTCAAATCGCAGGCCGCGTAAGCTCAATTCCCGGCATAAGCATTCTTCGTATGCTGATTCCAGTAAGCCTGGACCGAGCGCCCTGTGCACTTCGATACAGTCAGCAATGATGTTTTCGGTCAGCGCATCATGCTCCAATACGCGGCGGGTGCCAGTAGATTGATTCACCGCAAAGCTCCCTCTCGAAGCGAAGACGCCGTATTTCTCCGTGCCTCCGTGCCTCCGTGGTGAATGCTTCCATCGCGAAGCAGCAGGACATCATCCGCGGTGGACTCCAGCAGCGCCGGCTGGTGCGTCACCACCAGGACGGTATTGCCGGCGTCGCGGCGCTTCGCCAGCACGTGCACCATGTGTTGCGCCGAGCTTGCATCCACGTTGGAGAACGGTTCATCCAGCAGCAAGACGCTCGGTCCGTGCAGGGTCGCGCGCGCCAGCGACAATCGTTGCCGCATCCCCTGCGAGTATTGGCCCACGCGGCGAGCGAGTTGCGGATCGAGGCCGACGGTGCGCATCGCCGCCTCACACGGCGCATCGTCGCGGATGCCGTAGAGTCCGGCGAAGTAGCGCAAGTTCTCCATGCCGCTGAGTTCGTCATAAAGCATCGACGCGTGCGGCATGTAGCCGATGCGGTTCGCGGCGGCGCGCGGCGCTGTGCCGAAAACACTTACCGTTCCGCGCGACGGCTGCATCAGGCCGGCGATGATGCGCAGCAGCGTGCTCTTCCCGGCGCCGTTGTCGCCCACGATGCTGTAGAAGTGTCCGGGTTCGAGGCGCACCGTGACGTCGCGCAACGCAGCCAGCGAACCAAAATGTTTGGCAACGCCGCTGAGCTCGATCGCGGGAGGATCGGATGAACTGGGCGCGGTGCTCACCGCGCTCCGTTGGCAGTGGGAGATGCGGCTTTCTCATCGGCCGGCGCGTACTTCGAGGCGCACTTCGCCTGGATCTGCTTGGCGTGGAAGACGCCGTCGCGACCGTAGCTGCCTTCGACGAGCGCCTGGGCGTCGTCCTTGAAAGTATCGGGCGGGGCCTCGCTGCCGCTGTACTCCACGCTGACCCGGGGAGCCTCGGTGCCCACCGGACGCACGATCGGCTTGCCATCCGGCGCCATCGTCTCCACCAGCGCGAACTGCAGGTGCGTCCCCTGCCGCCGAATGGTCCCGGGAGAAACGTTGCCCGCGACGCGCAGCCGTTTGCTATACGCCTTCTCGCCCATCGTCTTCAACTCAGGGATGGTGACGTAATAGCTCTTGCTCTCCTCCGCACCGGTATAGGCAAGGTACCCGAGCGCCAGCACGATGATGGCTATGGCGCTGCCAAAACGCACGTATTTTGCGGCTGATTGCGACACGCTATTGCTCAAAACTCTATCGTTGTCCTGCTAGCGAAGCAAGCATCGTCAGGCTAATCGACCACCGCACGCGTGGCTGTGACGCGGCTCACACCGCCTA
>CAYWSH010000115.1:0-6095 GCA_964460655.1 uncultured Terriglobales bacterium | reverse complement strand
CGTCGCCAGCGTCGGCGCGATCTGTTCGCGCATGGCGCGCACGGGATCATCTCCCGAGACGAGCGAAATGTATTTCTCGTAGTACGGGTTGTATTCCGCAGGATCAGGCCGGCCGATAGAGGTCATACCGCGATTATAGGCTCGGTCGCTTCCCTATAATCGCTGGCATGCCGGTGATCGACGACGTCCTGGAACGCAATCGTTTCTACGCCCTTGGCCACGTGCCGGGCGTGCTCAGCCCGCGCCCGCGCAAGCACCTCGCCATCCTCACGTGCATGGACACGCGCCTTACGCTCGCGGCCATGGGGCTGAACGAAGGTGACGCGCACATCGTGCGCAACGCGGGAGCGGTCGTCACCGACGACGCCGTGCGCTCGCTATTGGTGTCGCACCACTTGCTTGGCACCGAGGAGTTCATGATCATCGGCCACACCGATTGTGGCCTGAACAAGACGACCGACGAGGAGTTGACCCGGCAGCTCGACGCGCGCTTCGGCCCGAGTCATGCGCCGGTCGCTTTCCACGCCTTCCGTGACGTCGAAGCCCACATTCGCGCGCAGTTCGACAAGTTGCGGGCGCATCCCTGGCTCGCGCCCGAGGTCACCATCCGCGCGTTCATCTTCGACGTGCAGACGGGACGCCTCCGCGAACTCGCCGCCGCCCTATAATGGAGAGTTTCAAACCGAGGACAGACATGCCTAGCAACGGCAATCATCCGCAGAGTGGGAATGGGAACGGCTTCGCCACGCCTGCGCTCACGCGTGGCGAATGGCTCGCGCGCCGGCGCGCCGAGAACACCGACGGCAACTTTTCGCAAATGCACTACGCCCGCCGCGGCGTGATCACGGAAGAAATGGGTTTTGTCGCGCTGCGGGAGCGCCTCACGCCCGAACTGGTACGCGACGAAGTCGCGCGCGGCCGCATGATCATCCCCGCGAACATCAGTCATCCGGAACTCGAGCCCATGTGCATCGGCGTGGCGTCGCTGTGCAAGATCAACGCCAACATCGGCAACAGCGCGGTCACGTCGAACATCGACGAAGAACTGAAGAAGTTGCACACCTCGGTGCACTACGGCGCCGACACCGTCATGGACCTCTCCACCGGCGGCGATATCCACGAGATCCGCGAAGCCATCCTGCGGCACTCGCCGGTGCCCATCGGCACCGTGCCGATCTACGAAGCCATCGCGCGCGTCAAGCGCCTCGAAGACCTCAGCGCCGACCTGATGCTCGAGGTCATCGAAGAGCAAGCCGCGCAGGGCGTCGATTACATGACGATCCACGCCGGCGTGCTGGTGCAGTATCTGCCGCTCATCTCCCAGCGCATCACCGGCATCGTGAGCCGCGGCGGCGCCATCCTGGCGCAGTGGATGGCGCACCATCACCGGCAGAATTTCCTCTACGAGCGCTTCGAAGACATCTGCAAGATCTTCAAGAAGTATGACGTTTCCTTCTCACTCGGCGACGGCCTGCGCCCCGGCTGCGTGGCCGATGCGAGCGACGAAGCGCAATTCGCCGAGTTGCGCACGCTCGGCGAGCTTACCGACATCGCGTGGAAGCACGACGTGCAGGTCATGATCGAAGGCCCCGGCCACGTGCCGCTGGATAAGATCAAGGAGCAAGTGGACAAGGAAGTGGAGTGGTGCCACGAAGCGCCGTTCTACACGCTCGGGCCGCTGGTCACCGACATCGCGCCGGGCTACGACCACATCACCAGCGCCATCGGCGCGGCCATGATCGGCTGGCACGGCGCAGCGATGCTCTGCTACGTCACGCCCAAGGAGCACCTGGGGCTACCCAACGAAAAAGACGTGAAGGACGGCATCATCGCGTACAAGATCGCCGCCCACGCGGCCGACATCGCGCGTCACCGCCCGGGCGCGCGTGACCGAGATGACGCCCTCAGCTACGCGCGCTACACCTTCGACTGGAACAAGCAGTTCGAGCTGTCGCTTGACCCCGAAACGGCGCGCTCGATGCACGACGAAACGCTGCCTGACGACTATTACAAAGAGGCGGCGTTCTGCTCGATGTGCGGTCCCAAGTTCTGTTCGATGAATTATTCGTCGAAGATCGACGAGTACAACAAGCAGGTGCACGGCATCGAGAAGAAGGATTACTCGGAACTGGTGAAGCTGGTCGCCGGGGCGAAATAGCCCGCTTGTAGCGCCGGCCTAAGGTGACCGGCGCTACGCCAGAATCTCCCCAGTCACCGGCATGTCCTTCCGGCCGGCTTGACGGCCAACCGGCCTGCCGTCCCTCCATTACAATAGAAGCACTCGCGGTCCCGGCCGCCCCCGGGCGGCAGGTAACTCCGCGGGTAGTCGTCTCGTCCAACCAGCAGGCGGCGGCCGCGCTGGACGCATTGGACGCGCCGGCTCCCCAACCTGTGGCCATCAAGATACGCATTCCGCGCTCCTTCACGTCGCGCCGGCCTCGTCGAGGCAAAGGCGGCAGTCTGTTCAGCCTCGAGAACCTGTCGTACTGGGCGGCGGATCCGGCCGTGCGCATCATGGTCGCCGCTTTCATCATCGTGTTCACGCTGTTCCTCGGGGTGTTCGCCTTCTATTACATCCGCTACCAGAGGATCGTGGACGCGCGCATGAGCGGCCAGGTCTTCGAGACTTCGGCGCAGATCTATGCCCGGCCGCGCGCGCTCGAGGTCGGCGAGAAGGCGAGCGCCGAGGCGATCGCCGCCGAACTGCGCCGCGCCGGCTACAGCGAAAAGGACTCCAAGCTCGGCACGTTCCGGCTGATCAACAGCGGCATCGAGATCAAGCCCGGGCCCGAGTCGTATCACCTCCCCGATGGCGCCATCGTGCGCATCAGCGGCGGCAAGGTGGAGAAGATCACTGGCCTCGGCGGCGTGCAAGGCAAGGCATTGCAGGCTTACGAGCTCGAACCCCAGCTCATCACCGGCCTCGCGGACAGCCAGGGCCGCAGCAAGCGCCGTCTTGTCACCTTCGACGAGATCCCCAAGGTCATGGTGGACTCGGTCGTCTCCATCGAAGACCGCCGCTTCTTCAAGCACGGCGGCATCAACTACTTCCGCTTTGCGGAAGCCGTGCTCATCGACATCCGCGAGGGCACGCGTACCCAGGGCGGCTCCACCCTGACCATGCAGATCGCGCGCGGCTTCTTCCTCACCGCGGAAAAACGCGGTTGGGCAGGCATCAAGCGCAAGCTCACCGAGATGCTCATCGCTCTGCAGCTCGAGCAGCGCTTCAGCAAACAGCAGATCTTCGCCTTCTACGCAAACTATGTCCCCATGGGACAACGCGGCACCTTCGCCATCAACGGGCTCGCGGAGGCGTCGCGTGCGTACTTCAATAAAGACCTGAAAGACGTCACGCTGCCGGAAGCCGCCCTGCTCGCGGCACTCATCCAGCGGCCTAGCTACCTCTCGCCTTATCGCCACCCAGAGCGCGCGCTCGATCGCCGCAATCTCGTGCTCGACTCCATGGTCGAGACCGGAGCCCTCAGCAAGGCGCAAGCCGAGAGCGCAAAAGCCACGCCGCTCACGCTGGCACCGATGAATGTCGAGGCCAGCGACGCGCCTTACTTCGTCGATCTCGTCAAGGAAACGATGACCGGCGCCTACAACGAGCGGGAGATGAACCAGCAGCAGTACCGCATCTACAGCACGCTCGACCAGGACTTGCAGAAGGCCGCCGCCGCCGCCATCGAGATCGGCATGAAGCAAGTCGATGCGCAGGTAAACCGCCTGCGCACCAAGCGTGTCAAGGTCTCCGGCGAGGGCAAGAGCGCGAAGTACGAGAACCGCGTGGCGAACGGTCCGCAGGCCCAGGTGGCGCTGGTCGCCATCGATCCGCACACCGGTGACGTACTGGCGCTCGTCGGCGGGCGCAACTACGGCATGAGCCAGCTCAACCACGCCGTCGCCAAGCGCCCGACCGGTTCCATCTTCAAGCCGTTCGTCTATGCGACGGCGGTGAACACGGCCTTAGCGGGCGCGCAATCGGTGCTGACGAGCGTCACCATGGTCGACGATGCCCCAACCACCTTCACTTACGGCGACGAGATCTACGAGCCGCGCAACTACAAAGAGGAGTACCACGGGCCGGTCACGGCTCGGTACGCCCTCGCCGAGTCGCTGAACAACGCCACCGTGAAGCTGGCCGAGACCGTGGGTTACGACAAGGTCGCCGAGCTGGCGCGCAACGCCGGCATCGCCAGCGTGAAGGCCACGCCCGCGATGGCGCTCGGCGCCTACGATGCCACGCCCGTGGAGATGGCCGGCGCGTACACAGTGTTCGCCAACGCCGGCAACAAGCTCTCGCCCATCATGGTGCGCTCGGTACGCGATGCGCGCGGCGACGTCCTGCAGGAATTCGAACCCAAGAAAGCGGACGTGCTCGATCCCCGCGTCACCTACGTGATGACCAACATGATGGAGGGCGTGCTGAATTTCGGCACCGCGGCCGGTGTGCGCAAGACCTTCACCGCCCCGGCCGCCGGCAAGACCGGCACCTCGCACGATGCGTGGTTCGCCGGCTACACCACGAACCTGCTGTGCATCGTCTGGGTCGGCTACGACGATTACAGCGACCTGCGTCTGAGCGGCGCGGTCACCGCGGCGCCCATCTGGGCGGAGTTCATGAAGCGCGCGCAGAACGTTGCCGCGTATCAGGACATGAAACCGTTCTCCGCGCCCGAAGGCGTCACCCTCGTGACGCTCGACAAGAACACCAATCGCCTGGTGACGCCGGCGTGCTTCACGGAGACCTACACTGCCGCGTTCATTTCCGGCACCGAGCCGCGCGAGACCTGCGAGCAGAGTGCCGCCGGGGGCGGGTTCCTGAACCGCCTTTCACATCTGCTCGGCTTCGGCGGGCGCGATGCCGCCGCCCCCAACAGCCAGGTGCCGGCCGCTGCGCCGCCCGCTGCTCCCGGAGGTGCTGCCGGTAGCACTGCTCAGCAACCACCCGGCGAAAAGAAACGCGGCTTCTTTGGCAAGCTGGCCGACGTCTTTACCGGCGGCGGCGACGACAAGAAAAAGCAAGAGCAGAAGCCGCCACCGAAGCCTCCGCTGTAGCGCCATTCGTCGCACGAATCCGGGCACTCGTACGCGAATCCTGCCATCCTGTCATTTCGCCCAAACCCGCTACTGGCCGGGGTTACAATGTCTGCATCATTCCGGGACCCGCCGCGGGTTTCCGGTGTCTATAGCGCAGTTGAGGTGTCCTATGGCACGTCGCGTCCTGCTGGCCGCGCTTCTCGCTCTCCCTACCCTCTCCCTCGCACAACTCGTCACCGCGCCGCAGATTCGCCGCGCCGATCCGCCCTCGCCGACGGCTTCGCCCGTTCAGTTGGAGCAGCAGGGCGACGACCTGCGCGAGCAGAAGCTCTACGCCGATTCGCTCGATTACTACGAAGCCGCCCTCAAGCGTGGCGCCAAAGACGTCGCCATGGTCCACAACAAGATGGGCATCGCCGAGCTGCAGATGATGCGCCTGGATGCGGCGCGCAAGCAGTTTGAGCGCGCGCTGCATTACCAGAAGGACTATCCGGAAGCCTGGAACAACCTCGGCGTTTCCTGGTACGGCAAGAAGAAGTACAAAAGCGCCATCAAGGCCTATGAGCGTGCGATCGAAGGCCGGGAAGACTCCGCCGCATTCCACAGCAATCTCGGCACGGCGCTGTTCGCCCGCAAGGAATACGACAAAGCCAACGATCAGTACCTGCGCGCGCTCGAGATCGACCCGGACATCTTTGAGCACCGCGGCGGCGTGGGGATCGCTCTGCACATGTCGTCGCCCGCCGACCGCGCCAAATTCAGCTACGTCATCGCCCGCATGTTCGCCGGCAAGGGCAACAACGAGAAGTCGTTGCTCTACTTGAAGAAGGCCATAGAAGACGGCTACCCGGAGATCAACAACGTCTACAAGGACACCGAGTTTGCCGGCCTGCGGCAGGACCCGCGCTTCACCGAACTGATGGCCAAGAAGCCGGTCGTCATCCCAGATTAAAAAAAATTAATGCAAACGCAAAAACGTTTTGCCCGCTCGTTCGTCTATGTAAGTAGGTACCCCTCCTGAAGGGCACTTGGGAAGCAGTAGAGAACCCGCTGGC
>CAYWSH010000114.1:5905-11690 GCA_964460655.1 uncultured Terriglobales bacterium | reverse complement strand
GTAGGATGCACGGCGCGCGAACGGCGCGTCTTGACGCTCTAAGGTGTTGCACACATTTCGGGTAATTGACTGCGACCCTGACCGGCGGCATATTGGCTGGCCATGTTGTCCGCGTCCTTCGATCACAAGCCCCTGTTGAGGTTGCGGTTCGAATCCGGACGCCAGGCCTGCCGGCACTTATTGCGCGCTGCACGCACTCCTGATGGCCATTTCATCCCCATCACCGCCTCGGAATTAGTACCGAAGCTGGAGGCGGAAGGGTTCCTGGTGACTCCACTCGACGCCGAGGCATTGCTGCGCGATCTCGTCGCCGACGGCGAGGCTGTGGAAATCGACCCCTTGGCGGGCTACCGCTGGCACGAACGGGCGGCTTAGATTTCTGTCGCCTGCACCGGCCGCTCCGCTTTTTTTCGAAAACCGCTAGAGGGCGGTGCTCGGCTTGAGACCCGCGAGGCCTTGTTTCGCGCTGTGCGGCCTGCACGGCCGCTCCGCTTATTACTTTTTCAGGAACGGATTCCGCTCGCGCTCTTCGCCGATGGTGGTGATCGGCCCATGTCCCGGTACGACGATCGTGTCGTCCGGCAGGGCCAGCACACGGGTGTGCAGCGAATCTATGATCTGTTCGTAGTCGCCGCCCGGCAGGTCCGTACGCCCGATGCTGCCGGCGAACAAGGTATCGCCGGCAACCAGCAGCCGCTCCGCTTCCAGATACAGACACACGCTACCCTGCGTGTGTCCCGGCGTGTGCATGATGGCGCCAGTCATGCCGCCGACGTTCAGCGTGTCCGCGTCGCGGAGGGAATCGTCGATCTGTACGTTGTCCGGCGGCGCCACGCCGATCCATGCGGCTTGCATCGGCAGCATGCGCAGGAGCGCACGGTCGCTCTCGTTCAGCAGGATCGGGGCCTTGGTGAGCTTCTTGAGCTTCATCGCCCCACCGACATGGTCGATGTGGGCATGCGTCACCACGATCTGCTTCACGGTGAGCCCGTGCTTCCGCACGATGGCCATCACGTCGTCGATGTCGTCACCCGGGTCGATGACCATGGCGTCGTGCGTCTGCTCGTCGCCGATGATCGAGCAGTTGCACTGCAGCGGGCCTACGGGAATGATCTCGTGAACCATTGTCCTTGTCGCTTCGCTCCAAACCGCTAGAGAGTATCGCCTGCCACCAGACCCCTTAGGCTCATGCGCGCTTCGCCGCCAGAACGGCGGGCTCCGCTCTGCAATCGCGCGACACTCCCTTACATCCTACCTAAATGAGAAAGCCCGCTCTAATGGCGGGCTTGATGAGAACTGCGGACCGGGAGCTGAGAGCTACTTGGGATTCTGCGGCTGCGGCTCAGGCGCCGGTTTCTGCTGAGCTGGCGCCTTCTGTGTGGCTGCCGGTTTCTCGCCCTGCAGGACCGAGGTACCGCCGCCGCCACGGCGCGAAGCCATGATGGCAAGCGTGATCGAAGTCAGCATGAAGATGATGGCTGACCAGGTGGTGGCACGCGAAAGCAGCGTGGCCGCGCCGCGCGGTCCAAAGGCCGTCTGGCTGCCGGCGCCGCCGAACGCGGCGGCCAGGTCAGCGCTCTTGCCGCTCTGCAGCAGCACGACGATGATCAGGAAAACGCAAACAATGACGTGAACGATCGTGACTACGATGAACATGTATCTCGCTTAGGCCGCCGCAACGCAGCGCGCCCTGTGTTTCCTTTCCAGGATTGCGGGATGATGGTGCGGAAGGCGGGACTTGAACCCGCATGCCTTTCGGCGCCACCCCCTCAAGATGGTGTGTCTGCCAATTCCACCACTTCCGCCCGGACAGCGCACGAATGAGGGTAACTGGGATTATAACAGAGGCCGGGGCCGCTCAGCGCGCTCCTACGTGTTGCAGGAGGCGCGACACGCCTTCGCGGAAGATCGCCGCGGGCGTGATCAAGCTGAGCACCAGGTAGCCATCGCGCTTGAATTCATAGAAGTGCCCGGGATGGACGAGGACGCCCGCTTGTTCCAGCAGCGCGATGGCGAGGTCCTCGTCGCTGCCGTGCGCCGGGACGCGCACGGTCGCATACCAGCCGCCTTCCACGGCGAGTCGCTCGCACATTTTCTGGGTGGCGAGCTGACGGTCGAGTTCGGCGAGATTCGCGCGGACGCGCTGCAGCAACTGCTCACGAACGTTGTGCCGCTGCGCCAGCAGGTCGGGCAGCGCATGCTGCAAGGGTGCGTTCATCGAGAGGAACGTATCGGCGATGACCTCGAGCCGGGCCAGCGCCGCGTCGCGCTCGGCCTGCGACCCGCTCACCACCATCCACGCCACCTTCATCTGCGGTAACGCCGCGATCTTAGACAAGCCGCTCAGGGTGAACGTCAGGACATCCCGCTCACTAGCAAAGCTGCGCCGCATGCGGCGGTCGTGTGCGTAGTCGAGAAAAACCTCATCGCTGATCAGGGCACGGCCGTGGCGCGCGCAGTGCTCGCGCAGGAGCGCGCGATCATAGTCGCCGACGTACGAACCGGTGGGATTGTTCGGGTGCACGACCATCAGCGCGCGCGACTTGTCACTCGTCGCCAGGGAACCGCGGTCGACGCTCCACGCACCGTGATACTCCAGCTCGTAGTGGCGCAGCGTGATGTCCTGCAGTGCGGCGAGGAACTCGAAGAGCGGATAGCTTGGCGCCGGGACCAGCACCTCGTCGCCGGCATCGCACAGCAGCCGAAAGATGTAGCTGTAGGCCTCGCTCGTGCTGGTGGTCAGGATGATGTGCTCAGGATCGACGTTCAGCGAGGCCTCGCCGCGCTCCGCGTAATAACGTGCCACCGCCGCGCGCGCGCTGCGCAGTCCGCGCGGATCCGGCTCGTACTTTAGCGATTCCAGCGACAGCAGCGACTTCAAGATCGCGCTCTCGTCATAGTGCAGGCCGCAACGCGTGGGGTTCGACTCGGTCAGGTCGAGGAGTTCCCTGCCCTCACGGCGCGCTTTGGCAATAGCCGCGGCAAAGCGGTTCGGTTCGAGGTTCCAACCGGTGCGGCGCGCGAAATGCATCCGCAGGAATGTAGCAGACGCGCTAGAGGTAACTCACCCACCACTGCCGGTGCGTGCGCTTGTACTCGGCGAACCAACGGCACGGGAAATAGAGCGCGACGTTCAGCAGGACCCACACCAGCCATATGAACTTCAGGCTGTGGCCATAGCCATCGGGCGCCGGGCCGAAGAAGAAGCCGCCCGGCACGAGCCAGCGCCACGGCTGGTGGAAGCAGAGCGCGATCAGCACCGCCGCGATATGGCAGGCGTAGATGTGGACCACATAATAGAAGAGCGGTACGCGGCCGAACACCACCAGGGCGCGCCCCAACCCGAGCCGCGCCGTGTTGAACTTGTCGAACAGCGCCAGCGCGATGATGCCTGGACCGAGCGTCATCAGCAGGAACTGCAGCGCGGGCGGATACTTCTGCACGTTCAAAAAGGCGACCACCGTCATACCGAGCGTCGCCTGCGGCGCGAAATGCGGCAGCGATGCGAAGGCGATACTGGGATCCGAGGATTGGCCGTAACTGTTGGTCGCCCGCAATGCAATGAATAAGGCCACGGCTGTCAGGCCGATCATCAGCATGGTCCGTCGCCGCCGCGCGGCTTCCGTCTGCAGGATCGCGCCGAACGCGTAGCCTGCCGCCATCACGCCCACCCACGGCACGAGGACATAGAGGACGAAGAACAGCCCGATCTTTGGCGCGATGGGGATGAAGTTCGGCTGATGCACGATGAACCACAGCCAGCCGAAACCGTGCCAGTCCTTGAGCTGGATGCCATCGAGCAGGTTATGCCCGAAGATCAGGATGAGGCCAAAGGCCGCCACACCCCGCAGCGGCAATCGCACCACGAGCGAAAGCAGCACCATCGACCAGCCGAGGCACCAGATCACGCCCCCGTAGGTCCACGGCACGAACGTCCAGCCGAGACCGATGACGGTCATCTCCAGGAAGACGAGCCACAGGCCGCGCGTCCACAGCACGTACCGGATCTGCTGGGGCGAGCGGCCGCGCGTCGCCGAAAGATAGGCGCCCGTGCCGGCAAGAAAGAAGAACAGTGGCGCGCAAAAGTGCGTGATCCAGCGCGTAAAGAACAACGCCGGCCAGGTGTGTTGCATGTCCTCGGGAGGAAAATGCACGAAGGTGAAGAAGTCGCGCAGGTGGTCAAGCGACATCACCACCATGATGATGCCGCGCAACAGGTCCACCGCATCGAGCCGCGGCGCGATCGCACTCGGGACCGCCAGGACGTCGCGCGAGCGGGCAGTGTCGGTGGCCATAGTCGGCGCAGTCTAGCACTCGCGCGCCCGCGTCGCATTGCATCGAAACGAACAGGCAGTCTGTACAATGCCGCGAGCACGACCATGCTGAGTCTCCTGGAGCGCTGGCCCGCCTTCCGCCAACTACGCACCCGCACGAACGGCACCGGGCCGGAGGCGATGAGTGACCGCACGCTCGCGCTGCGTCCGAAGATCGATGGTTGCGAGCAGACGCGCTCCATCTGCCCGTACTGCGGCGTCGGCTGCGGCCAGGTCGTTTACCACACGAACAATCAGATCGTGCAGATCGAGGGCGACCCCGAATCGCCTATATCGCGCGGCCATTTGTGCCCGAAGGGCGCGAACACCAAAGAGCTGCACACGCACGCCGGACGGCTGAAAAGGGTGAAGTATCGGCGGCCTTATTCCACGCGCTGGGAAGAACTCGACCTAGAGACCGCGATGGACATGATCGCCGAGCGCATGTGGCAAACGCGCGAGCAGACGTTCAAGGAGCGCGACGATGATGGCGCGAACTTGATGCATACGGAAGCGATCGCGCACCTTGGTGGCGCCACGCTCGACAACGAAGAGAATTACCTGATCAAGAAACTCTTTACGGGAGGTCTGGGCATGGTCTGCGTCAGCAACCAAGCCCGGATCTGACACTCCTCCACCGTCCCCGGTCTGGGGACATCGTTCGGGCGCGGCGGCGCGACCACCGCGCAACAAGACCTCGCCAACGCCGACGCCATCCTCATCATGGGCTCGTCGATGGCCGAGAATCATCCGGTCGGCTTCCAGTGGGTGATGGAGGCGCGGGAGCGCGGCGCCACGGTCCTGCACGTCGACCCGCGATTCACCCGCACTTCGGCGATGGCCGATATCTGGCTGCCGCTGCGCGCCGGCTCCGACGTCATCTTTCTGGGCGCGCTGATCCATTACGTCCTCGAGAACGATCTTTACTTCCGCGAGTACGTCGTGAACTACACCAACGCGCCGATGATCCTGCGCGAGGATTTTCGGGACACCGAAGATCTCGACGGACTGTTCTCCGGCTGGGACGCGAAGAAAGAAAAGTACAGCCCGGAATCGTGGCACTACGCCGGCGAACCACCCAAGAAGCGCAGCGGAAAAGCCGGCGATGCAAACAACTTCAAGGAAGACCGCACGCTTAAGCACGAGCGCTGCGTCTTCCAGGTCTTGCGACGTCATTTTGCGCGCTACACACCGGAACTCGTAGAGCGATCGTGCGGCATTCCGCACGCAGCCTTCGTCAAGGCGGCCGCTGCGTTCTGTTCCGCGTCCGGCCCGGAGAAGACCGGCGCCATCTGCTACGCCGTCGGGTGGACGCAGCACAGCAACGGTCCGCAGATCATTCGCGCGGCGGCGATCCTGCAACTGCTGCTGGGAAATATCGGCCGTCCGGGCGGTGGAATCCTCGCTTTGCGCGGGCACGCTTCCATCCAGGGCTCGACCGATATCCCGACCCTGTACGACATCCTGCCGGG
>CAYWSH010000114.1:0-5805 GCA_964460655.1 uncultured Terriglobales bacterium | reverse complement strand
GACGGCAGACTCGACGGCCTCTTCGTCATGGGACAGAACCCGGCCGTCGGCGCACCAAACAGCCGGCTGGAGCGCAAGGCGCTCGCGCAACTGAAGTGGCTGGTCGTGCGCGACATGGTCGAGACGGAAACCGCCGCGTTCTGGTACGCCTCGCCCGAGGTTGAGCGCGGCGAGCTCGATCCGCGCCAGATCAAGACCGAAATATTCCTGTTGCCCGCCGCCGGCTCGGCCGAGAAAAGCGGCAGCTTCACCAACACGCAACGGCTGTTGCAGTTCCACAATCAGGCGGTAGATCCGCCCGGCGACGCGCGCTCCGAGGCGTGGTTCATGGTGCATCTCGGACGGCGGCTCAAGGCGATGGCGGCGCGCGATCCGCGTCCGCGCAACACGCAGCTACGCAATCTCACGTGGGACTACAGCACACACGGCGCCCACGCCGAGCCGAGCATCGAAGAAGTCCTCGCCGAGATCAATGGCTACACCACGAAGGACCGCAAGCCCATCGTGAATTTCGACGCGCTCACGAACAACGGCTCGACCGCGTGCGGCTGCTGGATCTATAGCGGCGTCATGCCGAAGCCGCAGCAGAACAAGGCGAACCAGCGCGCACCCAAAGGGCGCTACGGCCACGGCTGGGGCTACTCCTGGCCGAAAGACGTTCGCATCCTTTATAACCGCGCATCGGCCGCGCCCGACGGCAAGCCGTGGAGCGCACGCAAGGCGCTCGTCTGGTGGGATGACGACAAGCAGCAGTGGGCGGGTCACGACACGCCCGACTTCAAGAAAGATGTTGCGCCCACGACGAAGGCGAATCTGAAGCGTGGTCACGGCGTGGAAGCGCTCGGCGGCGCACGGCCGTTCATCCTGCATCCCGACGGCGTTGGCTGGCTCTTCGTGACCAGCGGACTGAAAGACGGCCCACTGCCCACGCACTATGAGCCGCTCGAATCGCCGCTCAGAAATCCGCTCTACGACGAGCAGACCAATCCCGCGGCCGACCGCAAAGAGCGCGCCGACAACGCTTACGCGCTCCCGCAGGACGAGCGCTTCCCTTACGTCCTGACGACCTATCGCCTCACCGAGCACCACACCGCCGGCGGCATGTCGCGCACCACGAGTCACCTTGCCGAACTGCAACCGGAACTCTTCTGCGAGATCTCGCCGGAACTCGCGGCCGAGGCGGCGGTCGAGCACGGTAGCTTCGTCACCATCACGACGCCGCGCGGGAGCATCGCGGCGCGCGCGCTCATCACGCCGCGCATGCGTTCGCTCTGGATCGAAGGCCGCCGCCTGCATCAGGTCGGCCTGCCGTATCACTGGGGCTACATGGGCAAAGCGAAAGGCGACGTCGTGAATGATCTGCTGGCCATCAGCGAAGAGCCGAACGTGCGCATCATGGAGAGCAAAGCGCTGCTCTGCAACCTGCGAGGACGCGCATGAGCGTGACCGCGTTCCTCACCGACTCGACGCTCTGCATCGGCTGCAAGGCATGCGAGGTCGCGTGCAAGGAATGGAACGAGATCCACGATGATGGATTGACGTGGAGCGGTTTCTCCTATGACAACACCGGCGCGCTCGGACACTCGACGTGGCGGCACGTGAAGTTCGTCGAGGAACCGGCAACCTTGCCGGGCCTGGGCGGCAATGCGCCCGACGGGCCGACCTGGGGCTTCTCCTCCGACGTTTGCAAGCACTGCGAGAATGCCGGGTGTCTCGAAGCGTGTCCCACGGGCGCGCTCGTGCGCACGGAGCTCGGCGGCGTATTCCTGCAACCCGATATCTGCAACGGCTGCGCGTATTGCGTCGTCGCCTGCCCGTTCGGCGTCGTGCAGAAAGATCCCAACGATGGTCGCGCGTTCAAATGCACGTTCTGCTACGACCGGCAGAAGGCGGGCATGCAGCCGGCGTGCGCGCAGGCCTGCCCGACGGGCTCCATCAAGTTCGGCGAGATCAATCAACTGCGCGCGCAAGCTAAAGAACGACTCGAAGTACTGCACGAGCGCGGAATGGGCGATGCGTGTCTTTACGATCCCACGCACACCAGCGTCGGCGGCACGCATGCGTTCTTCATCGTGCGTGGCGATCCGCGCCGCTACAACCTGCCGCCGAATCCCGAGGTGCCGCAGGCGTATAACAAGGACGGCTGGACGGCATCAGCGATCGGTGGCGCAGCGCTGCTCGCGCTGAGCGTGCTGGCATTTCTGACGTTGGGTGACGGCCGTCGCTGACGAGTTCTGGGAGACCACTCTGCCGAAAGATAAAGCGCCGTCGCCACGCACGAGCAAGCCCCGCAGAAAGGCGACGCGGTCTAGAGCACGCGTGCCCGACGCTGCCAGTGAAGCGCGCCTCGCTGAACTCCGCCATGAAGCCGAGCTCACGGGCCGCGTACAGGCCCGCGGCATCGAGCCGGCTGGCGCACCGTTCCCCAAAGCGTCGCCCGAGACCGGCTACTACGGCATCCATCTCCTGAAAGAACCACAGTGGAATTGGGCCGTGCCGCTTTACTTTTTCATCGGCGGCGCGGCCGGCGCGTCGGCGGTGGTCGGCAATGTTGCCGACTTCATCGGCGACGATTACGACCTCGCGCGCAAGGCGCGTTGGCTCGCTTTCGGTGGCGCGGCACTCTCCGGCGCCATCCTGGTGTATGACCTGGGCCGACCAGAGCGTTTCCTGAACATGTTGCGCGTGCTCAAGCCGCAGAGCCCGATGTCGGTCGGCGCCTGGGTATTGGCGGCGTTCTCGGCGAACGCGGCCGCGGCAAAGTTTGCCGACGCGGTGACGGAGCAGTTCGGGCCATCGCTACCCGTGCGGCTGTTCGGCGCCGCTGCGAAGGCCGGCTCCATCGCGTGGGGACTACCCTTCTCGAACTACACCGGCGTGCTGATCGGCGCAACGGCACTGCCGGCATGGAACCGCAATGTACGGACGCTACCCATCCACTTCGGCGCTTCCGGTTTGCAGAGCGCGGTGTCGCTGCTCGAGCTTTGGGGACACGAAGACAGCCGCGCGCTGAACTTCCTCGGCATCGCTTCCGCTGCCTACGAGTGCTGGGAAGGTATGCACATCGAGAATGACGGGCATCCCGCACAGAAGCCTCTGCGCCAGGGAACCAGCGGAAAGTTGGTGCGCGCCGGCGGTTTGTTGTCGGGTCCCGTTGCGCTTGCCCTGCGCCTGATCGCCGGCAGCTCCGGTTCCGATCGCTCCATCCAGTTGCGCCGCATCGCCGCGCTCTCCGGCATCACCGGCTCGCTGCTCACGCGCTATGGCTGGATGCAAGCCGGCAAAGCCTCGGCGCAGGATTGGCGTTTGCCGCTGGAGATCCCTGAAGATTCGGCGGCAAACGACCGGATGCAGTCGCAACCATCCAAACCGCAGGTGAAGAGCGCCGAATAGCGGCGCAACTTATCCCCGCGATCTGGGTTCTAAGTACGATGCCCAGCGCCAGGGTCGTTGCCGAGCCGTCGCGTGACGGCAAACGGCCGTTGGTTAATAATCATCTGGCCCCGGGCAGTTAGGGCCCGGCACGTACAAATTCAAAGCATTGGAGAGCATCATGACGAAGCGTGTTGTGTTCTGCCTGGCCCTCGCGGCCATGCTGATGTGCACCATGGCGGCTTTCGCTCAGGGAGGCCAGGGCGGCGGCCAAGGCGGCGGCCGGCCGATGATGTCGCCTGACGACCGTGTCGCGCAGCTCGACAAGGAACTCACCCTCACCGCCGATCAGAAGACCAAACTGAAGGCGCTCTTCGAAGACCTGCAGAAAGACCAGGAGAAGATGCGCGGCGAGATGGCCAACATGTCGCAGGAAGATCGTCGCGCCAAAATGACCGAGATGCGCAAGGCTCAGGACGATAAGATCAAGAAGATCCTGACCGAAGAGCAGGGCAAGAAGTACGACGAGTGGCAGGAAAAGATGCGCGCACAGCGCGGCCAGGGCGGCCCGCCGAAACAGTAAGCCTTTCCCATCACTGTGATGCACGAGACGGGCCTAAACCCCGTCTCTTTTTTTTCTGTCGCTCCGCTCCAAAACCGCTAAAGAGCAGGGCTCGCCTCAAGACCCTCAAGGCCTCTTCATCGCGCTCCGCGGCCTGAACGAGCCGCTCCGCTCTTGGTTTCCTTCGCCTCCGGCTCCGAGTCTCCGTTCTCGAACAGGACAGGAAGCGGAGCCGCTGGTGCAGCGGCAGAGCGCGATGCGCGGCCTCGTGGGCGAGCGACACTCTCTAGCGGGTTGGAGCGGAGGCGACGACAGAGCGGAGCCGCTGACCCAGCGGCGGAGCGCGATGCAGGGCCTCGTGGGTCTCTGGGCGAGTGATACCCCCTAGCGGTTTTGGAGCCGGCGGCGACAGAAACAATGGTGGCCAGGGACGGACTCGAACCGCCGACGCCGGCCTTTTCAGGGCCGCGCTCTACCAACTGAGCTACCTGGCCACGCAGGGCACCACAGAAGATCGGCGAGGGACGCCGAGCAGGACTTCGATTATAACCGAAAGAGAAACGGTCTCCCGTATCCCGGGAGACCGCTCTTCAAACTTGCCGGTACAGGTTAGAGATCGCAGCTTTACAGAAGCTGGACGTTCTCCGCCTGCCAGCCCTTCGGGCCCTTTACGACGTTGAACTGGACCTGCTGGCCTTCCTGCAGGCTGCGAAAGCCATTGGCCTGGATGGCGGAGAAGTGCACGAACACGTCTTCGCCGTTCTGACGGGTGATGAAACCGTACCCCTTCGCGTCGTTGAACCACTTAACAATTCCCTGTTCCATGTTGTTACTTTTGTTCCTTGTGTTGAAATTTGCTGCTGGAATCTCGGAGATTGCTGGAGGGCAGGAAACGCTGATAGCGGGCTGCAGCTCGGAAATCTCAGACTAACCAACCGCACGGGCATTGTAGCCGAAGCAGTCGCGTAAAAACAACACACCGACCGCGCGCCGCCGTACAATCTCGAACACGAAGTCACCCCGGTCATCCCGCCCAAGAACTTCCGCGGCGGGAACGGGAGAGAGGAATCCTCCATGATCACTCGTATCGCACGCATCACCCTATTCCTGCTGATGGCGCTTAGCCTGGCCACCGGCGCTGCCTTGGCTCAGACGGGCGGAGACAAGACCAAGTCCGGCAAAGCTGCCACCAAGGGAAAGTCCGACACGACGGCCAAGAAAAGCGTAAGCGCCGACAGCGCGAAGCTCGACATCAATACCGCCACCAAAGAGCAACTCGACGCGCTGCCGGGCATTGGCGAGGCCTACTCGCAGAAGATCATCGCCGGCCGCCCCTACAAGACCAAGCGCGACCTGGTGACCAGGAAGATCATCCCGGAAGCGACGTACGAGAAGATCAAGGACCAGATCATCGCGCACCAGATGGAAGCGGCCAAGGGCGCGGCCCCGGCGGCGAAGAAGAAATGACTACTGGTGTTTCTGCAGGAACTTCAAGCGGCGCTGGGGTGCGACGGCGGGATGCACGTCGTCGTACTTCAGCACGCTGATCGAGCCATCCACCTCGAGCACCGCCAGCGACACGTCTTTGATGGACTCAATGCCGTGCTCGCGCAGCGCTCGGTGGACTTCGTCCAACGTGCAATGTTCCTTCGCCATGTGGGCCGGGATCACGGAACCGTTGTGGATCAACAACGTCGGTGACCCCTGAATCAGCCTGCGGAAGCGACGATTCGCACCGGATGCTTCCGCGAACCCATAATTCAATACCAGCAGCGTGATCGCTGCGGCGGCTCCGCCCGGCACCGACGTGTCTGGGCCGGTCATGGCATTCTGCACGGCGTTCGAAAGCAGCAGCAGCAGCGTGAGGTCGA
>CAYWSH010000113.1:0-11766 GCA_964460655.1 uncultured Terriglobales bacterium | reverse complement strand
TGGTTGGCGAAGGGGCTATCGATACTCACACCCAGGACCTGGGTGTCTGTGGCCTCCAGTTTCTGGATATTCTCCTGGAAGGCCTTCATTTCCTTCTGTCAACCACCGGTGAAGGCGAAGACGTAGAACGCGAGCGCCACGTTCTTCTTCCCGCGAAACTCCTTGAGCGAGACGGGCGCGACCTTTTGGCCGTCGAACGCCAGCAGCGTGAAATCGGGTGCCGTGTCGCCGACCTTCAGCTTCATCGGCGCCGGAGGCGCTTTCTGGGCTGCCGGCTGCTGGGCGATCGCCACAGCGGCGAGCCATAGCACGACTCCAAATGTTGCAAGCTTGCGCATAAATAACCTCGGGAACCTCATGCAAGGTTACTGTCTGGATGGCAGAAGGTCAATCGCGCAAAGCGCTTATGGACGTTGCGGCCCGAACTCACATCCAAGTAGAGTGTCTGGGTTCCGCAGGCCGCACCGCTTGTGCTGAATCAAAAGCCATCCACCTCGACCGCCGAGGCGCCGCCCCAGGGCCGCAGTCCGGAGAAGTACCAGCGCATCCTCGATGCGGCCATCGCCGTCATCGCGGAAAAGGGATTCTTCAATTCGCGTGTGGCCGAGATCGCCGAGCGCGCCGGCGTCGCCGATGGCACGGTCTATCTCTACTTCAAGAACAAAGAGCAGATCCTGATGGCGGCCATCGACTCGGCGTTCACCGCGTTCCTGGAGCGCGCACGGCGCGAACTTGTGCCCAGCGCCTCCCCGCCGGAGAAGCTACGCCGTCTGGCCCGGCTGCACCTGGAGACGCTCGGCGAGAATCGCGCCGTCGCGGTCGTCTTCCAGACCGAGTTGCGCCAGAGCGCGAAATTCCTGGAGCAGTTCTCGCGCCATAGGCTGGTCGAGTACTTCGACCTGATCCGCAGCATCGTGCGCGAGGGCCAGGAGGCCGGCACGTTCCGGCGCGAGTTCAGCGACAAGATCGCGACCAACTGCTTCTTCGGCGCGCTCGACGAGATGGTGACCTCCTGGATGCTGAGCGACCGCGATTATCCGCTCGGTGGTGCAGCGGACGCCGTAGTGGACGTTATCCTGCGCGGGATGGAGGCGCCACGCCGCGATGGAGCCTAGCGCCTCCACCATCAACGACATCTTCCTGCAACTGAGCGCGCGCGCGCAGCCCGACGCCATGCGCACGCGGCGCGATGGCACGTGGCAGCCGCGCAGTTCGCGCGACATCTACCGCGACGTTCGCGCGGTAGCTCGCGCACTGGAAAGCTGGGGGATCAGTAAGGGCGACCGCGTTGCCATCATCGCCGAGAACCGCTTCGAATGGGCGGTGGTTGATTTCGCGTGCCTGGCCATCGGCGCTGTCGATGTCCCGGTCTATCCCACGCTCACCGCCGAGCAGACGGCTTTCATCGTCAGCGATTCAGGGGCGCGCATCGCATTTGTCTCGACCACCGAGCAGTTGGCGAAGGTCGCTTCCATCCGCGAGCGCACGAAGATCGAGAAGATCGTCGTGATGGACGACGTTGCTTCGCCGAGCGCGATCAACCTTTCGACCTTGCCGCGCTATCTCGGGGAGCGCGATGCGGCGTTCGACGCGCGCGCGCGTGCGATCGTGCCGGGTGACCTCGCGACCATCATCTACACTTCCGGCACCACGGGCGTACCGAAGGGCGTCAAGTTGACGCACGGCAATCTCGCGTCGAACGTGCTGGCTTCCATCAAAGCGTTCGGCGTGGGCAGAAAGGATGTCTATGTATCGTTCCTGCCTCTTTCCCATATCTTCGCGCGCCATATCGATTACGCCATGTTCCAGGATGGCGTCAGTGTCGCCTACTGCGCCGACCTCAACACGCTGCCCGAGGTATTGCGCGAGGTGAAGCCGACGTTCTTTGTCGCGGTGCCGCGTGTCTTCGAGAAGCTGAAAGCGACCGTGCTGCGCCGCATCGGCAACTCGGGCGTGAAGCGGAGGATGTACGACTGGGCGCTCGCCATCGGCGCGCAGCATCGCGACGACGTCCTGGCCCAGCGCCGGATCGAGGACCGCGCTTGGAGAATGGCTGACCGGCTGGTGTTTCGCGCGATCCGTGAGGGCCTCGGCGGGCGTGTGCAGATGATGATCTCGGGCAGCGCGCCGCTCGGGAAAGAGCTCGCGGAGTGGTATCCCACGGTCGGACTGGCGCTTTACGAAGGCTACGGGCTTACCGAAGCGTCGCCGGTCATCTCGCGCAACACGCCGCAGGACCACAAGATCGGCTCCGTGGGCAAGATCCTCACGAATCTCGAAGTACGGATCGCGGACGACGGCGAGATCCTGGCGCGCGGGCCGAGCGTCTTCTCCGGCTACTGGAACCAGGACGAGGAGACCGCAGCCGCGTTCGAAGGCGAATGGTTCAAGACGGGCGACATCGGAGCGCTCGACGCAGATGGCTATCTCTCGATCACCGACCGCAAGAAAGAATTGATCAAGACCGCAGGTGGCAAGTTCATCGCGCCGGCGGCGATCGAGAATGCTCTGCTGGCGAATCCGCTGGTCGCCCACGCGGCCGTCATTGGCGACCGGCGCAAGTTTCCCGTTGCTCTCCTGGCGCCGAACTTCACATTGCTTACCGAATGGGTGAAGAAGCAGCACCTTGATTGTCCGACGCGCGAAGCCATGGTCGCGCATCAGCAGGTACGCGAGATCTACGACGGCATCGTCGACGGCGTCAACAGCCGACTCGCACAATTCGAGAAGCTGAAGCGCTTCGTACTCGTTCCCGATGAGTTCTCCATCGCGAGCGGAGAGTTGACGCCCACGCTGAAGCTCAAGCGCCGCGTCGTTGAGCAGCGCTATACCCGCGAACTCGATGCGCTGTATTCCGCGGTCGAGCAGCAAGAGCCGGTCGCGGGATAGGAGTGGCGATGTCACGCACCTCGATCTTTGTTACGGTGAGCGCGGTTGTTGCCCTGCTTGGCTCGCTGGCCTGCCTGGCACTCTCGACCTTCGAATTCGCGCTTCCCTTCATCCAGCCTGATTTGACAAAACGAGCCGGGGGGATGAAAGCGGTCTTCTTCCTGAGCGGCGCCTGGATCCTCGCCTGGGCTCTCTGGGGTCTGGCGACCGCGATCGGCCTGTTCCGCAAGGCGCGCTGGGCGCGCATTTCGATGCTTGTCTTCGGCGTGCTCCTGTTTTTGTTCGGCGCGCTGCTCGCGGTCGTGATGGGAGTCCTGCCCCTGCCCGCGCCACCTCCTCAACCTGACTCGACTGCAGTGAACGCTATGCAGGTGGTCCGCGTTGTGTTTGTCACTTTCTATGGTTTGCTGGCGCTCTTGGGGGCAGGGTGGGCGTGGGGCTTTAATACGCGAGCGGTGAAGACTTATTTTGCAGAAGGGCCGACGACGGAGAATGCTTCCGGGCGTCCGGTGAGCATCACCGTGATTGCCTGGTGGATGTTACTGGGTGCGGCATTGATGCCGATGATGTTGCTGCTGCGGTTGCCGGCCGCATTCTTCGGACTCGTTCTCACCGGCTGGTCGGCTGCGTTGCTGTACGTCGGGTTTGCGGCCGTGCAGGTCTACGTCGGACTGGGGCTATTGCGCCTGCAGCCGAACAGCTGGCGACTCGCGACAGGATGGCTGACGTTCGGTGCTCTCAACGGCATCAGCTACATGCTTATCCCCGGTGCGGTGCAGCGCTCCTATGCCGCGATGCCCTCCTGGATGCCGCAGACGCAGACGGGTGTCGATTTTCCGTTTCCGCCCTCACTTTTTGTCGCGATCACAGCGGTGTTCATGGCGATACCGATCTGGTTCCTCATCAGCCGTCGCCACGCGTTCCGCGAGCAAAGCAGCCCTCCGATTTACAATTGAGGTATGGACTCCCTGGTCATCGCCGGACGCACTTTCACCTCGCGCCTGATAGTCGGGACGGGCAAGTACCGCTCCGGACAAGAGACAGCGCGGGCGCTCGCGGCCAGCGGTGCAGAGATGGTGACGGTCGCGGTCCGCCGCGTGAATCTCGACCGCAGCAAGGAATCGCTGCTCGACTTCGTGGATCCCGAGCGCTACTTCCTGCTGCCCAACACGGCAGGCTGCTACACCGCGGACGAGGCCATCCGCGCAGCACGTCTCGGGCGCGAGGTCGGGCTTTCCGATTGGGTAAAGATCGAGGTCATTGGCGACGAGCGCACGCTGTATCCAGACGTGCAAGCCACGATAGAGGCGACGCGCGTGCTGGTGAAGGAAGGGTTCACGGTTTTGCCGTATACGACGGATGACGTGGTGGTTGCCAAGCGCCTGCTCGATGCCGGCGCGAGCGCCATCATGCCGCTGGGTGCTCCCATCGGCAGCGGAATGGGGATCCAGAACCGCGCGAACATCCAGATCTTGCGCGTGATGCTCCAGGACGTGCCGCTCATCATCGATGCGGGCGTCGGCACCGCTTCTGATGCCACCATCGCGATGGAACTCGGCGCCGATGCGGTCTTGATGAACACCGGCATCGCCCACGCGCAGGACCCAGTCCTGATGGCAGAGGCGATGAAGAATGCCGTGTTCGCGGGGAGGCAGGCGTATCTTGCGGGACGCATGCCGAAGAGGCTGTACGCGACGGCGAGTTCGCCGGCCGAAGGCGTCGTCCGCTAGCGGCGCCGCATCCCACCCTGTTCGCCACAACGTGCGAACAAGGGTGGGGCACTCGCGTTAGTTATTCCTTCAGCGGCTTGCGAGCACACTTCGCGACGCCCACCTCCAAAAGCTTCACCGACTGCACCGCCAATGTATTCGTAGCTTTGTCGAGCAAGCCCGTCACGCTCACATAGTTACCCAGCTCCGGTTTCAGCAGCGTGGCGTCAGCGAGTTTGAAAATGGCGCGCTCCTTGTCGGCGATGAGGACGACGGCCTTCCCTTCACCGACGCAGCGCTTCACACAGTCGGGATTGTTGCCGGTAATCTCTTTCTGCGTGAGCCGGCTGCGGGCGCAGCCTTCGTCAGATACCCAACCGGTGAACGTATCGCCGGCGAAGGCCGGAGCTGCGAGAAGAACGAGCAGCAACGCTTTTCGCATAGTCACTCCTGCCTGGTTAGACTCCCCTCACCGCAAAATGTTAGGGCGGCCCCGAAGTTCGGAGCCGCCCCTTTGTCTTACTCGCAGCGATAAGGCTAGGAGCCCTTCTTCGCTGCCATCATGTCGACCTTGTCCACATGGAGCGAGTCGCCCATCATCGAACCAGTGATCTTCACGTGATGGCCTTCATGGCCGGCGATGGCCTCGACGTTATGGATCGGGGTGACCTTGCCGTCCTTGTCGCTGACGAACACGGCGGCCTTGTCGCGCTCGATACACTTCTTCGCGCATTCTGCGTTGGCGGCCTTCGCCTTGTCGCCCGAACACGCTTTGTCAGTAATGACGCCGGTCATGCTCATCGACTTGCTCTTGTCACCAGCGAACGCGGCGCTCGCAAGGACCAGGCAAACGAGGATCAGAACGAGTTTCTTCATGACATCTCTCTCCTTGGTTTTGACAGCGGCGCGCGAGCGAACACGCGGCCGTGGTGATCAGAATCGCCTATTTCTACGCCTGTGGCGGACGGAAGGCAAGCGCGGAGCGTTATGACCCGGGAGGTAACGAAAAGATTAATGCTTCTGCGCGGCCATCGGTGGTTTGGCCGCGGTGGCGGGCTGCGGCAGTACGAACACCATCTCGCCCGGCCGCGTATAACGCAATTGCTCGCGCGCTTCCTTTTCGATGGTGGCGCGGTCGGTCTTCAGCGAATGGATGTGCTGCTGCAGCCGCTCATTCTCACGCGTGAGGCTCTCGATCTCCTGCTGGACCTTGCGATACTCGGTGCGCTTATGGCTGTAAGCCACCATGCCGTTGGCGCCGAACAGCACGTGCCAGCACAGAGCGCCGGCAAGAAACGCCACGGCTGCGGCGGCAAAACGGCGCCGCATCGTGTGGCACCACTGCTCGAACTGGCGGATCCGTACGATCATCTAGTGAAAGATCCAATCTTTCGCGGCTGCGCTCAGCTTCTCCAGGTCCGCCTCGCTGCGGGCCTCGCTGTAAACCCGCACCACCGGTTCCGTGCCCGACAGCCGATAGCAAGCCCACGAGCCGTCATCGAGCACGAGCTTCAGGCCATCGATCCGGACCGCCGCTGTCACGCGACGGCCGCCGAATTCAGCCGGCTCGCCTCGTGACTTTGTAGTGAACTTCTGTTGTACCTCGGGGGTCAAGCGAAAGTTCTCACGGCGGGGGTAAAAGGAACCAACTTTGGCAAATAGGGCACGTAATTGTTCGCCGATCGACGTCTTTCTGCGGGCCACCATCTCGCAGCACAGCAAACCGGCAAGGATGCCGTCCTTCTCGGGCACGTGGTGACGGATGGAAAGGCCGGCGCTTTCTTCGCCGCCGATCGCGACTTTGTCCTGCTTGATCAGTTCGCCGATGTACTTGAAGCCTACCGGCGTCTCGTAGAGCTGGACGCCATGATGTTCGGCGAGCGCGTTGATCAGGTTTGTCGTCGCGACCGATTTCGCTACGCCGTTGCGCCAGCCGCGCGTCTCCACCAGGTAGTCGAACAGCAGCGCGATGACGTAATTCGGCTGCAGGAAAGTCCCGTCGCGGTCGACGATGCCGAAGCGATCGGCGTCACCGTCGGTCGCAATGACAAGCTGTGCGTCGCGCTCACGCATGGCTGCGGTCGCGGTCGCCAGCAGATGATCGTCGGGCTCGGGTGCGTGGCCACCGAAGAGCACGTCGCGCGTGTCGTGCACCGCGGTGACATCAACCCCAGCCCCACGCAGGATCGCGTCACTGTAGCCACGCGCGGCGCCCCACATCGGGTCAAAGACGACGCGGATGCCGGCGTCGCGGACGACCTTGAGGTCCACGATCTCAGCGAGGCGCGCCAGGAACGACGCGCGGATGTCTATGGTCTGAGGACTCATGTGCGGCGCGCCCACCGGGCCATCGCCCAAGGATGCAATAGCCGCTTCGATCCTCTTCGTGACCTCGGGCAGCGCTGGGGCGCCATCGGGCGTAGAGAACTTGATGCCGTTGTATTCCGGCGGATTGTGCGATGCGGTGAAATTGATGGCGCCGTCGGTCTTGAGCGTCGTCACAGCGTAGGCGATGGCGGGCGTGGGCGCCGGCTCCGCGACGACCAGCGGCGTCACGCCGCTGGCGGCCAGAATATCGGCAGCTGCAGAGACCAGCAGTTCGCCCATAAAGCGCGGATCGCGGGCCACGATGACCCGCGCTCCCTGCGGCTTCATGCTGGTCACATAGTGCGCAATGCCGGCGACGGCCCGCGTCACGTTCGCGAGCGTGAATTCTTCGCCGATCACGGCCCGCCAGCCAGATGTCCCGAACTTGATCGGTGTCATCGTTTATGTCGCTCCACTCCAAAACCGCTAGAGGCCTTTGCTCCCCCGCTGACCCTCAAGGCCTACGATCGCGCTCCGCGGCCTGCACCGGCCGCGCCGCTTTCCTGGTTGGGTTTCTGTCGCTCCGCTCCAAAACCGCTAGGGGTTTTTGCTCGCCGCTGACCCTCAAAGCCGACGATCGCGCTCCACGGCCTGCACCGGCCGCTTCGCTTTCCTGGCTCTTTCGGACTTGTCGAACGCGGTCAGCGCATTTAGAGTTCGACGGCGAAAGAGCACAGCTTAACGCTTGCCGCTTGCGCTGTCTTGCCCTCGTTGCCTATGACAGAAAAACGCATCGTCTTCAGTACCGCCGGCTCCAA
The DNA here is from genome assembly GCA_964460655.1 of uncultured Terriglobales bacterium. Classification (GTDB taxonomy): domain Bacteria; phylum Acidobacteriota; class Terriglobia; order Terriglobales; family Acidobacteriaceae; genus CAVUAF01. The sequence goes on along the minus strand of CAYWSH010000113.1, from coordinate 4,043 downwards.
GGACGAAGCCCAGAAGATCGCGCACGCGCTGGTGGAGCGCCACCTCGCGGCCTGTGTCAACGTGGTCGGCCCGATCAGCTCGACCTATTGGTGGAGCGGAAAGGTTGAGCGCGCGGACGAGCACCTGCTGATCATCAAAACCATGGCCGATGCTCTCGAGCAATTGCAGTCCGCGGTGAAGGAGCTGCACTCCTACGAAGTGCCGGAATTCATCGTGTTAGGCATCGACGATGGCAGCCGCGAGTACCTGCAATGGATCGAGGGCTGCGTGCGCGCGCTCTGATCATGTTCGTGATCATCTGGCGCTTCATTTCCCTACCTGAGAAAGACTCGGCATTTCGCCGCTCCTACCGTCCGAATGGCGACTGGGCACAGCTGTTTCGTCGCGCCCGCGGATACGTTCGCACCGATCTGTTGCACTCCCATGAGGCAGCCGGTGAGTACCTGACGATCGACGTCTGGGAAAGTGCCGACGCGCTGGCAGCCCGCAAGCGTGATTTTGCGGATGAGTATGCGCGACTCGATCGCGAGTGCGAGCAACTGACGCGCGGCGAGCTACGCATCGGCGAGTTCACCGTGCTCTAGTACACTGACGTGTTTCTCTGCCAGGAGTCTTCATGTCATTACGCCGGGTGTGTGTCTTCGTCGTCCTCGCGTCCCTTGCGCTTGCGCAGCAGCCTGCGGCGCGTCCGCCGAAGCCTGCGAATGCAGTCGAGAAGCCGATCGCGGCGCTGCCCTACAGTCCGAGCCTCGACGTCCGCTCGCTGGATAAGACCGCCGACCCGTGCGTCGACTTCTATCAGTTCACGTGCGGCGGCTGGATGAAGAACAATCCCATCCCTGCGGATCAGGCCGGGTGGAGCGTTTACGGCAAACTGACGAACGACAATCAGCGCTTCCTCTGGGGGCTTCTCGACGAGTTGGCGAAGCCGGCGGCTGCGGGCGCCAAGCCGCGGACACCAAGCCAGCAGAAGATCAGCGACCACTTCGCCGCCTGCATGGACGAGGCAGCGGTGGAGAAAGCCGGCGCAGCGCCGCTCGCGCCGGCGCTGCAACAGATCGCCGCCGTCACCGACAAGCGCCAGCTCGCGCCGCTCATCGCGCACCTGCAACTCTCCACGCTGAACTTCTATTACAGCGGCATGCTGTTCGGCTTCGGTTCGAACCAGGACTTCGGCGATTCTTCGCAAGTGATCGCGTTCGCGGGCGCCGGTGGTCTCAGCCTGCCCGACCGCGATTACTACACCAAGGCCGACGCGCGCTCCGAAGAGTTGCGCAACAAGTACGTGGCGCACGTACGGAAGATGTTTGAGCTACTCGGCGACGCGCCTGACAAGGCAGCCAGTGAAGCCGCGAACGTGCTCGCGCTGGAAACGGCGCTCGCCAAGGCCTCGCTGACTCGCGTGGAGAAGCGCGACCCGTACAAGCTCTATCACAAGATGTCGCGCGCGGAACTGCAGTCGCTGACGCCTGCCTTCGATTGGACATCGTTCCTCGCCGCGAGCGGCCAGCCCGGCGTCCAGACGCTCAACGTCACCGAGCCCGAGTTCTACAAAGCGCTCGAGGCGCAGCTCACCACCGCTTCGCTCGACGACCTGAAGAACTACCTGCGCTGGCATTACGTCCATGTCAAGGCGCAGTACTTGTCGTCGGCGTTCGTGAACGAGGATTTCAACTTCTTCAGCAAGACGCTGCGTGGTACGCCGGAATTGCGCCCGCGGTGGAAACGCTGCGTGTCGCTGGTCGACCGGCAACTCGGTGACGCATTGGGCCAGGAGTTCGTAAAGCGCACCTTCTCAGCTGAGCTGAAACGCAAGACGCTGGCGATGACGCAGCAGATCGAGCAGGCGATGGAGGACGACCTGAAAACGCTGCCGTGGATGGGCGAGAAGACCCGCCAGGAAGCGTTGACCAAGCTGCACGGTATCGTGAACAAGATCGGCTATCCCGACAAGTGGCGCGACTACTCGGCGCTGCGCATCCAGCACGGCGATTATTTCGGCAATGTGGAGCGCGCGACGTTGTTCGAATCGAATCGCTGGCTCAACAAGATCGGGAAGCCTGTCGACCGTAGCGAATGGTTCATCACCCCGCCCACGGTGAACGCGTATTACGACCCGCAGATGAATGACATCAACTTCCCCGCCGGCGTGCTACAGCCGCCGCTCTACGACGCGAGGCTCGACGACGCGCCCAATTACGGCAACACCGGCGGCACCATCGGCCATGAGCTGACACACGGTTTCGATGACGAAGGGCGGCAGTTCGACGCCAAGGGGAACTTGCGCGACTGGTGGACCAAGGATGACACGGCACAATTCGAGAAGCGAGCGCAGTGCATCGTCGACCAGTACAAGGAATACGTGATCGTCGACGACATCAAGATCAACAGCAAGCTCACCGAAGGCGAAGACGTCGCCGATCTCGGTGGCCTGATCCTCGCCTACGTCGCGTGGAAAGCCGAAACGAAAGATCGGAAGCTGGAGGACCGCGACGGCTTCACGCCCGAGCAACGCTTCTTCATCGGCTACGCACAGTGGGCCTGCGAGAGCGAGCGCCCGGAGAACCTGCGCGTGAGCGCCGTCACCAATCCGCACTCGCCGGGAAAGTACCGCGTGAACGGATTGGTGGTGAATATGCCAGAGTTCGAGAAGGCGTTCAGTTGCAAAGCCGGCCAGCCGATGGCGAAAGCTGACCGCTGTCGCGTGTGGTGACGATTGGAACTTGCAGCCAGTGCCGGCGAACGACGGGTCGAGGTCAGGCTCACCAGCGATACCGAGGAAGCCGAACTCGCTTACCGCCTGATCCAATCCGGGCGACTACACGTCGATGATCCGAACGTCTTGCCGCTCCCGTTTCGCGGGCAGTTCCTGTTCAAGCTGCCCGCGCACGCGCGTCCCATCACGGTGCAGGTCTCGCGGCTCGATCCGAGCGGCGAGGAAAGGCTCGCGGGACGAGATAGTCCTACGCTGCTCGTCGCTGTCGCCAACGCAAACGCAGCCCTGCTCGACGAGCTGATGGTCGCGCTACGCGACGCGCCACCGATCAACGACGACGTTTTTGGTGACAATCGCGCACACGACGAGTTCGCGCGCGTCCGCGAGATGACGCATGCGCAACGCATCATCTATGCCACGCGCGCCGGGCAGACGGGACGCAACGTCCTGATGCAGCAGCCGAATCCGCTCCTGCTGCTTTATCTCTGCAAGAACCCGCAGATCACGCTGCCCGAGATCATCAGCATTGCCAGACTGCCCAGCATTGACGCACTCGTGGCCGACTATCTCGCGCGGCTCATGCGTGCGAACCCGCAGTGGGCGGTCAGTGAGGAACTCAAAGTTGCGCTGGTCATGAACCCGAAGACGCCCGGTGGCACGGCGCTTTCGCTGCTGGGCAGCATCAGCGGCCGTCAGCTGCGGCAGATCTGCAAGCGCGGCGAGGTGCGTAGCACGCTCAAGCAGGCGGCGATCCGCTTGCTCTCTGAGCGCCGTGACTAGGCTACGTCCGTGCGTCGCGTCTAGCACCCGGCTCAGGTCTCTCGACGTGCACCTCGGGCAAGAGTGCGTTCAGCGACCACTCGATGCGCTCCACGGCTTCGCGTACGCGTTCGGCGGCCACCGGGTCCGTATAGGCAGTGAAGGAAAGCACCTGCAGCGAGTTGCGCACGTGGTGATTCATCTCGGCGATGATCTCCAGGCGCCGCACGATCGCGATCTTCGTACGCCGCGAGATGATGCGCGCACGAAACACCAACGCAGCGGTGCACACGCCAGCTACGCCAGGGCTTACCAACCGCATGCCGGTCTCCCCGCCCCAGTAGTCATACACGAGCCACTGGAACAGAACGGAGACACTGAACACAATGGTGCCGGAGACCAGCGCCCACGCCCAGATGTCGAGCACGCTCGGAACACGAATGCGGCCAGCGAAGGCCGTCGCAGCCAACGCCGAACCTGGCTGCACGTCCACGCCAACACTCGTTTGGCCCCCCATCGAACGCTCCTCCCGCCGTTCACCCGTCACTTCTGCGGGTAGGATGCGCG
>CAYWSH010000112.1:1252-11794 GCA_964460655.1 uncultured Terriglobales bacterium | reverse complement strand
ACGGGACTGGTGGGCGCGCCGGAGTGCGGCGACGTCATGAAGCTGCAGATCAAGGTTAACCGCGAGAACGGCGTCATCGAAGACGCGAAGTTCAAGACGTTCGGCTGCGGCTCGGCCATCGCGTCCTCATCGCTCGCCACCGAGTGGGTGAAGGGCAAGACCATCGACGAAGCGCTCGCCATCAAGAACACCGATATCGTGCGCGAACTGGCGCTGCCGCCGGTCAAGATCCATTGCTCGGTACTGGCGGAAGACGCCATCCGCGCTGCGATCAAGGACTGGAAAACGAAACAGGACGTCGCGCAGCCGGCATTGGCGGAGAAGGCGTGACGTCCACAGGGAGGATAGGAGGAGGAGAGGAAATTAATCTTTTGCTCCGCGATTTCCTCCCATCCTCTCCTCCTCCCTGTAGAAGTTGGTTTTGATGGAGACGACTACCAAACCTGCGAACCTGGTCACGCTCGGCGCGCCACAGCCGCCTGAGCCCGTGGTGTCGCGCACGCCCGCCGACGGGATCGACGTGACGCCGCGCGCGGTCGCCAAGATCCGCTCCGCCATGGCGAAAGAGAACATTTCGCCGGCGGAAGGTGGGTTGCGGCTCGGCGTGCAGGGGGGCGGCTGCTCGGGGCTGACGTACAACGTCCGCTTCGAGACCAAGGCACGCGAGCGTGACCGCATCTTCGAATTCGACGGCGTGCGCGTCTTCGTCGATCCGAAGAGCTTCATCTATCTACACGGCATGACGCTCGACTACGTCGAGACGCTGATGAAGCAGGGCTTCGAGTTCATCAATCCGAACTCGTCAAAGTCGTGCGGCTGCGGCACGTCGTTCAGCGGCTAGCCACGCGCCGCATTCAACCAGCATGACTGTGCAGGACAAACCCGAGGTTGCGACCGACTACTTCGCCGTCTTCGGCCTGGCGCGCAAGCTGCGGCTCGATACGGCCGGGTTGGAGCGCGAGTTCTATCGCTTGAGCCGCAAGCTACATCCTGATGTCTACGCGCGCGCGTCTGCCGCCGAGCAGGAATGGGCGCTCGAGCAAAGCTCACGCTTGAACGACGCCTATCGCACGCTGCGCGACCCGATCCAGCGCACCGAGTATCTGCTGGAGCTCGCAGGCTTCAAGCTGGAAGAACAGTCCACCGCGGCGACAATGGCGGCCCGGCAGAGCGGGGAAGCGAAGAAGCAGATCGTCCCGCCGGACCTGCTGGAGGAAGTCTTTGAGCTGAATATGCAGCTGGAGGAGCTGCGCGGCGCAAAGAAAATGGGCGAAGCGGCCGACGAACAGGTCGTTCGCGATCTCCAAGCGGCCAAGCAGAATTTCGAGACGCGGTTAGCGCAGTCCCAGCAGCAACTGGAAAAGCACTGGGCAGATTGGGACGCATGCAGCGAAGCCGAGCAGCAAACCGATCGCGGCAGGAAGGCGCTGCAGTCTATGCTCGATGTGCTGAACCGGCGCAGTTACATCCGGAATCTGGTGCGCGACGTCAATGCCGCGCTGGAGGCGTGATGGAGAGCCCGCAGCTGAAGATCGCGACCGTAGTACTCGGTGTGAGTGACTTGCAGCGCTCCGTTGCGTTCTATCGCGATACGCTGGGCCTCAAGCTCACCGGTCAGATCGAGGCCCTGGCCTTTCTGGACGGTGGTGGCGTCATGCTGGTGCTCAGCCAGCCGCTGGCGCAGCACTTGCGTCAGGGCGCCGGTGCTTCCGAGGTCGTGTTCGGCGTCGATGGCGTGCGTGAGCATCACGACATGCTGCGGCAGCGCGGCGTCACGTTCACGATCGAGCCGCGTGTGATCAATGGCGTGCAGTGGGCGGCGAACTTCGACGACCCGGACGGCCACCATCTTTGTATCTTCGGCAGCGAACGCCGCAGCCTGGAGGCGAAGGCATGAAACCGCAGCTCGTCACCGTCGATGCCGCCATCAAGCGCTTCGAGCATCCGGACGAGGTCCGCACGTTCGAGAAAGGCCGCTTTGAGCTGGTGAACATCGGCGGCATGACGATCGGGCGTGCCACCTACGAGCCCGGTTGGAAGTGGTCAGAGCACGTGGGCCGAGGACTCGGCAAGACGATGTGCGACGTCGAGCACGTCGGCCTGGTCGTTTCCGGTCACGCAGTGGCGGCGATGGCGGACGGCCGCGTCATCGACCTAAGAGCGGGCGAAGTGTTTTACATCGGCCCCGGGCACGACAGTTGGGTGGTCGGTGACGAACCTTACGTTTCCATCCACTTGCTGGGCGCCGCGCAATACGCACACAAGTAACGCATGACGAACCAAGCCCAATCCGAACGCATCGTCTCCGAGCACATCGTGGGCATCGACCTCGGGACGACGAACTCGCTCGTCGCCTACATGGAAGGCGACAGGCCAGTGGTGATCCCTGGCGACGATGGCGCGAACCTCGTGCCGTCCATCGTCGCACTGGATCCTAAAGGCAAGATCGTGGTCGGCAACGCGGCGCGCAAGCACCTCATCGCTACGCCCGAGCGCGCCGTTTACAGCGTGAAGCGCCTGATGGGGCGCGGCATTGAAGATGTTCAAGAAGAACTAAAGCTCTTTCCCTTCCGGTTGGCGCCTGACGCGAAGCCCGGGGAAATACTGCGCATCAAGCTGGGCGAGAAGTACTACACCCCACCCGAAATATCGGCGTTCATCCTGCGTCAGCTCAAGCAGAATGCTGAGCGCTTCTTCGGCACGCCGGTCACGAAGGCCGTCATCACTGTGCCGGCGTACTTCAACGACGCGCAGCGCCAGGCCACGAAGGACGCCGGCCGCATCGCCGGACTCGAAGTCCTGCGCCTGGTGAACGAGCCGACCGCCGCATCGCTGGCCTATGGACTCGACAAGAAGCGCGACGGCATCGTCGCGGTCTACGACCTCGGTGGGGGAACGTTCGACATCTCGGTGCTCAAGCTGCACGAAGGCATCTTTGAGGTCATCGCCACCAACGGCGACACGCACCTCGGCGGCGACGACATCGACAACCTCCTTATCACTATCGCGCTCGACGATATCCAGGGCGATCTCGGCCTTGACCTGCGGCGGAATGCCGAAGCCGTCCAGGCCATCCGCAAGGCTGTGATCGATGCGAAGATCGCGCTGTCGGCTAGCGAGCGCACTGCCCTCGAAGTCGAGTTGCCGGAGGGGAAGCATTACCGGCGTGAGATCACGCGCGCGCAGTTCGAGCAGCTCATCGAGCCCATCGTGCAGCGCACGGTCGGGCCGTGCAAGCAGGCACTGAAAGACGCTGGCTTGAGACCCGAGCAGATCGACGAGGTCGTCCTCGTCGGCGGCTCGACGCGCATTCCACGCGTCCGCCAGGTCGTTCGCGAGCTCTTCCAGCGCGAGCCCCATGCGGAGCTGAATCCCGATGAAGTCGTCGCGCTCGGCGCCGCGGTGCAGGCCAACATCCTCGGCGGCGGGTCTTCTGCTACGAAGGACATGCTGCTGCTCGACGTCACCCCGCTCTCGCTCGGCATCGAAGCGCTCGGCGGCGTCGTGGCGAAGATCATCCATCGCAACTCGACCATCCCAGCTTCCGCGACGGAGCACTTCACGACTGGCGTCGAGGGTCAGACGAATGTGGCCATCCACGTGGTGCAGGGCGAGAGGGAACTGGCCAGCGACTGTCGGTCACTGGCACGCTTCGACCTGAAGGGCATTCCGCCGATGGCCGCCGGCCTGCCGCGCATCGAGGTGCGGTTCCTCATCGATGCCAACGGGATCCTGCACGTTTCGGCGCGCGAGCAGCGCAGCGGCAAGGAAGCCGAGATCGAGGTCAAGCCGACGTACGGCCTCACCGACGAGCAGGTGGAGACCATGATCCTCGAATCGTTCGATTACGCGGAACAGGATTTCTATCGCCGGCAGGTCGCTGAGGCGCGCGTCGAGGCCGACAACATCCTTATGCATCTCGACAAGGGAAAGCGCACGGACGCCTGGCACCAGCTGGGGAGCGACGAACGTCACACGATCGAGCATCTGGCTACGGGGCTCACGCAGGCGAAAGACGGCGACGATTTTCGCGCCATCCGCGACGGCATCGATTCGCTGAACCGCGCCACGACGCGCCTTGCCGAACTGATGATGAACAGCGCCGTCAGCTCCGCGCTCAAAGGCAAGAGCATGTCCGAAGTGAGACTCGGCGAGGGGCCGGCGGCGTCGCATCCGTTCGCGCCGGCAGAGATCGAAGAGACACAGGAGAAGTAGATGGGCGGGAAGAATCCATATATCGAAGAGGCGCAGTACACGCCCGCGACGCAGAAGTACAAAGTGAAGTTCATCCGTGCCGGCGAGGCCGACGTCGAGGTCGAGGTCGATCCGGCGAAGGTCCCGTACGGCCACAACGGCCTGCCCGGCTCGATCCTCGATATCTCCGAAGGCTTCGGCATGGGGCTCGACCACGCGTGCGGCGGCGTCTGCGCCTGCTCTACGTGCCACGTGCACGTGCAGGAGGGGCTCGATTCCTGCAATGAATCGACCGACGCCGAACTCGACGAGCTCGACATGGCGCCCGGCATCACGCCGAAGTCGCGCCTCGGCTGCCAGACCGTGCCCAACGGCACCAAGAACATCGTGGTCGAGATCCCGGAGTGGAACCGCAACTACGTCAAAGAAGAACACTAGACTTTCTCTTGGATGTCATTCCGAGCGAAGCGAGGAATCTGCTTTTGCTCGTCGGAGGAGAGCCTGATGCCCGCTGACCTGTCCTGGGATGACGCCGAAGAGATCGGCATCCTGTTGCAGGAGAAATTCCCGCAGCAGAACCCGCTGGAGATCCGCTTCACCGACCTGCACCGCATGGTGACGGAGCTGCCCAACTTCACCGCCGACCCCAAGGCCTCGAATGAAGGCAAGCTCGAGGCCATCCAGATGGCTTGGTACGAGGAGTACCAGGATGCACTTTGATTTCTGCTCGCTCCGCCCGCAAACCGCTATAAGGCGCATCGCTACGTCGCTGGTCGAACAGAATCCATAGGCGGTTTGGAGCGAAGCGACCAAAGAGAAGAACAAAGCGGCGCGGCCGGAAGAGGCCGCGTAGCGCGATCAGAGGCCATGAGTCTGCGGGCGAGCATTGCCCTCTAGCGCTTTGGAGTGTAGCGACCAGAAAAAAAACGGCCCGCGCTTGCGCGCGGGCCGTCGCACTGTACAGCAGTTAGAAGTTCACCTTCAGTCCCAGCGCCACGAGCCGCGGATCGCGCACGCTGGTGCTCGAAGTACCGATCTGGCCGAACACCAGGCTGGTCTGCGCCAGACTGGCGAAGGCCAATGGGTTGGTGTGGTTCAAGGCGTTGAAGGCATCCACGCGGAACTGCGTCGTCACCCGCTCGCCGAACTTGAAGTTCTTGATCGCCGAGAGGTCCGCGCGCCAGAAGCCCGGCCCGATGACCGGACCACGGCGCTCCGTGCCCGGCCGGATCTGGCCGGCCGGTGTCTGCACGAACATGCCGGTGTTGAACCACTGTTGGAAGGTATGCGGTGCACCGGAGTTGGGATCGCCGATCTGGTCGGGACGCAAGCCGCACGGCGTCGCGGAAGCCAGGCAACCCTGGCCTGCACGGTCCACCGTCACACCCGTGATGGTTTGCGGCAGGCCGCTCTGCGCGGTGATGATGCCGCTCGTTTCCCAGCCACCCAGTATGTGGCCGAGGATGCCCTGTTGCGTATGGAAGAACGGCAACTCGTACACGTAATTGGTGGTGAAGATGTGGCGGCGGTCCTGCAGCGTCGGACCGTAGTCGCCGTGAAGGTTGAACGTGTTCTGCGGCGCATTCGAGCGATCGCTTTGGTTGTCGGTCAACGCATGCGACCACGTATACGCCATGCCCCAGCTCGAGGAGCCGCGGAAGCGCTTCTGCGCCGAGAGTTGCAGCGAGTTGTAGTTGGAATTGAAGATCGGGCGAACGTCGTTGATCGCCAGGTAGCCCTTGTAGGGGCGGATGGCGTTCAACCGCGGCGTGAGCGCCGAAGTAACGCAGTGTGACGGTTGCCCGTTGGCATCGTTGCCGCACGGATTGCCCGCCACCGTCTGCGCATCGGCCGAGGTGCCAACGTAGGCTCCTACTGCCGGCTGGTTCAGCTCGAACACGCCGATCAGGTTGCGTCCCACGTTGCCGAAGTAGCCCACGTCGATGAGGAAGTTGTGCGCCAGCTGTTGCTGGACGTCGAAGTTGTAGTGGTAGCTGCGCGGGTTGCGCCACGGGGCGCCCACGCGCGAACTCAGCGAACCCGGCGCGGCCGAGATCGATGCCAGCACCGAACCCGGATTGTCGAACACCGTGTTGCTGATACTGATGTTGTTCACGAACGGCGGGTTCGCGAATGCATTCTGCTCCACGATGCCGAACAGCGTGGCGTCATAGAACATGCCGGCGCCCGCGCGGATCGACGTCTTGCCGGTCTTGAACGGATCCCACGCGAAGCCCAGCCGCGGGCCGAAGTCATGCATGTCTTCGTTCGCGACCTTGTCGCCATACGGGGCCACAGTGCCCGAGGCCCAGCACGGGAAGGCCAGTTGCGCCGCCGGCAGGCTGGCGCACTTCTTCAGTGCTGAAGAGGTAGGGATGACGCCGTTCAGCGGGTTGCCGGTGCCCGGCACGCGGTTGCCGGTGGTCGGGTCCACCGAAAACGCCTGTCCCGCGGCGGCGCTGTAGTACTTCGGATCGAACGTCGTCAGGAAGCCGTTCACGTCATACGGCTGCCGGAAGATGGAGTAGCGCAGGCCGAAGGACAGCGTGAAGTTGCTGAACATCTTCCACTCGTCCTGCCCGAAGAACTCCATCTGGTTGGCGCGGACGTCGGGAGTGATGTCCACCGACGCTTGCGTGTAGGTGAACACACGTCCCATCAGGAAATTCGCGATGCCCTGCTCCAGGCAGTAGATCGAGTTCGTTGCCATGACGCCGTTTGCGGTTGTGCTCGCGGCGGAGGAGCAGTTTCCGTTCAAGCCGCTGGCCGTCACGTTGACGCCGTTGAAGGTGAACGTACCGGTATTGTTGCCGGCCGCGTTCTCCGTCTTCTGGTAGTGGTAGTAGGTGCCGCCGAACTTCCAGGTGTGGCGGCCGATCACTTTGGTCACGTTGCCGAAGATCTGGTGATTGCGGTTGTAGTCGCGGTACTTCGGCTCGATCGCATAACCCGAGACCGAGTTCGTGAACGCCACCTGTGGCACCACGTGTGTGGTCACCGGGAAGGGCAGTGTGGGCTTGATGTCTGGCGATTTGTCGGTATCGCCGAACCCAGTCACGTCGTTCAAAATGGCGCCGTAGGAGAAGTGGTAGCCGGCGTCGATGAGGAACGTCGGGGTGATCGCCGCGGTTGCGTGACCCACCGCCGTCCAGCCCGGCGATTCGACATGGCCGCTGGCCACGCCCGGCAGCGTGGTCGTTGGCCCGAAGAGGCCAAGCGGCAGGTCGCTGGGGATCTTGTCATGCGAGTAGCGGCCGTAGATGCTCAGCCGCGGCCCGAAGATGTGGTCCACCTTGATCGCTTCCTGGCGGAAGTTGTTCACATTGCGGAAGCGGTTGATCACCAGGTGCGCGCCCAGGCTGTCGGTCGCCAGCGGCATCTTCGACCAGATGTCCTGGATGTAGGCCCTGGCCGTCGGGCTGAACGATCCGGCAGGGACGGTCTGCGATGTGCCCGTGCAGCTGCCCGCCGCGTTGAAGCTGACGCACACCGGCGTCGACATCGCACCCGTAAGCTCAGCGGCTGTCGGCATGGTGGCCGTCTGCGTGCTGTAGGTGATGGCGCGGCGGAACTCCTCGCTGAAGAAGAAGAACGTGTTCTTCTTCAGGCCGAACACCGGCACGGGGCCGCCGAAGGTGTAGCCGAAGTTGTGATAACGCAGCGGCAGGCGCGAATCGCACCGGTCGAGCGCATCGGCCGCGTTCGTGGTACGGAACGGCGCGCATTGGGCCGAAGTGAGGCGCGTGCGCTTGTTCATGTAGTTGTCGGCGTTCAGGTTCTCGTTCCGCCAGAACTCATAGCCGCCGCCGTGGTAGGTCGACGTGCCGGAGCGCGTCAGCACCTGTACCTGGCCTGACGAAGCACGACCGTACTCGGCGTCGTAGTTCGAGCGCACGAGCTTGAATTCGGCGATGGAATCCACGCTCGGCGAAGAGAGCAGCGTGAGGTTCGAGCCGCGGTCCACGTTGTCGGCGCCGTCGATCGTCCAGTTGTTCGAGCTGGTCCGCTGCCCGTTCACCGAGAAGCCGATAGTGTTCACGCCGCCTGTCACGGGATTCACTATGCCGACGTAATACTGCTCGGCCGTCGTTGAAGAGACGCCCGGGCTCAGCGTGAGCAGCTGCACGTAATTGCGGTTGTTGAGCGTGAGCTCGCGCACCTGCGTGCCGGTGATCAGCTCAGACCCCGTGGAGTTCACCAGGTTCACTTCCACCGGTGTCGCTTCCACGGTGACGGTCTCGGAGGTGGCGCCCACGGCCAACTGGAAATCTTCCGTCAGCTTGTCGTTCACGTTCACCGAGATATTCGTCTTTTGCGCGGTCTTGAAGCCCTGCGCCTGCACCTGCACGGCGTAGCGACCGATGGGCAGCAGCGGCGCCGAGTACACGCCGTTGCCGTCGGTCTTCACCGTGCGGGCCACGATGCCTTGATCGCTGTTCGTCACCGTGACAGTGGCATTCGGCACCACCGCACCTGAGGCGTCCGTCACCGTCCCGAGAATGGTGCCGGTGATGTTGCTTTGCGCTATGAGCGCACTACAGAGCAGTACGGTCCCGAGCAGGACCGCTAGTGTTCTACGTGACATTGCTCCCCCTTGAATTGATTAGGACTGACAAAACACAGCACGGCACTTGGTACATGTCTGACTGAAGTTGTTGCGGAAAATCAGCCAATGTTAGGCGCGTGTTAAAGGAGTGTCAATCTCATCTTGTGAGACCTCTCCCGCTAACCCGTGTCGTTTCTACAGTTTTTGGAAGGCCTCCCCATGGAACGGACGCCAGACTCCGTGCATTTTGCATTTTTCATTTTGCATCCCCTGTGCGACCCTCATGCCCTTGCCCGAACCCAGTGCCAGTCATCTCGATCGTGGCTTCGGCGTGTTGCGCGCCACGGCGCTCAACATGTCGAACGTTGTCGGAGTCGGCCCGTTCATCACCATCCCACTCATCCTCAGCACCATGGGCGGACCGCAAGTGCTGGTCGGCTGGGGGATCGGCGCGCTGCTCGCCGCGTGCGACGGCATGGTGTGGGCCGAACTCGGCGCCGCATGGCCCGGCTCGGGTGGCAGCTATCGCTTCCTGCGCGAGGCGTACGGCCACGAGACATGGGGGCGCCTGCTCGCCTTCCTCTTCATCTGGCAATTCATCCTGAGCGGACCGCTGGAGATCGGCTCGGGCCTGATCGGCTTCGGGCAGTACACCAGCTACTTGTTCCCATCGCTGACCACGTTCCAGCAACAACTCGTTGGCGCCGGCATGGGCGCGCTGGCGGTTCTATTGCTCTATCGCAAGATCGACGACATCGGCCGGCTCGCCGTCATTCTCTGGTGCGGGACGCTCGCCACCATCGCGGCGATCATCGTGCTCGGCCTGCCGCGCTTCGATCCGCACCTGGCGTTCAACTTCCCGCCGGGCGCGTTCCGCATGTCGCCGGCGTTCTTCGTCGGACTCGGCAACGCCACCACGGTCGCGATGTACGACTACCTCGGCTACTACGACGTCTGCTACATCGGCGACGAGGTGCGCGACCCGCGCCGCACCATCCCGCGGTCGATCTTCTTCTGTGTGCTGCTGGTCGCGTTCTGCTACCTGGTGATGGAGACCATCATCATCGGCGTGCTGCCGTGGCAGGAGGCGATGAAGTCGCAGTTCGTCATCTCCGACTACATGGAACGCCTGCAAGGCCGGCCGGCAGCGATCATCGTGACGCTCGGCATCCTGTGGACCGCCGTCGCCGCCGCTTTCGCCGTGCTGCTCGGCTACTCGCGCATCCCGTATGCGGCCGCGCGCGAAGGCTATTTCTTTAAGGCGTTCGCGCGCCTCCATCCGACCAAGCATTTCCCGCACGTGTCGTTGCTCGTGCTCGGCGGCGTGACGATCGCATCGGCGTTCCTGAGCCTCGGCGAGGTCATCAACGCCATGATGACCACCCGCATCCTGGTGCAGTTCATCGCGCAGATCTTCGCGCTGCCGCTCCTGCGCCGGCGCTTGCCGGCCGAACAACGCCCCTACAAGATGTGGCTCTATCCGCTGCCCGCGGCGCTCGCGCTCGTTGGCTGGATATATGTGTTCGTGAGTTCAGGGATCGGTTCGGTCGCGATCGGCGGCCTGCGCGTGCGCTACGTGACGCTGGGAGTCGGGACGCTGGCGTTGGGGGTGGTGGTGTACTTATTCCGCGCGCGCGCTACGCAAACGTGGCCGTTTGCTTCAGGACAACTCGCCGCAGATCAACGCGGATCAACGCAGATCTAGTTTCCAAACAAACCTTTGAACCGCTCATCCTGAGCGCAGCCGCCAGGCCTCGCCGCGCGGCGGAGTCGAAGGACCCCACCCTTGCTGGTGCCAACGA
>CAYWSH010000112.1:0-1152 GCA_964460655.1 uncultured Terriglobales bacterium | reverse complement strand
GTCGGCGAACTGCGTCTGCGGGGTGAAGTTGAACTTCGTCTTCTCCCAATCCAGCGTGTCGGCGCGCGTCGCGAGCCAGTAGAGGTTGCGGCTCAGCTCCGCACCCTTGGCGTCGTGCAAGCGCAGATCGAGGAAGTAAACGGTGCTGAGGTCCTCCATCTTCGGCAGGGCTAGCGCCTCGACCACCGAATCTGCGGGCAGGTCCACGTTCACGCTACGCGCGAACTTTTCTTTCATATCGACGGTGAGCACGCGCGCCCGCACCGTCGCGCCCTTGATGTCGTCGCCGCGCAGGTTGCTGACTGTGATCTTGCCGTCGTCGTAGCCGTACATGACGTGCACCGGCTCGTTGGCCTTCTTCGTGCCGAAGTAGCCGCCGGCGGGCTGCAGGTAGTAGTCGTAGAGGTGCCATATGATCGACGGCCACGCGTTGTTCAGCATCCACTGGATCACGCCGGTGGCGCGACCTCCGCCGGTGTCATTCGGCGCCGAGGTGACACGATTGCGGATGTACGCTTCGAACATCGCGCGCTCGCCGTCGTACGCCGCCGCCTGCGACTTTGTGCTGAACTCCTGAAGCGACGCGCTCGGCCCGTAGCGTTCGTTCAACGCCTTCGTGTATAGATCGATGTTTTTGAAAGATCCAGCGCCGGCGTGGTAGTTCCACCAGTCGTCGATCGGCCAGCGATGTTCAGCCGGCAGCATCTTAGCGATGCATTCGGCCGGCGGGATCGCCGGTCCCGGTCCCGTCTCGGTGTTGAAGCCGTAGGCGCCGCCGTACTTCGCGGTGTCGAGCAGCCAGTAGGCCGGTGGCACCCAGTCGTACGGCCCGGTCATCTTGACGCCGGATTTCCCGGTGACGCTCGTCGGCTTCGCCGTGGCCGAAGAGACGACCGGGTTCGGCCACTGCATCTCCTTCAGCACTTCGAGATACTTTTCTTCGACCTTCGCCGGCGGCGGATTGTCGCTGCCGTTGAGCCACATCAGCAGGCTGGGATGATTGCGCAACCGCACGATCTGGTCGTGCAGTGACGCGGCGCTGATCTCATAGTCCTCCGGCTTCCACTTGTCCCAGTGCTCCCAGTGGTCGCAGCAGCACCAGCCGGCCATCACCATGATGCCCATGCGGTCGGCGAGCTCGAAGAACTCGTC
>CAYWSH010000111.1:0-11841 GCA_964460655.1 uncultured Terriglobales bacterium | reverse complement strand
GCGCAACGATCTTCGAGCCGTCGCGGATCAGCACGAAGCGCTCGTCCTTGTTGCCTTTCATTGCCAGTTGCACGCGGTCACCGACCGTGAGGCGCGCGATCTTCTGCACGGTCGATTCGCGCTTCCGCTCGCCTTCCGGCGGTTCTTCTTTCTTGGCGGCCGGGGCAGCAGCGGCCGGCTTCTGCTCAGGGGCGGCGGCGTTCGGATCGAGCACGTCTTCTTCTTCACCGACCAGCTGGAACGGCTTGCCCTCTTCATTGGCGATCTCGTCGGCATGCTCGGCCAGGAACTTCGCGACCGCCTGGTCGTGTTCAGCGGAGCTGACATCGTTGTCCACCGGCTTCTCGCCGAGCGCGAGTAGTGCCGCCTGCACCTGCGCCTGTTCCGCTGCCGAGAGCGCCGCATTGCTCTCCAACGTGTGCAGCACGAGCGCGGTCTGCCACGTGCGCGGGCTGGCGAACAGCGCGGTCAGCATGGTCCGCACGGTGCTGTGAGCGAGTTCAACGACAGCCGAGTCAGGCACCGAAGGATTGTCGAGCAGCGCCGGCAGCAGCGCGGGACGCAGGTTGGTCGGATTCGTGAAGTATTGCAGCACCTCGGGTGGCGTGTCCGGATGGGCAGCGGTGGCGCGCGCCGATTCCTCGTCCCAGCCCGCCAGCGTCATGCGCGCCTGCTCGCCGAAGATGGGCGAAGCGGTCAGGTACACGAGGATCTCGATCATCTCGTTCGCCGGCAAGGCCAGCGCGCCCTTGGCTGCTGAGCGCATAAGGTTCGCGGGCACCTGCGAGGTGCGGATGAGCTCCAGCATGTGCGGCATGACGGGAAGAACGTACCACAGACCGCAGGACGCAACCTTGAACCACAAAGGTCACAGAGGAACACAGAGGTTGAAGCCCCGTGCCCTTTGTGGTTACTTCTTGTCGGTCTTCTTGGCTTCTGATTTGGGGGATTCGCCGGTCGGCTTGCTGTCGGACTTTTCGGACTTGCCGTCGGAACCAGCGCTGGACGGGGGTTTTCCGCTGGAGCCCTTCCTGGCATAGTCGGTCACGTACCAGCCGCTACCCTTGAATTGCACCGCAGGCGCGGAGAGCAGTTGCTCGACCTTGCCGCCGCATTCGGGACACTTCTTCACCAGCGGATCCGAGAATTTCTGGATCCGCTCGAAGCGGTGGCCACATTTCTTGCACTGGTACTCGTAAAGGGGCACGTTTCGATTCTAGCGCATGATTTCGCAGGTAACGCAGGCATTGGGTAGCGAGTGAGAATGGAGCACTACCCGGCATTCCTAGTGCGACGCTGCGATCGTCATCAAAGTACGGTACAGGAACTCCACGCCGAAGCCGAGGCTCGAGATGCGCACGCGCTCGTCGTTGCCGTGGAACGTCGCCTCCTCTTCCGGCGTGAGCGGCCAGATGACGCCGTAGGCCTGCACGCCCTTGGCGCGCAATTGCGATGAGTCCGTCGCCCAGGTGGACATGGTCGGCGCGATCGGCGTCCCGGGTGACATCGCGGCGAGCGCCTTCTCGAACCCGTGGAAGAACGCGGTGTCAGGCGACGACGGCGCCTGGTGCTGTCGCGTCATCTTCTTCGCCGTGATGGTGATGGCGGGATCGTGGATCGCTTTCTCGAGCTGCGCGATGACGTCTTCCGGCCCGTCGGGCGCGAGCAGGCGGATGTTGAGGTTCGCTTCGGCGGTCCCGGGGATGACGTTGTTCTGGAAGCCGCCATTGAAGATCGTCGGCGAGATGCTGGTGTGCAGCAGTGACGCGAACTTCAGGTTGTACTTCTGCACTTCCCGCGCGAGGCGCTTCAATGCAGCGTCATTCGTGGTCTTGAGCAGCGCTTCATACGTCTGCTTTTCGGCGCCGGTGGAAGCTTGCGCCATCGCAGCGAAGAAGCGGCGCGAGATGTCGTTCATGCGGACCGTAGTGTCGTAGTCGGCGGCGATGGCCACGGCACGCGCGAGGTGGACGACGGGATTATCGAGACGCGGAATGCTGGCGTGGCCCGGATTCCCCTTCGCGACGAGCGTGAGGTTGACGGGCGTCTTCTCGCCGACCTGGATGCCCATGTAGCGCAACTTGCCGTTCGCATCGAGTGCCGCCATGCCGCCTTCGGTGACGGAAAACTCGGCGTCGATCGCTTCGGGATGATGATCAAGCATCCACTGGATGCCGAGCCCCTTGCTCTCTTCTTCGTCGGCCTCGGCGAGGAGGATGACGTCGCGTTGCAGCGGCACGCCGTTGCGTGCCAAAAGGAGGAGCGCAACCAGTTCGGCGGCGACGAGTTGCTTGTCGTCTTGCGCACCGCGGCCCCAGACCATGCCGTCTTTCACGAGGCCGCCGAAAGGGTCCACCGTCCAAAGCTGTGGCTCCACGCCGACCGTGTCGAGGTGCGCCATGAGCATGACGGGGCGCTGCGTGCCGTTGCCCTTGATGCGTGCCACGAAGTTGCCGCGACCGGGCGCGCTTTCGTAGATGCGCGACGTAATGCCCTCGCGGTCGCAGATCTGCTTCAGATATTCAGCGGCCTTCAGCTCATTGCCGTCGGGCTGCGTGGTGTTGATCTTGATAAGGTCGCTGAGGTAGCGGACAGCTTCGTCGGTGGCGGCCTTGAAGTCAGGCGTTGTCTGGGCCGACGCAACGCTCGCGAGCAGCAGAAAAGAGACGAGGACCTTGCGCATGGCGCAAGACTTTACCATCCAAGTGAGAAAATACGTTGGTGAGCACGACCGTCCCCGCGATCGTTTTGCCGGAGTTAATCACGATCCCCGACGGCACGTTCCTGATGGGCGGCGATGCCGGCCAGGACTGTGAGCGCCCAGTGCATCACGTGGCGGTGAGCTCGTTCCGGCTGGCCGCAACGCAAGTGACGAACGCGGAGTACGCGCTGTTTCTCGCCGGCACCGGGCGCGCCGCGCCGCCGCAGTGGAACGACCCGAACTTCGGCGATCCGCAGCAACCGGTGGTATCGGTCTCGTGGTGCGACGCTGGCGCCTACTGCGAATGGCTGCGCAGCGTGAGCGGCCAGGCATGTCGTCTGCCGACAGAAGCCGAGTGGGAGTTTGCCGCGCGCGGCGGTCTGGCCGGCGCTGCTTTCCCGTGGGGCGACGCGCCGCCACACACGCGCGAGAATTACGCTGCGCGCTGGCGGAACGGGCCCGAGCCCGTCGGCACATCAGCGCCGAACGGCTACGGCCTGTTCGACATGTGCGAGAACGTGCACGAGTGGTGCAGCGACTGGTACGAGGCGCAGTACTACGCCGTTTCGCCGGAACGTGACCCGCAAGGTCCGGCTAACGGCACGCGCAAAGCATCGCGTGGCGGCTCGTGGCGGCACCACATCAAGATCGCGCGCTGCAGCGCCCGCTCGAGCATTCCACCGGAGTTCCGATACGCGGACTACGGATTTCGCGTGGCGTGCGACGCTGATTCCAGCCTCTGCTAAGAGCGGAGCGGCCCGTCTAGGCCGCGCAGCGCGATCGCTGGCCTCACGGGTCAACGTCCGAGCTCAGCACTCAAGCTGTTTTGGAGCCGGAGGCGACAGGATCAAAAGATCTTAAAGTGGATGACCAGATATTTCTTGGGGTCTTCGCGCACTGCCTTGAGAAGATTGCGCATCTCGACGAGCGCCTGGTCGGCGTTGGTGTAGAGCGACTTGTCCTTGAACAGCATGCCGACGCTGCCTTCGCCGGCCTCGACGCGCGTGATCAGGTCGTTGAGCTTGGTGATGGTGTTGTCGAGCTTCTTTGCCAGCTCTTCATCTTTGGCGAACTTGCCCAGCGCGCCCTTGCCGGCATTGATGCCGGCGATCAGTTGGTTGGCGCTCTCTACGGTCTTGTTCGCGTTGTCGTAGAGCTTGCTGTCTTTGAGCAGCAAGCCGGCGCTGCCCTTACCGGAATTGATGTCGTCGATGATCTTGTCGACCTTGTCAACGGCGCCGTTCAGCTTGTTGTAGAGCTCGTCGGTGTAGATGAGCTTGCCGATCGAGCCCTTGCCGCTGGAGATGTCATTCACCATCCCCTGCACCTGCTGCAGGGTGGAGTTCAAGCGGTTGAAGAGGCTGGGATCGTTGATGAGCTTGCCGATGGAACCCTGGCCGTTCTCGATCGTGCCCAGGATGCGGTCGAGGCGCTTCACCAGCGTGTCGATGTTCTGCAGCGATGACTGGCTGGCGCGCACGATGTCCATGAAGTCCGGGCGGTCGAGGATGGAGAGCTCATCGCCATCCTGCGCCGGCTGGTTGAAGTTCGCCTTTTTCTCGTCGAGCTTGGTGGTGGTGATGTCGATGAACGCGCCGCCGATCACGCCCTCGGTGGCGACCGCGGCCTGCGAGCCCTTGAGCAGGCTCGCCTGATACTTCTTGTTGACCTTCATGTTGATGCGGACCGGCGTGTCCTTATGGTCGGCGACCACCATGATGGCTTCGACGTTGCCGATGTCCACGCCCTGCAGGCGCACCGGCGCGCCCTCGCGGATGCCGCCGGCATTGTCAAAGTAGGCGTGTAGGTGAAGGTTGCTGGAGAACATGCTGGTGGTGCCGCTCATCAGGAAGATGAGCACGGCGAAGGTGATCGCCGCGAAGATGACCGTCAGGCCAACGCGCAGCTCCGCCCAGCGGACCTGTTTCTGGCTCGGCACAGCTACCCCCAGCGTAAGAAACGCGGATTCTAACAGATAGGGTGAAATCTGGCCGCCGAGGATCACAGATTCAGCGTCGCTGGGGAGCTGGGACGGTCGCCATTGCTGCGACATACGCCGCCGCGCCCAGCGCCAGCGTCACGTTCAAGCCGAAGTGGATGGCGATGATCATCGCCAGCACCGAGCCGAGCACGCTGGCAGCGGCGTTCATCGCCCACGCCCATTCGACGAGCGAGTCTTCACTATCGGAACCAAGCGCGCGCAGGCCCGTGGGGAATGGCATGCCCATGACGAAGCCGAGCGGAACGAGCATCACCGCAGTGATCACGAGCTTCACGAAGAACGGCAGACCGACGAGCGTCGTCAGGACGAGCGGCAGGAGCCAGACATAAAGCAGCACGAGCACGATGGCAGCCGCGAGCGGTCTGCGGACGCCACGAATGTCGGGTGCCCCATCCTGAGCGCCTGCATTTGGCGCGAAGGGTGGGATGATTCGCCGCGCAGCAAGACTGCCCGCGCCACTGGAGAGCAGCATGAGGAACACGACGACCGTGAGCGCATACGTCGGATGGCCAAGGAACAAGACGAAGCGCTGGATGAAGGCGATCTCGATGAGGATGTAGGCGAGGCCGAGAGCGATGAAGTAGAGAAGGGCGGTTGGCCGCTGGCGGTTGGCGGTTGGCAAATCTTGATCCATGGAGCCCGCTCGCCCCCGAGCGGGCTGCCCGG
Organism: uncultured Terriglobales bacterium; assembly: GCA_964460655.1. Lineage (GTDB taxonomy): Bacteria > Acidobacteriota > Terriglobia > Terriglobales > Acidobacteriaceae > CAVUAF01. The sequence continues at coordinate 6,472 of CAYWSH010000111.1, read as the reverse complement.
CCGAGGGCTGCCGGGCTCCATACCTCTTAAGCAGCGTGTTCACCGCGAGCGGCAGCACCAGGAACGCCAGCACCGCCGCCAACGAGATCAGCAACACGAGGCCGAGCACGACGATGCCGAGGTTGATGCGCCAGTCCATCCCCTTGCCGCTGCCGGAGAGCACGCCACGGAAAACGTCGCCGGTCTTGAGGGTGAAGAAGAAGAAGGGGGCGGAGTCGTAAACGGGAGAAATGTTGTAGGGATAGTCGCGAATATACGTTCTAAGTTGTTGTTCCTCGATCCAAGCCCAGGTGCCAGGCCGCGCGCCGAAGCCTCTGCGGGCTCTAGCGTCATAATCCGCTTGAACCATGACAGCAGCGAAGGGCTGGAGTGCATCAGCTCGCACCCATGGCGCATTGTCCATGAAAGCGCGGTAATTTGACGGTACACCAGCCATCACGAGGTGCAGGTTCGTATTGGCACGAAGGTGATCCAGCACCTGTTTCACTTCCTCGGGCTCAAATAGCGTCTTCTTTGCCAACACGGTCACCGGCCGGCCATCCTCGTCAAGCGTTCCATCGGCAACGACAAGGAAGTGCAAAACCGTCGCGAGACCGTTGTAGCTGTTTACTTCAGTCCTCAGCGCTTCGATCTCTTGCGTCACCACCCGCAGCGCTTCCCGTGGCTGGGCGAATTCCCAGCGCGTAATGGCGATGATGCCGTCGGGCTTCAGATGGTCGAAGTACTCGCGAAACGCTTCCACGGTGTAGAGATTGTTCTCGCTGAGCGCGAAGGCGCCGGCGGCGGTGGAGGCCCATGTGTCGACGAGGGTCATCTCGATGACGTCGTACTTTTCTTTGCTCGCGCGGATGAAACTGCGCCCATCGCTGACGTGCATGTGGACCTGCGGCAGGTCGTAGAGGTGGTACGCGTAGTCGGCGTAGCGGCCGCGCATGACTGTGTCGGCGATGATAGGGTTGATCTCGATTCCGGTGACCGAAGGCGAGCCGTTCGCTACGGCGCGCAGCACGTCCACACCGCCGCCCGGACCGATGATGGCGTATGAGCCCTTCGGCCGCAGTACGTTCACGATGGCGGGCGCCGCGGCCATCAGGTCGCGCTTCCAGTTGTAGGTCTCGGCCTCGGGAAGGCCCGTGCCGTGCGGCGTTGCGGGCACGTCTTCGGACCAGCGCTTGGGGTCGACGTTCATGATGGCGCTGGAGGCGTCGGCGTCAATGACGATGTACTTCGACTCGCCGACCTGGTTCACCTCGACGCGCGAGATGGCGTTCCAGCGCGCGAACAGCATCCACGGCTTGTCGCGCCGCATGCCCTTGGCGTAGACGATGTCGATGAGCCGGCCGTGGTAGTTGACGGCGATGACGGCAACCAGCAGGGCTGACAACAACACCGAGATTCGGGTGCCCCAGACGAGCGGTTTGTGCTCGTCTGGGTCTTCAACACGCGACCACAGTACTCCTGCTGTCGCCATTGCCACAGCGGCCGCAATGACCGCATTCGGCCCGCCGATGAAGTTCAACAGTGGCACGATGGCCAGGCAAGCCAGCGCGCCGCCGGCGAGGTCAGCACCATAAAGCGTTGCTGCGCGGCGATGCTCGCGCGCGAACAGCGTCGAGAACAGCACACCCGTGAAAAAGAACGGCACCGCCGATGCGAGATAAATGATCGTCAGGCGCAGGAAGTTGCGGCGTGCCAGTTCGAGTCCGACCGGCGTGTGCAGTACGACCTCCAGCACGCCGACGATCGCGAGGGCGTTGAAGATGCTGAGCGTCGTACCGAGCCCACGCAGCGAGAAGCGCGCGAGGCGCGCACGGAGTAGGTAGGAGAACACCCCGCCGGCGCCGAGTCCGAGGAGCGCGATCGAGATCGCCAGGAACGCGAAGTGATAGAAGAGCACCACGCTGAACAGGCGCGTGAGCGCCAGTTCCAACAGGAGGCTGGCGAAGCTGACGAGCGCGACGGCGGCAAGCGTTCGGTCGCGCATCAGAAGAGTTCACCGCGGAGACGCGGAGACGCGGAGGAAGGCAAAGGGAAGAATTCAAGAGGTAAAGAAGAAACCCGTAGATCCTTCGGCCAAACGAAGGCCTCAGGATGACGTCGAATTTGTCTCTGCGTCTCCGTGTCTCTGTGGTAGGTGTTCATTTCTCGAGGATGACACTCGCGATCGCGTGCTGCTCTGTATGAGATAAGGACAGTGAAGTGCGCGTAGAACCGAGGCGAGCGGCGAATTCGGCTGCTTTGCCGGTGAAGCCCACGGTCGGGCGCCCACCGGGTTCGCGCCGGACCTCAACGTCGCGCCAGGCGATACCCCCGCGCCATCCCGTGCCCAGGGCCTTCAGGGCCGCTTCTTTCGCGGCAAACCGAGCGGCGAAGCGCTCATCGGCGTTGGCTTTCGAGCGGCAGTAACGGATCTCGGCGTCGGTGAAGATGCGCCGCACGAAGCGGTCGCCGAAGCGCGCGATCGCAGCGGCGATGCGCGGGACTTCCACGATGTCAATTCCAGTTCCAACAATCATCTGTTCAGGTCGCTTCGCGACAAACCGCCCACCATTCAATCCGCTGCAAAGGACTGGAAGGCCTCTTGCCAGCGGGCTCGCCATGCACGGGCTCGCCCGGTTGCCTTCCGCGTAGGTTTTCGAAGTTATCACACGGATTTCTACTGGCAAAAACTGCGGCGTGCTGTATCCTGTGCCGCTGTCGCGTGTCGGAGTAGATGTAGCAGCGGTACCGTTTCGCGGTTGCCTCCCTGCCTCTCGCCTTTGACTCACCGCAGCAATCTCATTCAAGGACAATGACCGCACCATGGAACAAGGAACCGTGAAGTGGTTCAACGATGCCAAGGGCTACGGCTTCATCAGCCGCTCCAATGGCGAAGACGTGTTTGTGCACTACTCGGTCATCCAAGCGAACGGTTTCCGCTCGCTCAAGGAAGGCCAGGCCGTCGAGTTCAAGCTGATCAAGGGACCCAAGGGCTGGCAGGCAGAATCAGTGGTCGCGCTGTAAGTTCAGATCCACCACGAAGGCACGAAGTCACGAGGTCAGCGACAGACCCTCGTCATTTCGTGCCTTCGTGTGCTTAATGCGACGCGGAGAACAGCCCGGGATAGACCAGCTCGCCATCCTTCACTTGCGCTTCGGCCAGCAGTTTGTGCGAACGCGCAGGCCCCACGCCGTCGATGTGCAGCACGGTGTGGCCGTGCGCGACAAGATAATCGGACACAAGCATGCGGTGGCAGCGGAAGTAGACGCGTTCGGCGCACATGATGGTCACTCCACCGCGCGCTGCGGCTTCATGCTCACGTGCTGCTTCCACAAGGGTTGTCGCGCCACCCTGGAACTCCGGCGTCAGCATGTGATCGGCGTAGTTGCGGAAGCTCTCGTTGCGCAGGCCGAGGTTCGGCGATTCTTTCAACATCTTCTTGCGATGGCCGCCGAGCGCGGGCAGCCAGTGGTAGTGAATGTGGCGTTTTGGCAGTTCGGCGTCCAGGTACTCGCGGTTGAAATGCGGCAGGCGGCGCGACATCGGGAAGGCGCGGATGTCGAACAGCGTGACGATGTAGTGTGCGTGGAGCGCTTCGGCTAGCTCGTCGAATGTGCGGGTGGAGTGGCCGATGGTGTGGATGAGTGCCATTGGTTATTGGCTATGCGCTATTGGTTATTGAAAACCCAGCCGGCGAGGCCGACTTGCGGGCCGAGCCGGCCGCTACAAGCGCCATGAATATCTATCGTAGCGAAATGCTCTCTAGCGGTGTTGGAGCGGAGCGACAGAGAATAAAGAAGAAAGCGCCGCGCACCTGGTTCGATGCGGCAGCGCCCTTGGCAGCCCTCCCCCAGAGCCGCCTAACAAGGCGCATCATGCTCCTGCGGCTTTGGACTGTAAACGTCACGCCAGTAACGGCACAGCTGCGCGCGAGTAACCCCGAGGTAATCAGGGCATCTAAGTCCCGAGCGTGCTGCGGATTGCGCCGGCGACGTGCTCGGCCAGGCGCTCCATGTCGGCCGCGCTGGCGGCTTCGACCATGACGCGCGCCAGCGGCTCGGTACCGGAGTAGCGCACTACGATGCGCCCGCTGTCGCCGAGTTCCTGTTCGGCATGGGCGATGGCGTCCGCAACCTTCGCGACCTCCGCGAAAGGCTTCTTCTCGCGCACCCGAATGTTCTTGATGACCTGGGGAAAGACCTGCAGGTCAGCGACCAGCTCCGCCAGCGAGCGCCGGGACGTCGCGATGATCTGCAAAACTCGCATCGCGGTGAGTAGCCCGTCGCCGGTGGTGGATTCGCCGTCGAGGAAGATGATGTGGCCCGACTGCTCGCCGCCGAGGACGGCGCCCGCGCGCTTCATCTCTTCGAGCACGTATTTGTCGCCTACGGCGGAGCGCAGCATGCGGATGCCGTCGTGCCGCAGCGCGGCCTCAAGTCCCATGTTCGACATCGTGGTGGCGACGACGGTATCGGCGCGCAGCGCGCCGCGCGCGTGCATGTCGCGCGCAGCGAGCAGCAGTACGGCATCGCCATTGACGACGCGTCCATTGGCGTCAGCAAAGAGCGCGCGATCGCCATCGCCATCGAAGCTGACGCCGAGGTCGTACTTTCCGGAAGCGGCGTTCATTTCGGCGGCTACGAGTTCGGGATGCAGGGCGCCGCAGCCAGCATTGATGTTGCGGCCATCGGGCGTGGTATGCAGAAAATGGGCCTGCACGCCACAACCCGCCATCACTTCGGGCGCGATGCCGCTGGTGGCGCCGTTGGCGCAATCCACCAATACGCGCAGGTCGCGGAGCGGAGTGCTCGCTACCTGCGCGACCAGCCAGTCGACATAGGTGGAGTGCAACCGTTCGCTGATCGGGACATCGCCTGCAGGCGGCGCGCTCTTTTGCTCGCCGAGATGCGCGAAGATGTCCTGCTCGACGGCGTGCTCATCATCGTCGGAGAGCTTGAAGCCGTCAGATCCGAAGACCTTGATGCCGTTGTCGTGCCACGGATTGTGCGAGGCCGATACGACGATGCCGGCGGCGAAGCGTTGCGTGCGCGTAAGGAAGGCGACGCCGGGCGTGGTGATGACGCCGGCGCTCGCAACTTGTACGCCGCGCGTCGCGAGTCCGGCGGCGAGTGCGCCGGTGATCCAGAGGCTCGATTCGCGCGTGTCCATGCCGATGACGACGCGCGTCTCGCCGCCTGCTTTCGCGATGCGCTTCCCCAGCGCGGCGCCGATGCTGTAGACGGTGACCGCATCGAGCGGGAACTCGCCAGCGACGCCGCGAATGCCGTCGGTGCCGAAAAGCTGTCGGGTTTTGGGCGAGCTGCTCATGGGGCCAGAGGCGTGGGATGGCGCGGGTCGAGGCGCAGACGCACCTGCGCAGGCACAACTTCGATGACTTCGATGCCAGTGGGCGCCTTGATGAACGACGGTGCGAGGTCGAACACGTGCTCGCCGGCGGAATTCTGCAGCCGGCTCAGGTCTACGGTGACGTGCAACTCCGCCGGCCCCACACCGCGCACCAACCGCTGCGGTCCGCGGATCCAGACCTGTGCTTCCGGCGTGGAGCGCGAGCTGATGACCACATCGTCAGGTACGTGCAGGAATTCGATCGGGACCGTATGGGCGATCTCGGCCGCAGGCTCGCGTGCTACGGCCGTCCACAACAGGAACGCGCTCCCCAGCGACAGCAGCTTGAGCGCGATGTTGTGGAACACGTACCTACGCAGCCAGTCCATCACCGCTCCTCGCCGCGCCGCGCGGCCGGCCGCAGCCCCGGGCCGTTCTCGGGGACGTCGGCGGGTTCCGAGTCGATAGGAGCGACGGCCGTGCGCCGCGGATCGGGCCCGGTGATCGGCGTCGGCAGGGTGACGGCGGGCAGGGAACGCTGCAGCAGCTCGCTCAAGCGCGCGCGCAACTGCTCGGCGCTGAGGTCGCGCTCGATCGTGCCCGCGACGGCGAGCGAGATCATGCCGTTCTCCTCGGAGACGATGACGGCGAGCGCATCCGTCTCTTCCGTGATGCCGATGCCGGCACGGTGCCGCGTGCCGAGCTGAGTGGAGAGCACGGGGTTCATCGAAAGTGGCAGGAAGCAGGCCGCCGCCGCGACACGGTCGCGCTGGATGATGGCCGCACCATCGTGCAGCGGCGCGCTGGGCCGGAAGATGGTGGCGAGCAGGTCATAGGACAGGAACGCGTCGAGCCGCACGCCGCTCTCGATGTGCGTGCGCAGGCCGATGTCGCGCTCGATCACGATGAGCGCGCCGGTCTGGTTCTGCGAAAAGAGGTTCGCGGCCAGCACGATGTCGTCGTAGGCCTCACCTTCATCGGAGCTGATGCCGCGCCCGAGCGAGAGTTTGCGCCCGAGTTTGGCGAGCGCGTGTCGGATCTCATTCTGGAAGACGACGATGAACGCGAACACCGCGTACGGCAGCAGGGTCGTCAGCAGCCAGTTCAGCGTGACCAGTTGGCTGAAGCGCGCCAGGTAGAAAGCGA
>CAYWSH010000110.1:9386-11890 GCA_964460655.1 uncultured Terriglobales bacterium | reverse complement strand
ACCGCAATCGCGTGGGCGTGGGCGGGCACAGCTACGGCGCGTTCATGACGGCGAATCTGCTGGCGCACTCAGACCTGTTCCGCGGGGGCGTGGCGCGCTCGGGCGCGTACAACCGTACGCTGACGCCGTTCGGCTTCCAGAGCGAGCGCCGCACGTACTGGGAGGCGCCCGAGATGTACAACAAGGTGTCGCCGTTCATGTTCGCCAACAAGATCCGCACGCCCATCCTGCTGATCCACGGCGAAGCGGACGACAACCAGGGCACGTTCCCGATCCAATCGGAGCGCATGTACCAGGCGATCAAAGGCAACGGCGGCACGGTGCGGTACGTCACGCTGCCGTACGAAGCGCACGGCTACCAGGCGCGCGAGACCACCGAGCACGTGATCTGGGAGATGATCAACTGGTTCGACCGGTTCGTGAAGAACCCGCCGGGTACGGGGACGAAGGTGGCAGGGAACTAGAGCATGGCGTCATGTCGGCCGCTGTGGATTCTGGAATCACTGCGGCCGATTTCTACGTGATCGCGGAAGCGCGCCTGCCGGCCGTCGCAAGAAGTTGACGACTCGTCTCGGTCTGGGCAGCATTTTGGCGCGCGACGTGCTCTCCTGAGTTCCATCGGATGACCTCTGCTGCGCCCACCCTCGCGACACTTCTTATTCAGCGACGGGCAAAGCTGCGCGTCACCGCCGTGGACACGCTGCGCGGGCTGGCGATGGTCCTGATGGCGATCGACCACGTCCGCGACTTTCTTACCGACGCCAGCATCAACCCGCTGGACACGGCGCGGACGACGCTGCCTCTCTTCTTGACGCGCTGGGTGACGCATATCTGTGCGCCGAGCTTCGTCTTCCTCGCGGGCATGGCGATCGTGTTCCAGTTGCAGCGGCGGAGCGCCGCGGATGTGTCGCGCTTCCTACTGGTGCGCGGCGCGTGGCTGTGCCTGCTGGAAGTGACGGTAGTGCACGTGGTGTGGCTCTTTAGCTGGCGCTGGAATGTGCAACTGCTCGAAGTGATATGGGTCATTGGCCTCTCGATGATCGTGATGGCAACGCTGGTACGGCTACCGACGTGGGCGATCGCGACATTTGGCGCTGCGCTCGTCTTTGGACACAACCTGCTCGATCCGCTCACGCCGGATCGCTGGGGTGCGTATGCGTGGGCGTGGCGCTTGCTGCACTCGCCAGGATTCCTGCTCGGCGATCCGCGGCAGCTCGCCGTGCTGGTGGCGTATGCGCTGGTCCCGTGGCCGGGAGTGATGGCGCTGGGCTTCTGCTTCGGCAAGTGGTGGACAGGACTTAAAGAAGACCGGCCGCGGCGAGTGCTGTGGCTCGGCATAGCGTGCGTGCTGGCGTTCGCCGCGCTGCGTGCCGGCAACTTCTACGGTGATCCGCGACCGTGGGTGTGGCGCGGCACCGCGTGGCGCACGGCGCTCTCGTTCCTCAACGTGACGAAGTATCCGGTGTCGCTGCAGTTCCTGCTGGTGACACTCGGGCTGGCGCTCCTCGTGCTGGCATTCATCGAGCGCTACGAGCGGAACGCCGCCTGGGGAGCGGCGTTCGGGTTTCTCAACGTCTTTGGCCGCGTGCCATTCTTCTACTTCCTGCTGCATGCCTTCCTGGCGCATTGCTTTGCGATCGGCCTCGGGATGGCGAGCGGTGGCAACTGGCGCTGGTATTTGTCCGAGCCGCTGAGCGGCGGGATTTGGATCGGCTCGCCGCCGGGCTGGGGCTTCAGCCTGCCGGTGATCTACGGCGTGTGGGCTGCGGTGGTCGCCATCTCTTATCCGATATGCAAGTGGTACGCGCGTGTGAAGGGCGGGTCGAGGAACCGGTTGTTCTCTTATCTGTGAAGCGAGGACGTATGGTGAGGGCGTTGATGGTCACGCTGGCGATGCTAGCGTGCGCGGCGGCGGAGACGGTGAAGTGTCCGGCAGGGAACGCAGCGCAGCTCGAGGCGGAGGTACGCGAAGTCACGCAGAGACTGATGGATGCGATCGCTCCCGGCGACATGGCTCCTTGGCGCGAATGCCTGCGCGACGATGCGTTGGTCGCTACGGACGACGGCCGGCTGCTCACGAAGAAGGAGTTCCTCGACGAGTTGCGGCCGCTGCCAGCCGGCTATAGCGGACACATAAAGATCGCTAAGGCGAGTTTTCTGCGCCGCGGCGACGTTGCCATCCTCAGCTACCTGCTGGATGAAGACGAAACGATCTTCGGGCAGACCATAACGCAGAACTACCACTTCACCGACACGTGGGTGCTGGAGGGCGGCGTGTGGCGCATCGCCGCGACACAAGGGATGCGGTTATACAAAGACCCGCCGGCGAATGCGTCGTTGCCGGTCGCTGCCGACCTTGCCGGGACTTACGAGCTTGCGCCGGGCGTGCAGTATGCGGTCACGCTCGAGAGCGGGCAGCTTCGCGGACAACGCACAGGACGCAAGGTCGAGGAGCTGTTGCAGGAAGCGCCCGACATCTTCTTCCGCAAAGGCGCGACGGGGCG
>CAYWSH010000110.1:0-9286 GCA_964460655.1 uncultured Terriglobales bacterium | reverse complement strand
TCGGTGTAGTAGCCGTTCCGCGCGAGGAGTTCGTCGTGGGTGCCGAGCTCGACGATGCGGCCGGCGTGCAGCACGGCGATCTGGTCGGCGTTGCGCACGGTGGAGACGCGGTGCGAGATGAAGATGGTGGTGCGGCCGCGCATGATCTGCCGCAGGTGATCGAGGATGCGTTCTTCGGTGTAGGTGTCAACGCTGGAGAGGGCGTCGTCGAGGATCAAGATGCGTGGATCGCGGATGAGAGCGCGCGCGATGGCGGTGCGCTGCTTCTGGCCGCCCGAGAGCGTGATGCCGCGCTCGCCCACGAGCGTTTCGTATTGCTCAGGGAACGATTCGATGTCGGCAGCGATGCTGGCGGCTTCGGCAGCGCGCTTGATCTGCTCTGCGGAGGCGTCCACTGCGCCGAAGGCGATGTTCTCGCGGATGGTGTCGCTGAACAGGAACGTCTCCTGCGGCACGAAGCCGATGGCGCGACGCAGCGCGGCGAGCGCGAAGTCGCGGATATCGTGGCCGTCGATGAGCAGCGAACCGGACGGCGCGTTCGAGCCGCCTCTGGGCGGCGGCAGATCAAAGATCCGGGGAATGAGCGAGACGAGCGTCGACTTGCCGGAGCCCGTCGGGCCAACGATGGCAAGGCTCGTGCCGGCGGGAATCTTCAGCGAGATACCGTGGAGCACGGCGTCGCCTCGTCCTTTGCCATTGTTCGCGGCGACGGAGCCATCAGCGGCGGGAATCGTGACCGCGCGGCCGTCGTAGGCGAACGTCAGGTCGCGGAATTCGATGTCGCCGCGCACAGGCAGGTCGCGCGCTTGCGGCGCATCGGTCACCTCCGGCTTCTCAACCAGGATCTCGTTAATGCGGATCATGGAAGCCGTGCCGCGCTGGAAGATGTTGATGACCCAACCGAGCGCGATGACCGGCCACGTCAACTGCACCATGTAGACGTTGTAGGCGACGAAGTCGCCGGGCGTCATGCGGCCGAGCAGCACTTCGCGGCCGCCGAGCCAGAGCACCAGCACGATCGCCACGCCGAGCAGCAGCTCGAGCGCCGGCCATAGCATTCCCATCAGGCGCGCGAGCGGCAGGCTGCGGTTCACGTATTCGCGGTTCGCCGCCTCGAACTTCTGGATCTCGTGCTGCTCCTGCGCGTAGGCGCGAATGATGCGGACGCCGGAAAGGTTCTCCTGCACGTGCGCCGAGATCTCGCTGAACATCGCCTGGATGCGCTCGAAGCGCTCGTGGATGCGGCGTCCGAAATACTGGATAACGATGCTGGCGATGGGCAGCGGCAGGAAGGCGTAGAGCGTGAGGCTCGGGCTCAAGTGGTACATGAACACCAACGCGCCGACGGTGAATATCACCGTGTTCGCGGTGTACATGATGGCGGGGCCGAGCAGCATGCGGACGGCGTTGAGGTCGTTCGTCATGCGCGCCATCACGTCGCCGGTGCGTGTGCGCTGGTAGTACGACCAACTGAGGCTTTCGAGATGCGCGAAGAGGTCGTTGCGCAGGTCGTATTCGATCTCGCGCGACACGCCGATGACGACCCAGCGCGTCAGGAACTGGAAGATGCTCTTGGCGAACGCCACGCCGACAAGCTCGAGCGCGTACTTGAGGATCTTCTGCTCAGTGACACCCGCGCGCATGTCGTCGATGGCGACGCGCAAGACCTGGGCAAAGAGGATCCAGATGGTGTTGTGCAGCAGGACCGAGATAGCGCCGACGACGAAGCTCCACTTATAGCGGCGGAAGTAGGGGAAGAGGGGTTGGAGACTCTTGAACACCGTTACGAGATTCTAGCAGCGACCCATAGAATGCCGCTGTACAGGTGAATTATGAGAATAGCGCTCTTGTTGTTGATACTGGCCGCACCCGCAATCGCGCAGAAGCCGGCGCGAACACCGTGCGATCACAGTTGGGTGTCGCAGGCGTTGCTTGACGTGAATGCGATCAAGCCAGGCATTACACGGCGCCAACTGGAGGAGCACTTCCACCTTGCAGGCTTCAACGCCGCGTCCGAGTCCGCGTACTACCACAACCAAATCTTATTCGTGACGATTCGTGTTTGGTTCAGGACAAAGCGTGACGAATCGGGTCGCGTCGGGTTCTCGCCGAACGATGTCGTCCTGCGGGTCTCTAAGGCGTACATCTCGAATCCGCCTACAGATTGACTGATTACCGCGATTGGGGCCCTTCGTCGGCGCGCTCGCGGCGCTTAGCTCAGGATGACAATCGCGAAAGCTACGTCGGCACCCGCAGCACGAGATATCCGCCGCCCAGCGCGAACAGTAGATCGGGCGCCCAAGCGGCGAGGAATGCGGGCAGCAAGCCGGTGTTGCCCATCGCTTCGAACAAGCCGGATGCCACCCAATAGACGACGGCGATGCCGATCGCAACCGCAACGCCGGTGAGTGCGCCGCGGCGGCCGGCGGAGACGGAGAAGGGAATGGCCAGCACCGCCATCACGAACGTGATGACCGGGAACGCCAGCTTCTTCTGCAACTGCACGCGCAGGCGGACGACGTTGAAGCCGCTTTGCTGCAGGTCGTGGATGTAGCGGTCGAGCTCGGCGTAATTCATCTCCTGCGACTGCCGCACTTCCTTGCGGAAGTACTCCGGCGGCTCGTTGAGCTCATCGAAGGTCTTCACGTCGAAGGTGTCGTACTGCGCGATAGCGTTGCCGCGGAAGTCGCGCACCCAGCCGCGCTCGAAGACCCATTTGTGGAGGGCTGGCTCCCAGTGCGCGCTGGCGGCGGAGACGCGACGGGTGAACTCGAAGGTCTGCGGATCGAATTCGAAGACCGAGATGTTGCCGAAGCGGTCTTGGTCGTGGAATTCGTAGTAGTAGATGGTGGGCCGCTCGCCGAAGATCCATTTGCGGCCGGGCTGCAAATAAGTCTGCGCCGGCCGGCCTTTGATGCGGTTGAAGAGCGTCTCCTGGCGGCGGTTCAGGCGCGGTAAGTAGAGCTGGTCGAAGGTGAACAGAACGCCCGCGAGCACCGCGCACACGACGAGCACGGGCAGAACGACGCGGTAGATGCTCATGCCGGTGGCCTTCATCGCGGTGAGTTCGTTGGAGCGCGCGAGCAGCCCGAAGGTGACGAGCACGGCGATGAGCACGCTCATGGGCGTCATCAGGTAGACCATTGAGGGCAGGACCATGATGAGGTACTCGACGACCACGTCCCACGCGATGGCGTTCTTGAGGACGTCCTTGAGGATCTCGAAGAAAGTGAAGAGGAGCGTGAGCAAGAGGAACGCGGCGAGCACCATGCCGGTGTAACTGATGAACTCGCGCAGGATGTAATCGTCAATGAGCAGCGGGAAACGCGTGCCGAAGCGGCGCAGCAGGCGTAGGACGAGCGGTCCCCCGTTACCCTCGCCGGCTAACGGTAGCGTGACCCAGCGGCGTCCGCGCTCGAGCAGGCGCGTGGGCAGCGCGCGCAACCAACCGATGTCCAGCGGACGATGCTCGATGCGCCACAACAACCAGGCACCACTGATAGCGAACACGAGGTTCGCCAGCCAGACCCCGATGGCGGGCGACATGCGCCCCTGGCGCGCCAGCGCCACGCCTGCCAGCGAGACGAAGTAGTAGGCGAACACGAGGACGATGGCCAGTACGAAGCCGGCGCTCTTGCCGCCTTTGCGGGCCGAGAGGCCGAGCGGAATGCCGACCATGGCGAGCACCAGGCACGCGGTCGGGAGCGCGAGGCGGCGGTGGAATTCGATCAAGTACCAGCGTGATTCGGCGTTGGCGTTCGCGCGGCCGCGCTGCCATAGGTCGCGCGTGGAGAGCTCGGCAGTGGAAGGCGTGCGCGTGTCGGGCTTGGCAGCCGCCGGCAATTCGACGGGCGCATCAGTCTGGTCAAAGGTCGAGATGGTGTACTGCTCAGGCGTCTTAAGCTCGATCTGGTGCGTGGAGCCGTTGTCGAGATGCAACCGCAGGCTGCCCGGCGATTGCTCGGCCACGACGCCTTGGCGCGCCAGCGTGATGCGCGGCGAGCCCGGCGTGCTGATGTCGGCGAGGAAGATGCCTTTCCAGATGGCCGCGCCGCTCACGGCCTTTACGTCCTGCACGTAGAGGACGTAGTCCTTGAAGTCTTCGTAGAACACGCGCGGCTGGATCTCGTACGAGACCTGGGCGTTGCGCAAGTCGCCTTGCAGTCCCGTGAGGGCGGCCGCCGAGCGCGGCGCGAGCCAGACGTTGTTGGCAAGCGCTAGCAGCCACGCGGTGACGGCAAAGATGGCGACCACGCGCACGAAGCGCCACGTCCCGACGCCGCTAGCGCGCATGGCGGTGATCTCGGTGTCGGCGGCGAGACGGCTCAGGCCGAGCAGGATGCCGACCAGCACGGCCATGGGTATAGTGACCGTGAGCGCGGTCGGCAGGGTAAAGACAAGGATCTTGAGCACGCCGAGCGCCGGCGCGCTGGCCCGCACCACCAGCTCCATGATACGGCCGATGTCGCGCATGAAGACGACGAAGGTGAACAGCGCCGCGCCAATGAGCGCATGGCTGAGGACCTCTCGCAAGATGTAGCGCGTCAGGATCCGCACAGCAGTTTCTAGTTTCTAGTGTCTAGTTTCGAGCGCCCGGCGGCAAGGGGAATCGCAGGTTCGCGCCCAAGGCGCGCCGACGACACGCCAGCGCTACATGCGGATTCGGCCGGTGTGCTAGAAACTAGAAACGAGAAACTGGAAACTGCATTCATGTCCATCCGCGTCGCGATCCTCTGGCACATGCACCAACCTTTTTATAAGGACCTGGTCAGCGGCGAATACCGCCTGCCTTGGGTGCGGATGCACGGCCTGAAGGACTACTACGGCATGGTGCGACTGCTGGAGGAGTTCCCCGAGGTCCACCAGACGTTCAACCTGGTGCCGTCGCTGATCACGCAGCTCGAGGACTACGTAAGCGGCACAGCACGCGATCCCTTCCTCGACGTGGTCGCCGTTCCTGCCGCCGACCTGACGAGCGAACAGCGACGCTTCGCGCTGCGCCATCTCTTCCAGGCGGAACCGACGCACCTGATCGGCCGCTACCGCCGTTATGCCGAGCTATGGGATCGCTACCGTGGCGCGGGTTCGCGCCCAGACCAAGCCGAGGCGGCATTCAGTGTGCAGGATTACGCCGACCTGCAGGTGTTGTCGCAACTCGCCTGGTGCGACGAATTTTTCCTGGCGGAGCCGGACCTCGCCGGGCTGGTGGCGAAGGGAGCGGACTTCAGCGCGGATGACCAGCGATTTGTGGTGGCGAAGGAACGGGAGCTGCTGGGGCGCATCCTGCCGGAATATCGCAAGGCAGCGGAGCGCGGCGGGATCGAGATCTCGACGTCGCCGTTCTATCACCCGATCCTGCCGCTGGTCTGCGACACCGACGCGGGCACGCAGTCAGCGCCGGGCCTGGCGTTGCCGGGCCGGCGCTTCAAGCATCCTGAAGACGCGCGCGAGCAGATCGTGCGGGCGCTTGACCTGCACGAGCGCGTGTTCGGCGCGCGTCCGCGCGGTATGTGGCCGAGCGAAGGCAGCGTCTCGGAAGCCGCGATCGCGGTGGCACACGAAGCGGGTGTGGAGTGGCTGGCGAGCGATGAAGGCGTGCTCGGCCGCACCGTCGGCGCGACGTTCCAGCGCAACGACGCGGGAGCATTGAGCGCTGCCGATGCTGCACTGCTGTGCCGGCCGTGGCGTTATGAGCGAGAGGGAGCGACGGTGGACTTCGTCTTCCGCGACCACGCCATCAGCGACCTGATCGGCTTTGTGTACTCCAGCATGCCGCCGGCGGATGCAGCGAACCATCTGCTGAACCGTATCCGGCAAGCGGCTGCGCCGTTGCGCGAGCAAGGGAAAGACGCGCTAGTGCCGATCATCCTCGATGGCGAGAACGCGTGGGAGTTCTACCCGAAGTCGGGCAGGGAATTCCTGCGGCGCGTCTGCGACGGGTTGCAGCGCAATCCGGAGATGGAAGCCGTAACGATCTCCGAGGCGCTGGCGGGGCACACGGAACGAGGCACGCTGAACGGCATCACGCCCGGCTCGTGGATCAATGCGAACTTCAATGTGTGGATCGGCGCGCCCGAGGACAATCGGTCCTGGGATCTGCTGGGCGAAGCGCGGGATTTCTATGAGGAACATGCCGAGCAGGCGTCCGACGAAGCACGTACGCTCGCCTTCGAGGAGTTGCTGATCGCCGAGGGCTCCGATTGGAACTGGTGGTACGGACCGGAGCATCACTCAGCCAACGACGCCGACTTTGACGAACTGTATCGCGCGCACTTGGCGAACGTTTATCGCGCGCTCGGCGGAGTCGCGCCGGAGTCGTTGGCGCAGCCGATCGCGGGACCGCCGGCAGCGCCTCATTTCGTACCCCAGACAGCGTACCTGCACGCCGACTTCGACAAAGCGCCCAGCTACTTTGACTGGATCGGAGCGGCGACGTACAGCGCCGACCGACAGGGCGGAGCGATGCACGGCCGTCAGTTCATGCTCGACGAGCTGCAAGCCGGCATCGATGAGAAGTATCTCTACGCGCGCGCGGCGTTCACCGGGAATCGGCTGCCGGCGGAGAAGCGGACGGTGTCGTTCTACGCGGAAAGCCTGGCTGCGGGCAGCGAAGAGCCCGCGCGCTGGGTGCGCTGGTCGTTGACGCTGGAGAACGGCGCACAGCACGGCACTGAACTATCAGCCGGCGAAGGGAGCGTTGAGGCAGCGGATGGCCAAGACAGCGTCGTGCAGAATGCAGACGTAAAGTTTCGCTTGCATAGCGACGTCCAGGTACGGCTGCCGCTGGCCCTGGTCGCGGCGCAGAGCGGCGGCAAAGTGCGGGTGCGGGTAGCGCTGTGGGAAGAGTGGTTGCCGCTGGATTCGCTGCCGCAGGAGGGGTGGGTCGAACTCGGCGTGCTGAGTGAGCAGGAGCTAGCGGCGCAAAACTACTGAACATCCACCGGGAGGAAGGGAGGAGAGGAGAAACTCAGGACCTCCCATCCTCTCCTCCTCCCTGTGGACTGCTTATTGCTGACCGGCTACAACCGAGGCGGTCTGCGTCGGCGCGGTCTGCGTCAGCGCGAGCGGGCGACTCAGTTCGAGATACAGCTCGGTCTCGGCGGGCAGGTGTTCCGGGCTACGGCTGATGAGCATGCGGGTGAAAGCAGCGGCGGCGCCAATGCCAGCGCCGACCACGGTGGCATGGGGCGTGTGAACGATGGCGGCGGCGACAAGTGCGCCCGCGCCGGCGCCGATACCAACATCGCGCAGCGCCTTCAGCCTTTGGCTGCGCGGCCTGATGCGGCCTTCTTCGTCCACGTCGAACTGCTTCGGCGAAGCGGTGTCGACCACGGCGGCGCTGACGAGATAGCGCGTGCCGTCGGGCATGACGAGCGCTTCAGGATGCAGCGTGATGGTGGCGACGCCCTTGATGCGGCGTGGCTGCGTGGTGCGCAGCACTTTTCCTTCAACGACTGCGCCGACGGGCACTACGGTCTTGCCTTCAACCGCGACCGGCTCAGTCACGTGGCCGGTGAAGGGATCGCCTTCGCGGTTCTGGGCCGTGGAAAGTTGCGCGTCGAGCCTGATCTTCAACGTGGCGCCGACGGGAAGGTAGGTACCGGCAACGACCGCGCCGCGTTCGGCAGCAGCAGCTTCGCTGGTCGCTGCGTCAGCCGCAGGTGCGGCTGGCGCGACGGCTGGAGGCACTGACAGGCGCGGTTGCTCCTGCGCTGGAACTGGCGCGGGTTGCGGCGTGCGTGCAGGTGCTGGAGTCGTGGTCGCGGTGTGGGCTGGTGAAGGCTTGGATGGATGTTGCACGGGAGCGTCTTGCGCAGAGGCAAACGTGCTGAGCGCAAGAACCAGTAGCAGCCGGGGGAGTCGCTTCGTCATTAGATCCTCCACAACGATCTGTGGCGAATCTAGAACGCGCGCGCGGCGCGAACAATAGCGGCAGATGTACCTAGAACCAAGGAAGGCACGGCTCAGGCGCCGGAGCGTGCAGAGGCTTCCGTGGGGATGGCGTGCACTACGACGGGCCGCTCGACGCCCTTCACCTGCTCGGAAGCGGGTGCGCCGGCGCGGCGTTGCCAATCGGCGCCCGCGGCGGCGAGCGCTTCGGCGGAAACGAGCACGGCAACGCCGAGTTTCTTGGTCAACTGCTCGATGCGCGAGGCAACATTCACCGCGTCGCCGATGACGGTGTACTCCAGCTTGTGGCGCTGGGCGCCGATCGTGCCGACAACGACTTCGCCCGCGTGAATACCAACGCCGATGGCGACGGGCGGAAGGTTTTCCGCCGCGAACTGGACGTTGATGGAGTCGAGGCGTCGAACCATTTCAGCCGCGGCCGCGATGGCGGACGCGCACGGATTCGGCAAACGAACTGGCGCGCCGAAGATCGCCAGCAGCCCGTCGCCCAGGTACTTGTTCACTGTGCCACCGTTCGCGGTGATCGCTTCCACCGCCTGCTCGAAGAAGCGATTCAGCACGCCGACCACGACTTCCGGCTCGCGATTGTTGCTGAAGGCCGTGAAGCCACGCACGTCAACGAACATAATGGCGACGAAGCGCTTGTCGGTACGGCCTTCGGTGTCTTCGCCGCGCGCGAGCAGGTCGTGGGCGACCTCGGCCGTCATGTAGGCGCCAAAGAGGTCGCGCAGGCGCTCGCGCTCGCCGAGGCCGACCGCCATGTCGTTCACGTGGCCGGCGAGCTGGCCGAACTCGCTGGTGGTGTAAAGCTCACTGCGGGCCTTCAGGTCGCCGCGGCCGAGACGATCGAGCACGCCAACGAGCGCGGCCGTCTGATCGCGCAGTTGCGAGCCGAGCGTGAACATCAGGTACGAGATCACCGCCACGCAACCGAAGCCGATAGCTGCGAGATCCCAGAGGCTGAGCGGCGGCGCATGCGGGCTACGGCTGCGCGCAACGATCGAGAAGATGACGATGAGGATCGGCGACAGTGCAAGACCGGGGAAAAAAACCACCATGCGGCGATTGAGTGTGAAGGGCGGTGCGCCGGAGTCGGCGGGCCGGACGCCGCGTTGCGCGAGCTCATGGATCAGCGGTTGCACCGCGCGCTCCATCGCGGCGAATTCATAGACGACGTGCGCGACGGGAACGACCGTGAGGTTCAGCAGCCAATACAGCGGGAATGTCGCGGGCGGCACGCCGAGGGCAAAGAAGTAGTTCGCCACGATCACGAGCACAGATATACCGAGCGACGCCAGCGGTGCGTGCGCCCAGTAGACACGCCACAGCACGTAGCGGGGCGAATCGAGCAGACGGGCCATGCCAGCGCGCTGCA
>CAYWSH010000109.1:0-12059 GCA_964460655.1 uncultured Terriglobales bacterium | reverse complement strand
CGCGAGGGCGCCGAGCGCGTGGAGCGCGAGATCCGCGCGATGCAGTCGCTGGCCGCGCGGCCTGATGCGTGGTCGGCGCCGGTGGTGAAGACCGTTGGGACGGAAGGCAAGGGCATTACGGAGTTGGCGACGGCGATCGAGAAGTACGCGCAACACATTGCGGGCAGCGGGCAGCGCGACAAGAAGCGCGCGGAGAACTGGCGTGGACGTTTACTCGAAATGCTGCGGGTCGCAGCCCTTGAACGCGTGCGCGCGCAGGTGGGCGACGAGAAGCTGACGCAGTTGGCGGGCGAGGTCGCGGACCACAAGCGCGATCCGTACGCGTTGGTGGAAGACTTGATGAAGAAGGCTTAAACCACGGAGGCACGGAGTCACAGAGGACGACAAAATCGCAGAGGAGTCATCCTGAGCGCTGCCTTTGCGCGAAGGATCCAGTGACTGCCAGCACAACGAATATTGTTCAGGCTTTTTGGCCGAAAAGCCTGCGGTCCTCTCCGCTGGCGACTGGCACTCGTGGGATCCTTCGGCCAAAGCCAGGCCTCAGGATGACATTGAGTTAAGTTCCTCCGTGTCTCCAGTGCCTCCGTGGTGAAAGGTTTCTATGCCGTCATTCAACATTGACCACCTCGGCATCGCGGTGAACTCCCTGGCGGCCGCGAAGCAGTTCTACGAGCGGCTGGGATTGGAGATCGTCGGCGAAGAGACCGTCGAGCACGAAGCGGTGCGCATCGCGATGGTACCGGTGGGCGAGACGCGCATCGAACTGCTGGAGCCTATGTCACCGGATTCGCCCATCGGTCGCTTCCTGGCCAAGCGCGGTGAGGGACTGCATCACGTCGCGCTGCGCGTGCCGGACCTGGCCGCGGTGGTCGACAAGCTGAAGCAGCAGGGCACGAAGCTCATCACCGACGAGATCAAAGTCGGCGCCGGCGGTCATCTTTATGTGTTCGTGCATCCGTCAGCGGCCGGCGGCGTGCTGCTGGAGTTGTGTGAAGACCCGCCGCAGGGAGTCTGACCATTGCGGAATTGCGGAACTGCGGAATTGCGGAATTGAAGACTCACCGTGCTGATTCTCGCCATCGACACTGCAGGGAAGAACGGCGGCATCGCGCTCGCGCGCGCCGAAGGCGATTCGTTCGCGCTGCTGGCCGAGGCGCCGCTTGCCGGCGGCAGCTACTCCGCTGAGCTCGTCCCCAAAGTGCAAGCGCTGCTGGAGCAGCAGAAGCTTGCGCTCGCGCAGCTGGACGGATTCGCGGTCGCTGCTGGACCCGGTTCGTTCACCGGTCTGCGTGTGGGACTCGCGGCCGTCAAGGCGCTCGCCGATGTGTTGCACAAGCCCATCGCGGCGGTCTCGGTGCTCGAGGCGGTGGCTGTGCTCGCCGGTGAGGCGCGATCGCCAGCGGTCGGGAGCAGCATCGTTGCATTGCTGGATGCCGGGCGGAACGAAGCCTATCTCGGTGAATACCGCAAATCGGGCACGGGTTTGCAACGGATTCGCCAGCTGGTGGTCAAGCGCAGCGAGCTCGCCGAGCTGCTCCGTCCACCGGCACTTCTCGTCACGCCGGATGAGACGATCGACGCCGATGTGAAGACGCTGGACTTGACGGCTCGTCGTGTCGCGATGCCCGGCGCGGCCGACATTGCCCGCCTCGGGGCTGCGAAGCTCCAAGCGGGCGAGACTATCTCTGCCGAACTTCTCGACGCCGACTACATACGCCGCTCCGACGCCGAGCTATACTCGTTACCGAAGCTCTGATGCAGATACGCACCGCCACCGCCGCAGATGTTCCTCGCATCGCCGCCATTGCGCGCACAGCGAGTACCGCCGCGCAGTGGAGCACGGAGCGCTATGCGCAGATGTTCGCGTCGGCCGATGAAGGCGTGCAACGCGAAGTGCTCGTCATCGAGGGTGACGCGGGCGCCGTCGAGGGCTTTCTGGCCGGCCTGCCGCTTGGTACGGAGTGGGAGATCGAGAACGTCGTCGTCAGCGAGCCGCTTCGCGGGCAAGGCCTGGGGACGCGGCTGGTCGAGGAATTCTGCGAGCAGGCGCGGACGCGTGGCGGCGAGAAGGTCTATCTCGAGGTCCGGGAATCGAACGAAGCGGCACGCGCCTTGTACGAAAAATGCGGCTTCGGCGAGGCCGGTCGGCGCCGCGGTTACTACCAGGATCCGCCGGAAGATGCCGTCCTGTATGGGATCTCGCTGGTCGAAGAAAAGCAGTAAGACTGCCCACTTTCCGGTGCATTCCGTTGGCACATAAATCCCATTGCCGCGCCCGGAAAGCGTGTGATAGCGTTTCCGAACCTTCTGCAGGAGGTCGCGTGAATGGCCGCTGCCGATTCCAGACAGCATCTCCTCTCCGGTAACGATGAATTCCGCCGTTTAACCCAGGAACACTCGCAATACGCGCAACGTCTCGAATCTCTCAGCAATCTGCGGTTCCTCAGTGAAGAAGAAAAGCTGGAAGAAGTGCGGCTCAAGAAGCTGAAGCTGCGCCTGAAAGACGAGATGGAAAAGATCGAGACGGAATTCCGGCGCGCGCACAACGTCGCCTGAACCGGACGATCGGCTGATCCCTTCTACGGCCCGCAACGCTGGTGCGTTCGCGGGCCGCGGTGTTTCGCGGCGCAGAACGTATAATCGTCGTTTGCGCATGGTCCGCGACGGCATCTATTACGCACTTGGGCTGGCCTTCGTGGGCGGCGTGATCGTGTGGCTGACCGACAATGCCTGGTACGCGTTGCCCGCGGGACTCCTGGCGCTGTTCTTTCTCTGGTTTTTTCGCGATCCGGAGCGCGTCGTCCCGCAGACGGTTGGCGCGGTCGTCGCGCCGGGCGATGGCAAGGTCACCGAGGTCGGCGAGGTCAGCGTGGAGGGCCGGCGGCGGACGCGCATCAGCATCTTTCTGAGCGTTTTTGACGTGCACGTGAACCGTTCGCCCATCGCGGGCGTCATACGTAATGTGGAGTACCGCCGGGGAAAGTTCGTGAACGCGATGGGTGCGCAGTCCGCCGAGTTGAACGAGCAGAACATCGTGACCATCGAAGGCGAAGGCACCACCGTGGTGTTCAAGCAGATCGCCGGCCTCCTGGCGCGGCGGATCGTGTTCACGCCGCGAGTCGGCGACACGGTGGCGCGTGGGCAGCGGGTGGGCATGATCAAGTTCGGATCGCGCGTCGACCTGATCCTCGAAGAGGGCGCGGAGCCGCAGGTGCGCGTCGGGAGCCGCGTGCACGGCGGTGCCACCATTGTGGCGCGCCTGACCGCCGGCGTGACGGCCGATCTGCCGTCCGGCTCGCGGCGTACGACGGGGGAGCACGCATGAGCATGAGCTTTCCGCGCCCACCGTTCGGCCGTCGCGCCACCGACGCGCAACGCCGCCGCATGCGCAAAGGCATGTACCTGTTGCCGTCGCTGTTCACCACCGGCAACATCGCGCTGGGCTATTACTCGATCCATCAGACGATGCAGGCCACGGCCTCGGATCCCTGGCGGATCGACAACGCCGTGAAAGCGATCGGGTTCGCCATCTTGTTCGACGGACTCGATGGGCGCATCGCGCGCCTGACGAACACGACGAGCGATTTCGGCAGGGAGCTCGATTCACTGGCCGATGTCATCACCTTCGGCGTCGCGCCGGCGGTGGTGGCGTGGATGTGGGGCTTCCGCTTGCTGCCGGCGGAGCCGACCACCGCTGTGTACCAGCACCTGCTGCAGCTCGGCGCGATCGCAAGTTTCCTTTTCCTGATCGCCGGCGCGAGCCGCCTGGCGCGCTTCAACATCCAGAAGAATCCGCAACCATCGAATCCCGGACGCCCGGGGCGCAAGTATTTTGTCGGTATGCCGATCCCCGCGGGCGCCGGCGTGGTGGCGGCGGCCATCCACTTCACGCACGGCGAGCCGCTCAACCACTGGTGGCTGGCGGTGATCTGGGGCGCGCTGCTGATCGCCGTTGGCTACCTCATGGTGTGCACCTGGCGCTTCTACAGCTTCAAGGACATCGACCTGCGCAACCGGCATCCGTTCTACGTCGTCGTGGGTGTGGCGGCATTGATCGCGGCGATATGGAGTTTTTCTGACTACGTCCTCTTTTTTATGGCGCTGACCTATATGTTGAGCGGCGTGTTCGCGCGGCTTGCGTACACCTTCCGGCGGCGCAGCGCACCGCCTCCACCGCCGCTGCAGGAAGCTTCGGAGCTGCGATGACGACCACGACGAAGTCGGGCGGCGCGGCCGCACCCAACATCAACGGTAGCTGGACCGGGATGCGGCGTATCGCCATCGTGGGCGCGGCCACGCTGAAGGGTCGCGAGCTCAAGGACGCGCTCGAAGAACGCAAGTTTCCCGCCGTTGACGTAAAGCTGCTCGACGACGACGAATCGCTGGGGCAGATCGACGCGGTCGGCGACGAGGCCACATTCATCCAAAGTGTCCGCGCCGAGAGCTTCAAGCACGTGGACTTTGCGTTCTTCGCGTCGGATGCTGAGTTCACGCGCAAGCATTGGCACCTGGCGCGCGCTACCGGCGCGGTCGTCATCGATCTTTCGTATGGCCTCGAAGACGAACCGGGCGCGGTGATCCGCGCGCCGTGGATCGAGCGTGAGCGCGGCGCTGGCCTGGGACATGAATCGAAACTGATGGTCGCGGCGCATCCCGCGGCGGTCGTGCTCGCGCTGCTGCTCGGGCGCGCACGGCGCAGCCTTGAGCTGCGTACCGCCGCAGCCACCGTGTTCGAGCCGGCAAGCGAATCCGGACGGCGCGGCATGGACGAACTGCATCAGCAGACGGTGAATCTGCTGTCGTTCCAGCAGTTGCCCAAGGACACTTTCGATGCGCAGGTCGCGTTCAATCTTCTGCCGCGGTACGGCGCCGAGTCAGCGCTGAATCTTGAAGCGGTCGAGCGGCGCATCCTGCGGCATTACGGCCAGCTTTCCACGATTCCCGCGCCCGCGCTGCTGGTGGTGCAGGGACCGACGTTCCATTCGCATGCGTTTTCGATCTATCTCGAGACCGAGCGCAAGACGAAGCTTGCCGACGTGGTGCAGGCGCTCACCGGCGAACACGTGAACGTGATGCAGGCGCCGGAGGAATCGCCCACCAACGTGAGCGCTGCGGGGCAGAACGACGTCCTGGTCGCGGTGCGGAGCGACGAGCAACGCGAGAACGCGTTCTGGCTGTGGGCAGCGGCCGATAATCTCGTGATCGGAGCGATGAACGCGGTGGAGTGCGCCGAGACCAGCACCGCCGTACCCGGCCGAGTCCAATAGCGCACCAGCGTTGCACCTTCCGACATTTCCGGGCAGCCGGTAAGATGGCTCCTTCATGCGTAGCAGACCCGGCAGCCTCGCGTTCACTTTCCTGATGATCGCGTCGGCTGGCTGTGGTTACCACACGGCAGGGCGCGGCACGCATCTGCCGCAGGCGGTCCATGTCATCGCGGTCCCGACGTTCACCAACCAGACGCACAGCTATCGGCTGGAACAGGTTCTCACCGGCGCGGTCGTGCGCGAGTTCGGCACGCGCGCGCGCTATCGCATCATCCCGGAGAACAGCGTGGATGCCGACGCCGTGTTGCGCGGCACCGTGGTTTCCACCAGCACGTCGCCGCTCACCTACGACGCGAAGACCGGCCGCGCGTCGACCATGCTCGTCACCGTGAATCTCAAGGTCGAGATGCTCGACCGCAACGGGGCCGTCATCTACGAGAACCCGAATTACGCGTTCCGCGAGCAGTACCAGGTGTCGCGCGAGATCTCGAGCTTCTTTGACGAAGAATCGCCCGCGCTGGACCGCCTGGCGCGCGACTTCGCGCGCACGCTCGTCAGCAACATCCTCGAGGGCTTCTGATGGCCGGCACCTTCGCCCAGACCGAGCGCTTCGCCAGCGACGTACAGCAGCGCAAGCTGAAGCCGGCGTACGTCCTGGTCGGCGATGAAGCGTTCTTCCGGCGGCGCGTCCGGGAGGCCATCCTGCAACACTTGGTCCCGCCGGACATGCGCGACTTCAGCCTGTACGAGTTTGATCTGGCGGAGACGGGACTGCGGGAGGTACTCGATCGCGCCCGTACCCCCTCGCTGATGGCGCCGTTCCAGGTGTTTTTCATCCGCGGCGTCAAGCTGCTCTACGGGCGCGGCTCACACGCAGAAGAGTTTGCGGCGATCGAGCAGTACTGCAAGGATCCGAATCCGGACGCGCTGCTTATTCTCCTCGCCGACCACATCAGCATACCGGCCGATCCGCGGCGCATGGAGCTGCAGGACCGTGATCGCTACGACCGCATCCGCGAGACCCTCGGTGAGTACTGCGGCATGATCGAGCTGGCGCGGGTCGAAGAGGGCGAAGCGGTGCGCTGGGCCACGGAGTCGGCGACGGCACAACAGGTCAAGCTCGAGCCCGATGCCGCGCGCGAGCTCGTGGACGCGCTCGGCGGCGACATGATGATGATCGCCGGCGAGCTCGAAAAGCTCATCCTCTACGTCGGTGAGAAGAAGCGCATCACGCTGGGCGACGTCGAGACCATGGTGCTTGCCGCGAAGCAGCGCTCGCTCTATGAGCTGACGGACGCGATCTCTGCCAAGAACAAAGCGCGCGCTCTTGAAGTGCTCGATGGCATGCTGGCCAGCGGCGACGGTGAGGATGCGGCCATCGGTCATCTATATATGCTGGCGAAGACGTTCCGCCAGATGCTGGTGATCAGCGAGCGCAATGTGCGCGACTCGCGCGCGCTGTGGCAGGCATTGTGGCAAGGGTTTCGTGTACCGCCGTTCGCCGCCGAAGATGTCATCCGCCAGGCGCGCCGTTACAAGTCACGGCGCGAACTCACGCAGGCTCTGCGACTCATCGCGCGTGCTGACCTGGGCTTGCGTTCGAACCCGCCGAGCAAGCGCCTCGTCCTCGAGCAATTGGTGATGGCCCTGGCCGCCGAGCCGCGCCCGGCAGCCCCCTCGTGGCAGCAGGAAGAACTCAGCGTCTGATCTCGGGTTCAGTGCGGGAAAGACATTGAGTTCCGCCTGCCCATGCAGCACAATGCTTTCCCCTAGTCGAAGTTGCTCCGGGCGTGAGGACGGGCCGAGACATGCGCAGTGCCAGCCGGGTGTTGTTGTGTGTTGCCGCGATCGCCGTAAGCCTCGTACCTCCTGCCTTTCCCGATTGCAAGGTGGCGGTCATCACCTCGCTCTCCTGCTCGACCCCAGGCGCCTGCGATAACACGAACGTACAAGGGAACGTTGGCCTGTCGTTCGCGGCAGCGCCGGTGGGCGGCGTGCCAATCAGCAACGAAGGCATGACGGAACGCGTCGCCGACCTGCTGATCTATGACGACGGCAACACGAATGCTCCGAACTGTTTCGCCGCGAACCAGCAGTTCTCGCTGACCTACAGCGCGCGCATCATCTATCCGTTCACCGACCCGGCGGGAGCACGCTCGCTCGGAGATCCGTCTCTTTTCATGGATGTTTACGATAGCAACGGCAGCACCCTGTTGCCGGTGGTGCAGGTGGCGCCAACAACGGCCCCGAATGGGGCGCCGGCGTCGGCCATTCTGATCACGAACTTCGGCGGCGCCGGGACACGCGGCGACCTGACCACGGGCTTGGTGGGTGCCGCCATCCGCATCCGTAACATCCGCATCGATGCGACCACGATCAATCTTGGCGCAGGGGGATTGTCGGCCAATCCCGCGGCGAACGTCGCCTTCCACAGCTTGCAGCCGACCGCGCTCAATTCCGCTTCCGCCATGGTCGGCAGCCCGGTCGTAACCACGCGTAATGGCGCGATCGGCAGCGTGGGCCTTGGCAGTCAGAGCGCGAACGGCGGCACTTTGACCACGCCTGCACAGATCACCTGGGCAGAGAGCAATGTGGGTGCGAGCTTTTATGTGCCGGCTGCTTCTGGTGTCCTGAAGGACATTCCTGCCTGTGCGCAGGGCGTGCCCCAACCTTGTGTCGGCGCCACCAGCGTGACCTTCGATGTTGAGGCCATCCCGCCGGGGGTGACGCTCACTTTTCCCGCGTCGATATCGACTTCGGCCAGCAGTGCGGCTACCGGTGTGATCCTGCGCGCCCGGACCACGCAGAGCCTGACGTGCGCGATCCCTACTACCTTCAATCCGGGGAGCTGTCGCGTCATCTACGACACGATCGCCGATGGTCCGCAGCCGTTCTCGTTGAACATCGTCACCGCAGCCACGCCGAATGATGGCGCCAACGGCCAGTCGCCGGCCATAGGCCTCACCATCAGTAATGGCGCAGCGTTCGGCACGGCAACCATACAGGTCCTGCTCGGTCCCACGACGGCCGCCGCGTTCAGTGGTGACGACACGGTCGCCGCGCCCTCCGCTATCGGGTTCAGTGTTCCGACTTACACGCCGAATATCACTGGGCAGCTTTCGCGGCGCATCTTGGGCGGGAACTGGTTCATTGTGCAATCAAGCGCGCCCGTGGCGCAGATCCTGCCGCTCGCTCTCGATTTTGGGACGCAGATCGTCAACGGCCTTTCCACGCCGAAGACCGTCTCGGTGACGAATGTGAGCAACGCCAGCCCGATGGCGATCACCGGGATCACCGTCAGTACGGGCTTCCTGCAGAACAATAACTGCCCGCCTGCTCCGCAGGCGCTGCCGCCGGGCAGCACCTGCACCATCACGGTCAACTTTGTTCCCGTAAGCGGTGGCCAATTCAGCGGATCACTGATCATCAACGACAACGCCGGCGGTCCGCACACGGTGACGCTCACCGGTAACGCGCTCACGGTCAGCCCTGTGCCGGCGGTGGTGTCACTCCAACCCTCGCAGATCCTGGCGACGAGCGGCGCCTTCAACCTGCTCGTGATCGGCGGTGTCTATGTCCCTGGGGCAGCCGTGCAGTGGGACGGGTCACCGCGGCTGACGACGTACGTGACGCAAGGCGTATTGCAGGCCGCCATCACGAGTCAGGACATTGCGACCCCAGGCGTCCATTTCATCACCGTAGTGAATCCGGCGCCGGGCGGCGGCGCCTCGAATTCACTGCCGTTCACGGTTGCGACCACTCCGATACCGCAGGCGAATTTCACCTACGTGATCCCGCACGTGGTTTCCGGCGCGGGCTTTGTCACCAAGACGACGTTGCTGAACATGAGTCTGCTGCCCAACTCGGTCACGGTGAATTACGTTTCGCAGGCAGGCGTCTGGACGGATACGCAGAGTTATTCGCTCGCGGGCAGCGGCAATGTACGGATCGCGACGCAGGAAGCCCAGCGCTTCGGGCCGGCGCAGGTGCAATGGGCCATCGTCGGGTCGCAGGCGTCGTTGGGTATCAACACGTTCTTTGAGATCGGTCAAAGCCAGGGACAGAGCCTGGCCGTGATCAACACGGTCGGCTTCAACGACGCGCCGCAGGGTACGAACTTCACGCTGCCGATCGAGCTCGAGCCGGGCCCGAATGCGAGCGCGGTCGGCCGCACGGTCGGCGTCGCGATGGCCAATGTCTCGGCGCAGCAGAACACCGTGACCATGAAGCTTTATGACCGCTTCGGGAACCTGTTGGGAACGCGGACCGTCACCCTAGGCGCGTTCAGCCAGACGGCGTTCGACGTCGGGAGTTCCTTCGCTTCTGTCTTGCCGGCCGGCAATTTCGTTGGGCTGCTCACCGTCTCCGGGACGCAATCGCTTGCTGCCATCGGTGTGGGCGACGACTTCGGGCCGTTCTTCTCCATCCCGGTCATCAACGGAAGGCCGCAGTAACGAAGTACTGCGAAAAGCAAAAGCGGCAGGCGCGTGCCTGCCGCTTTTCGCTGATGGATGACGAGAGCTACTTCTTCTTGTTCGCGCCCAGGCTGTTCAGCCGGGCGGCGAGGCGCGACTTGTAGCGGGCCGCCGTATTGCGGTGCAGGATGCCCTTCGTCACGGCGCGATCGATGGCCGCCGTGCTTTCGCGGTATTGCGTCTGTGCGGCCGCCGGATCTCCCGCCGCCAGGCTCTCGCGCAGGTCACGTATCTCCGTCCGCAGGCTGCTCTTGGCCGCGACGTTACGCGCATTGCGCTTCTCGGTTTGACGGGCGCGCTTCAGCGCCGAAAAATGGTTCGCCATAAACTCTTTGTTTGTCCTTACTTAGGGATTACCAAGCAGACCGATTGAAAACGCTATTTTACGGGATACGGACGATCTGGTCAAACTGCGCCGAGCGCGGGCGAACTAATACCTGGGGCGGAATCATCCAATCAAGACAAGGAGCTGCCGTACGCCACCTCTCGCGAGTGCCCTTGGTTACGCTTGCCGCCATCTCCGGAACGGGGTAATCTACGCGCAATGTACGCTCGCTTCTGGCGAAGCAACCTCCGTTCCAGTCATCATCCAGACAATCCATACCCCTTGCAGCGTCTCACCCAAGGCGTGCAGGCAGGAGCGATCTGTAACGCTCAATGAAGAAGAACATCGAAATCACTCCTAACGTCGAATCCCTGTTTGGTACGCGTGACGAGAACCTGCGCGTGCTGGAAGACGGCCTGAACGTCACCATCGACCTGCGTTCCGATTCCATCGAGATCGAAGGAGCGCCGCGCGACGTCGCGCGCGCCGAGCGTGTTTTTGCCGACTTCGACCATCTGCAGCGTGCCGGCCACCAGTTCAAGAACGGCGATCTGGCCGACCTGCTGCGCGTGGTGGCCAGTGACGAGTCGGCGACGCTGCGCGGTCTCGCTGAAGCCGGTCGGCAGCGCAGCTTTGGCAAGCGCAGCGTGCAGCCGAAGGGCCTGAATCAGCGCCTCTACCTCGACGCCATCGAGAACACCGACATGGTGTTCGGCATCGGTCCCGCGGGCACGGGCAAAACGTACCTCGCCGTCGCGATGGCGCTCTCCGCGCTGCAGCAGAAGCGCGTGAACCGCGTCATCCTCGCTCGTCCGGCGGTCGAGGCGGGCGAGCGGCTCGGCTTCCTTCCGGGAACCCTGCAGGAGAAGGTCGATCCCTATCTGCGGCCGCTCTACGACGCGCTCTACGACATGATGGATCCCGAGCGCATCGACAAATACTTCGAGAAGGGCATCATCGAGATCGCGCCCATCGCGTTCATGCGCGGGCGCACGCTCAACGATTCGTTCATCATCCTCGACGAAGCGCAGAACACCACCACCGAGCAGATGAAGATGTTCGTCACGCGGCTCGGCTTCAACTCCAAGGCGGTCATCACCGGCGACATCACGCAGATCGACCTGCCGAACCGCGCGCGCAGCGGGCTGTTGGAGGCCATCGACGTGCTGGGACAGGTCGAGGGCCTGGCGTTCTGCTACTTCAGCGAGGCGGACGTGGTGCGTCACCATCTGGTGCAACGCATCATTCGCGCCTATGACGCGAGCCGGCCGCGGAACGAAGCGCAGATGGCGCTGGCGCTGAACAACACACGCGCCGCGGCGCCGGCGGCCGACGATGCGCCGGCGACGGCGGAAGCAGTGGAGACGGTCCGGCGCGAGCCTCCGGGCTCGCAACCGGCGCAGCCGGCGGAGTAGAATCATCATGAACGGGAGGGCAGTGGCCCTCCCGTTCTGTTTAACGTGATCACCTTCGAAAAGCCGGTGGCGGGAGTGAGCGAGACGAGGCTGTCGCGCTTTGCCGCGCGTGCCGCCAGGTCGGCGCGGCTCGCAGGGCGAGTCGACGTCCTGATCGCGTCCAATGCCGTGCTGCGGGACCTGAATCGCCGCTTCCGCGGCAAGGACCAGCCTACGGACGTGCTGTCTTTCCCTGCGGGTGCGAAGGTGCAGCGGGACGCTGCTTTTGCCGGCGATATCGCGATCTCGCGCGAAATCGCCGCGCAGAACGCCCGGCGCTACGGCCATCCTGTCAGCGATGAGCTCAAAGTCCTGCTGCTGCACGGCATGTTGCATCTCGCCGGTCATGACCATGAGACGGACAAGGGCGAGATGCAAGCGCTCGAACTCCGTTTGCGCGCCCGGCTGGGATTGCGCGATTCCTTGATCGCGCGTAGTAACGGCCGGCAGCGGAAGCCATCCGCGCGCAAGGTGCGCCGATGAGCCTGGGCTTCATCGCCGCCTTCGTGCTGCTGGTGTTCGTGCTGGCGCTCGTCTC
>CAYWSH010000108.1:4911-12209 GCA_964460655.1 uncultured Terriglobales bacterium | reverse complement strand
AACTTCACCGGCGCGCAGAACAACGTCACGCTCCAGTACTTCAATCAGCAGGGAAGCGCGACGAATCCGTTCTCGCTGCCGACCAGCGTGAGTATCGCGGCCAACGGCGCGACGCGCATCGCCACCACTCCGACCTCCGGATGCACGGTGCAATGGGCGCTCGTGACTGCTGCCGGAAGCCTGGGCGCGAATCTCTTCTTCGAAATCGTGGATGGTAGCGGCACACCGGTCAACACCATCGGCTTCAACAATTCTCCGGAGCTCACCGACTTCACGTTGCCGGTTGAGCTTGAACCCGCCGGCATCACGAACTCCATCGGCCGCACCGTCGGCGTCGCGATCGCGAACGCCAACGGGCCCTCGACCTCTGCCAGCGTGACGCTCACCTTGCGCAAGCAGGATGGGACCATCCTCGCCACGGCGAATCGGACCATCAATCCCAACTCGCAACTGCTGCAGAGCGTTCAGACGATGCCCGAGTTCGCCGGCTTGCCGGACCTCGCAGGAAACTTTGTCGGTTCCATCGCGATCCACAGCAGTGTGCCCGTTGCGGCCATCGCGCTCGAAGACGATCTGGGTCCGTTCTCCTCGATCCCGGTGATGATCGGCCATCCGTAGCCTTGGAATCGCGGCCCTTGGAAAATCCTCAATCTTTTCCACAGTCGGTCTTGAGGCCTCTAAGTCTCACAATGTGAATGGCGCGGCACCCGAGAGGTCAGTGTCCCGGCAGCCGGATATCGCTCACTTGTGGATTACTTAGGTTCAGGGGTGTTCTATCTACTCGACCCTGATAACTCCGCTATGACGACCATCGGATGGAATGCCGCACTCGGCGGTGGGTCCCTGCCTAAGGTTTACTCAGGATTTAATCGCAAAGGTAAGTTATTTGATAAATGGTAAACCTTAGAAAAAGCCTAAGAAGTCCTAAGGCTGTTAGCTGGAAAAACGAGGTCTGTCAATTACCAGATTGGTACACGAAAGGTGGTGTATCTTTTTTAGGAAAAAGACACTTCCGCCCGGGGCGGATCACCCCTATACTCCCCTCGCCTTCCTAAGGAAGCGCCCAAAACAATCTTTCACCTCTGGAGCCAGAAATGAAGAAGATCGCCCGTGTTCTTGCCTTGGCCTTGCTTGCCGTCGGGACCTACTCGGCTGCCACGCAGCCGCCTTCCACCGTTGCCACCATGTTTGGCGCCGGCGGTCCGATCCCGATTTGCGACCCCAGTGTACCGACCTGCAAGCTCGAACCCGCAAACAAATAGCGCTGTCCGCGTTACCGTGGTAATGGCCCCGCCGGCGGCTTAAGGCTTGTGCTTCCGGCGGCCGGGGAGGTATGCTCTCCGCCGGTCATGGCCACTTTCTTTTTTTACGCGCTGTGGTATGTGCAGCCGGTGCTGCAGGTGTGGCTGGCGGTCATGTTCTTCCGCCGCAAGCTGCATCGCCGCTTCCCGCTGTTCTTTTCCACGGTGCTTTACGTGTTCGGCAGTGAGATCGTGCTCTTGGCCGTGCGCGCCTTCCCTTATAAGACCTACTTCTATACGTACTGGGCGCTGAACTCGATCACCACCATCCTCAGCTTTGCGGTCATTTATGAATTGTTCGGCGCGATGTTCGGCGCGCACCGCGGCCTGAAGGACTTCGGAAGCACGCTCTTCCAATGGGCCGGCGTCGTCGTGGCCCTCATGGCCATCCTGATGCTGGCCACCACGGCCGGCGTGAAAGCGGCCTTCATCTCTTCGGTCATCATCAGCGTGCAGCGCGCCGTTATGGTGATGCAGTGCGGTCTGCTGCTCATGCTCGTCTTCTTCATGAAGCATTTGGGCGTCACGTCGCGGCACCAGGTCTTCGGTATCATCCTCGGCTTTGGCCTGAACGCTTCCGTCGAGCTCATCCTGCTGACGCAGCGCACGCGCTTCGCCTTTGGCGACGCCGCGCTGAACATCATCTACATGGTCGCGTTCAACGCGAGCCTGGTCACCTGGCTGGTGTATGCCTTCCTGCCGGAGCCGGCGGCCGTCCTGCCCAACCTGCTGCTCAAGCCGCAGCGCTGGAGCGACGACTTGCTGCATGCTTCCGCGCCGGCCACCAGCGAGACCGTGCTGCTCGGCATCGAGGGCATCGTGGACCGCGCCCTGACGCGCGGTAACGGCGACCAGCTCAAGACCGGCATCAAGAAGTTCTTCTAGAAGCTCTTGAGTTCATGACGCCTGGCTGATCCGGCCGGGCGTTTTGCTTGCGCGCATCGCCGCTTTGATTTCCACTCTCGGGAATGTCCCTGCGCGCCTGGCTTAGTCGTCCCGTCGCGATGGTCGTGGTGGCGCTCGTATTGCGTCTCGCTGTCCTGACGCTCGGGCACACCTACCGCATGTCGCGCGACGAGAATTTCGGCTTCGGCTGGGAGACAGGTCGTATCGCGCGCTCTATCGCCGCCGGCGAGGGCTTCAGCGCGCCGTTCCGCCCGGGCACCGGACCGACGGCCTGGGTCGCGCCCGTGTATCCCTACCTGGTCGCGGGCGTTTTTAGGATCACCGGCATCTATACGCCCGCGTCGGCTTGGATCCTGCTGGCGCTGAACAGCCTCTTCTCCGCGCTGACTTGCTGGACGCTTTACTCGATCGCGCTGCACTGCTTCGGACTGCGCGTGGCGCGCTGGACGGGATGGACCTGGGCGCTTCTCCCGTATTCGATCTATTGGGCGGTGCGCTGGGTGTGGGAGACGAGCTTCACGGCGTTCCTGTTGAGCGCGGCATTCCTCGTCGCGCTGCGTCTCGCGCGCTCTTGGGCGCTGCGCGATTGGGCTGCCGCCGGCGCGCTCTGGGGCGTGATCGCGCTATCGAATCCGACATGTCTATCGCTGCTCCCGTTCTTTCTCGGCAGGTCTGCTTGGGAACTGCGCAACCACGGACCGGGTGTTACGTCGATTGGCACGAACGAACCATCGGGTGCCCCATCCTTTCCGCAGTCGCGCAGCGCGCGACGAGGAAAGGGTGGGATACCGTCGGTTGGCACAGCGAAGACCCCGGTTTTACTTCGCGTCGCCACCGCTCTTGTGGTCGTCCTCGCTTCTGTTGCGCCGTGGCTGGCGCGCAACCACGCGGTCTTTGGCGAGTTCGTCTTCATCCGCTCGAACCTCGGCGCCGAGCTGCGCATGGGCAATTCGCCGCAAAGTGACGGCTTATGGATGTGGTGGATCCATCCCAGTCAGAGTCCGGCTGAGTTCGCCAAGTACGCGCAGTTGGGCGAGCTGGCTTATGTGCAGCAGCGCGGCGCCGAGGCGGTTGACTTCATCGCCCACAATCCGGGGCGGTTTGCCTATCTCTGCCTGCGCCGCTTGATCTTCTACTGGATCGGGACGCCGCGCACCGCCGGTAACCAGCTCTCCACCGACGCGCGCCACCTCGCCTTCCTGGCGTCGTCGCTGCTCGCGTTCTGGGGGCTATGGCTGGCCATCCGGCATCGCTCCCGCGGGTGGTTCCTCTTCGCTGCGCTGCTCGTCGTCTTTCCGTTGCCGTATTACATCACCTTCCCGCATCCGCGCTACCGTGCCCCGATCGAGCCCGAGATGGTCATTCTCGGCCTGTATTTGCTCGCTCAGGCGCTCCCGGAGCGCCGGGAGCAGCCCGCTGCGTAAGCTATAATCGAAGATTACCTCTACAGCTGGAGCCAACCTGCAATGATCAAGTTCCTGCAAACCCCGACGACCACGAAGAAGGTGGTGTTGGGCGGCCTGTTGCTCATCGTCTGCGTCACCATGGTCATCACGCTGATTCCCGGCATCACTGCCGGTGATTTTTCGGGCAGTGGTAGCCGCGGCACGCTCGCCCGTGTCGGCAACCAGGACGTCACCACTCTCGAAGTCCAGACCATGGCGCGCAACATGGGCCGTCAGCAGTTCCCTAAGGGCTTTCCGCCGGAGTTCATGCCGTTCCTGATGCAGAACGCCGCCAACGGCATCATCCTGCGCAAGGCCATGATGGTGGAAGCTGAGCGCATGGGCCTGCGCGTCAGCGACAACGAATTGCGCGACGAGATGCACCAGGGCCCGCTCGGCCAGCAGCTTTTCCCCAATGGCCAGTTCATCGGCCAGGAGCAGTACGAGAACTTCCTGGCACAGGGCTTCAACATGACGCCCACGCAATTCGAGGACGCGGTGAAGTCCGACCTGTTGCTGCGCAAGCTGCGCGGCGCCATCGCGGCGGGCGTTACCGTGAGCGACGAAGACGTGCAGAAGGAATTCCAGCGGCAACACTCGAAGGTCAAGCTGCAGTACGCCGTGCTGAGCACCGAGGACATCGCCAAGACGGTGAAAGCCACCGACGCCGAGCTCAAGGCCTTCTACGACAAGAGCAAGGCGCGCTACGAGAATTCCATCCCGGAGAAGCGCAAGGCGAAGTATGTCGTCATCGACGCCACGAAGTCGCGCGGGCAGGTGCAGGTGACCGACGCGGATGTGCAGCAGTACTACAGCTCCCATGCGGATGAGTTCAAAGTCGACGAGCAGATCAAGGTGGCTCACATCCTCATCAAGACTCCGGCGCCTGGTCCTGACGGCAAGGTCGACGAGAATGGCGTGGAAGAGGCGCGCAAGAAGGCGCAGGACATCCTGAACAAGCTGCGCGCCGGCGCCGATTTCGCCGAGATGGCGAAGAAGGAATCGCAAGACACCGGCAGCGCGAAAGTGGGAGGCGAGCTCGGCTACTACAAGCACGGGCAGACGGTCCCGGAATTCGACCAGGCCGCGTTCGCCCAGCCCGTCGGCAAGATCGGCGACCTGGTGAAGAGCCAGTTCGGTTTCCACATCATCCGCGTAGACGAGCACCAGCAGCCGCACACGCGTCCGCTTGCCGAGGTGAAGCAACAGATCACAACCAACCTCACGCTGCAGAAGAACGCAGCCGCCGTGGACGCGGTTGCGACCAAAGTCCAGAGCCAGGCGAAGACCGGCGGCATCGATTCCGCCGCGGCCGCTAACGGTCTCAACGTGGTGCAGAGCGACTGGTTCGGCCGCAACGACACCTTGCCCGGCGTGGGCCCCGCGCCTGAATTCATGAACGCCGCCTTCCAGCAGCAGAAGAACGGGCCGCCCGACAGCGTGAAGCTTACGAACGGCAATTATGTCGTCGTGCTGATCACCGACGTGAAACCCGCTTCCACGCCGGCGTTCGAAGAGATCCGTGCCAAGGTCGAGACCGACTTCAAGCAACAGCGCGCCGCCGAACTGCTGCAGAACAAGACCCAGGAACTCGCCGATCGGGCGCATGCCGAGAACGACCTGAAGAAAGCCGCGAAGGAACTTGGCGCCACGGTGAAGACGAGCGACCTGGTGACGCCGAACGACAGCGTGCCCGACCTCGGGTCGATGTCGGCGGCCCAGATGGAGCCGGCGTTCGCGCTGAAAAAGGGCGACATCAGCGGCCCGGTCAGTACCGGCGCGGGTGGCGCCATCTATCAGGTGCTCGAAAAACAGGAGGGCACCGCCGAAGAATTCTCCAAGTCCAAAGATGAGATGCGCGAAACGCTGCTCGACCGCAAGCGTAACGAGCGCGTGAATCTCTTCGTCGGCGACCTCCGCACCCGCATGGAGAAGGCCGGCAAGATCAAGATCAACCAGGACGAGTGGAAGCGCGTGATGAACGCGCGCGAAGGCTAATCCTTTTCCATGTGGACACGGGCGACTCGCCCGTGTCAGCCGGCCGGTGCCCCAGGTCTGAGCGCGTCTTTTGCGCCAGACCTGGGGATTTCTACCGTGCTAACCCAGCTTCCGCCCCACCAGCACCTGGAACGTCTCTCCCATTCCCGTCAGCAGGTGCTTCAATTGCAGCGTCACCTTGGCGCGCTCCTGCGGCAGCACGCAGCCGGCGAACGCGTCGGCAAACTCGTTCGCTTCGCCGATGCTCATCAGGAACTGCGCCTGCGTCACCAGCGGTTGTACGTCGAAGCCGGCGTCGCGACCCATCCCCGCCAGCGCGGTGAAGTTCACATGGGCGGTGATGTCCTGCTCGCCCGGCGCCTCATACGGTGAAGCGCTCGCCGTGTGTTGGCGGAACGCCATCACGGTGCCGCGATGCCGGCCCGCCAGCAACTCTCCGCGTGTGTAGCCGTAATCAATGAACACACAGAAGCCGCGCTGCATGCTCTTGGCGATTGCGTCCATGTACTGCCGATAGTTCGGCGCCGCTTCCACGCGCTCGCCTGGCTCAGGTAACACGCCGTAGCGGTCAATGAATTCCTGATTCGCCGGACTCGTTGGCCAGTACTCCTCGGTCATCCGGCCATGTTCCAGGGCCACCCGGACCTCGCCTTCCGGTGTGATCACGTCCACCGGCAGTGCGTCGAAGAACTCATTCGCAAAGACGATGGCATTCGCGGCTGGCGGGACTTCGTCTAGCTTCGTCACCACCGTCGCTTTCCCCTCGCTGATGAAGTCAGCCAAACGTTCCGTCAGCCTGTTTCGCAGCGTCGCCGACTGCTCCACCAGCGTGGTATGCAGCGCGCTGGCGAACGCCGGGAACGTTGGCGCCGACCAATCCAGCACGTCGCGCGCGAACAAGCCGCGCCCGGGTCCGAGCTCGATCAACTCGATCCGCTCCGGCCGCCCGAGCGCGCGCCACATCTCCTCGAATTTGCGCGCCAGCAGCCGCCCGAAGACGGCATGCACATCGCTCGACGTATAGAAGTCGCCGGCCTTGCCGAATTGCTCCTGCGCACGCGAGTAGAAACCCAGCTGCGGGTGATAAAGGCACAACTCCATGTAGCGCGCGAAGGGAAGCGGCCCCTGCGCCGCAATCTCTGCCGCAATGACGTCGCGCAGCCGATTACGGGTTGTCGGTACGGTATTCATTCGCAAACAACGTTGTCATCCTGAGGCCCTCTTTTGGCCGAAGGATCTACGTATTGTGCCGGCGTTGCAGAATGGGTCGCACTCGCGCCAATAACGACCTACGATACCGCAGCCCGAAGGGCGATTGATGTTAGCCCAGGACGAAGTCCGGGGTCAGGGTGGCTAGTATGCGGCAGGGCGCGAACGGGCGGGAGCACAGCGACCGCGCAAGTGAGCGCTAATCCCGGCTCTGCGGCGTGCGCACGAACATCTCGATCAGGTAATCGTGCAGGCAATCGAACAATTGCCGCTGGAACGTCCACTCGAACTGCGGGTGGTCAAGGTCGCGCGGATGCATCAGGAAGTAGTACGTATGCACCTGCACGCCCGCGTCCTTGAACTTGATGATGACCTCGACTGCCTCGCCACTCTGCCGCGCGTCAAATAGGAGGAGCGGATGCTCGTACAACCGCAGTTG
>CAYWSH010000108.1:0-4811 GCA_964460655.1 uncultured Terriglobales bacterium | reverse complement strand
GTCGGCGTCTGGATATACAGATGGATGTCCGCGGCCTTGGCGTCTGGGCCTTCCATGAACGCGCTGAACAGCGTCAGCGATCCGACCGACCATGACACCGCATACGCCAGCGCGATGCCGAGCAGTCCACCTGCGAACGTGATCGCCATAGCTTCCGCGAGGAACTGCACCAGGATGTGTCGCCGCCGTGCGCCTAGCGCCTTTTCCACGCCGATCTCGCGCGTTCGCTGTGTCACCGCGACCAGCATGATGTTCATCAGGCTGACGCCGCCGATGCCCAGCGTCAGGATGCCGATGAATGTCAGCAGGACCTTGATGGCGGTCGTAAGGATGCGGATCTCTTGCAGGTCTTCCAGCAGGTTGGCGACAAAGACCGCGCGCTTGTCTTCCGGCTTGTAGTTATGGTGCGTCGCCAGCGATTGGCGGACAGCCTTCTCCATCTGCTTGGGGTTCGCGCCCTCGTAGTTCAGCCAGATCCCGCTGAGGTAGCGGAAATGATTGATCGTGGTGAAGGCGGTGAACGGCGTCAGGATGAAGCTGTTGTCGTCGCCGCCATCGCCCTGCACTTTGTGCCGCATGATGCCTACCACGGTAAAGGTCACACCGAGCAGACGCATGTCCTGTCCCAGGGCCGGCCGGCCGGAGAAGAGCTTCTGCTTCACCATGTCGCCGATCACCGCGACGCGCGCGTAGCTGATCACATCTTCGTCGTTGAGCGGCCGCCCCTCCTCGACCGTCATCTTGCGGATGTCGTGAAAGCCGGGATACACGCCGCGCAGTTCGAACGGGAAGCTGCGGTTCTCGAACTGCGCGTTGCCCGTCATCGCCGACATGGGCGTGATGTGCTTGATACCAGGCACCTCGGCCTGCAAGTGCTCCACATCTTCCAGCGTCAGGAACACGGGCACACCCGCCTTGATGCCGCCGGCCTGCAACGTTGTGCGCCCAGGGAAGATGCCGATCGCATTGTTCCCGAAACTGGAGAACACCAGCATCAGGGCGCGCTCGAAGCCGTCGCCGTAACTCAGCAGCAGCACCACCGTCGCGATCCCCCACGCCATGCCGAGCATGGTCAGCAGTGCGCGCCGCCGGTCATGCCGCAGCGCGGAAGTAGCTTGCGTCAGCAGGGAATGCAGCATCATTCGTGGCGCAGCGCCTCCACCGGTGTGAGCATGGCCGCGCGCCGCGCGGGATACAACGACGCGAACGTCCCCGCCAGCGCCAGGAAACCGATTGCAATGGCCGCCGATGCGGGCACGATGCGCGGTGGATCGAATCCTTCCGGCAGCGGCATGCCGTTGAGCAATCGCATCAGTCCCATCGTCACTGCCAGCCCGATCCCTCCGCTCAGCAACGTAAGGAATGCGCCTTCGAGAAAGAATTGTGTCAGGATGTTGCGGCGCGTGGCGCCCACGGCTTTGCGCAGCCCGATCTCGCGCGTCCGCTCCGTCACCGCCACCAGCATGATGTTCACCACACCGATCGCGCCCAGCGCCAGCGTCACGATCCCCACGCTGCCCAGGAAGTAGTCCATCGCGTCCCAGATCTTGCCGACCGTCTCTTCTTCTTCCACCGTGTCGTTGTCGTCGAACGCATCTTTCAGCTTGGGATCGAAGCCATGCCGCCGCGCGATGACGCGGTGCACTTCCTCCTTCGCCAGTGCGTGCTCGCTGCGCACACGCGGCTTGTAGTTGAACGAGCCGAACGCGCCGCGCTGCATCTCGAACCTCATGGGGAAGAGCACGAACATCGTCTGGATGGGGATGAAGACGCGGATGTTCGTCCCGTTCTGCCCTTCGCGCCCGATGCGCTGCAGCTTGCCGATCACGGTGAAGCGCGCGCCGTTCAGCAGCATCGTACTGCCGAGGACGGGCTTGCCCGGGAAGAGCTGCCGCGCCACCTCATCGCCGATTACCGCGACGCGGCGCCGTTCGTTGTCGTCGTTGTCGTTGAACCAGCGGCCGAGTTCGAGGTGCACGGTGCGGATCTGGTTGTAGCTCGGTGTCGTTCCGGTCACGCCGCCGGCGAGGCTGTTGAAGTCACTGACGGCGCGCACGTCGCCGCGGCCGAGCACCGGTGCGATCGCTCGCAGGTGTTGTGCCTCCGCCTTGATCGCGACGAAATCGTCCCAATAGAAGCGATAGCGCCGCCCGCCGGCGTTGGTGCTGTTGTTCTCCGAGGCGGGGATTATTCCCGGCGAGATGAACATGATGTTCTCGCCGAGTTGCGCCAGCTGCTTGTGCTGGCCCGAGCGAAAGCCTTCCCCAAGCCCGACCAGCAGCAATAGCGACCCCACGCCCCACGCGATACCGAACATGGTGAGGAAGGAGCGCAGCTTGTGCGCCCACAGCGTACGCAGCATCTGCTGGAAGATGTCGAGGAGTATGCGCATGTCGGCGGAGCGCCCAGCCGGTCCTACTTTAGGACGCGCCGCGCGCAGCAACGTTGCGCTGAAAATACCTGTTTTTTTCGCTGGAGGCCAGTTCCCGGGAGGATTAGTCGCCGTGCGGCGGCTTCGCGGCAGCAGCCTGCTCGGGATACTCGAACACGCCGCGTCCCGACTTTCTTCCCAGCCTGCCGGCCTTCACGTATTGCACCATCAGGGGCGCCGGGCGGAACTTGTCGCCGAGCGTGCGCTGCAGGTATTCCAGGATGTGCAGCCGCGTGTCGAGCCCGACCAGGTCCACCATCTCGAACGGGCCCATGGGATGGTTCAAGCCGAGCTTCACGGCTTTGTCGATGTCAGCCGCGGACGCCACACCCTCTTGCAGCATGTAGAACGCCTCGTTGCCGATCATCGCGTTGATGCGGCTGGTGATGAAGCCCGGCGCTTCCTTGATGACCACCGTCTCCTTGCCCATGCGCCTGCCGACTTCGACGGCCGCCGCGATCGTTTCTTCGCTGGTCTCGAGCCCGCGCACGATCTCCAGCAGCTTCATCTTGTGGACGGGATTGAAGAAGTGCATCCCGACGCAGCGCGGCGCGCGATACGTGACCGAAGATATCTCGGTGATGCTGAGCGACGAGGTGTTGGTGGCAAGGATCGTGGCCGGACGGCAGATCTTGTCGAGCAGGGTAAAGATCTCGATCTTTGATTCCATCTCCTCCGGCACGGCCTCGATCACCAGGTCAGCATCGCGTGCCGCCTGCTCTACCGAACCCGCATACTCGATGCGGCCGAACGCCGCGTCGGCCGCGTCCTTCGAAACCTTGCCGAGTTCGACGGCCTTATCGAGATTGCCGCGGATCTCGCTCTCCGCCTTGCGCAGCGCCGCCGGGAGCACGTCTTCGAGCACGGTACGAAAGCCGCCGAGCGCGGCGGCGTGCGCGATGCCGCGCCCCATGATTCCCGCACCGATCACCGAAACCGTGCGCACCTCGGCCATCCTATTTCTTCTCCAGCTGCTCGAGGACCTTCACGTAGTTGGGATCAGCCTTGCGCATGTAGTCGGCCAGGCGAGTACGTTCCTCGTCGGTCATAAAAGCGAAATTCGCGGTGATGCGCCGCAAAGTGGCGGCAATATCGTCGACGTAGTTCATCATTCGGATCAGCTCGCCTGTGACCACGCTCATACTCCTCTCCTACTCGTCGTATTACTGCTCCCGCACACGGCGCGCGCCGCCACCTCGTGCGAAACCAACCATTGTAAATCCTTCGCGCATCGCCCGTGCTCGTGTGGCACAGCCGCCTCGGCTGTGCAGCCAGCGAAGCCGGCGTTAGAACACAGCCCACGGCGTTAGCCGTGGGTAGGCGAGACGAAGAGCATAGCCCGCGAAGCGGGCGAAAGAAGGCCGCTACAATGAGAGATTCATGCTCCGCTCGCCCGCCCTCGCACCGCTCTCGCGCCAGCACCAGCATGTGCTCGCCCTGTGTGTGCGGATCCAGCGGGCCTTCGCGCCGCCGGAGCCTCACCAGCAGCGCGGTTCCACCGATCCGGCCGACTGGCAGCGCGAACTGGCTGCACTCTACGAGAATGAGATGCGCCACCACTTCGATGCCGAGGAGCAGATCGAGTTTCCCGCCGCGCGCCGCTTCGCGGAACTGGCGCCGCTGGTCGATCGCCTGCTCGCGGAGCATCAGCAGATCCGCGCGGCCATCACGAATGCCAACGACGCCGGCAGGCTCCTCGATGTCGCCGCCCTGCTTACCGCCCATGTTCGCGCGGAAGAGAACGAGCTGTTCGAGGGCATGCAACGATTGTTGTCGGCGGCGGAACTCGCGGCTCTCGGCGTACAGACCGAAGCGTTTTTCGCGGCGCGCGGTCTGCACGGCCCGGCCTGCGGCTTGCCGTGATCTTCGCCGTCCTTTCGTAATCCAGCCTTGCGCGCCCAAATCCGCATCTAACCGTGCTCTGCCATGGGTGTGCTCAGTCAAAGCATCGCGGTCGAGGCCAGCGGCATCTCGGAGTGTCTTGACCGGCTGGCGGCGCACAAGCAGCGCACTCGCCCGGTCGCCACGTATCGCCTGCAATTCAATCGCGACTTCACTTTCCGGCAGGCGCGTGAACTCGTGCCGTATCTGCACGCGCTCGGCATCAGCCACTGTTACGCATCGCCCATCCTGCAGGCCCGCAGCCCGCACGGCTATGACATCGTCGACCACAACACGCTGAATCCTGAACTCGGCGGCGAACAGGACTTCCGCGCCTTCACCGACGAACTCAAGGCCCACGGTATGGGCCTGGTGCTCGACGTTGTCCCCAACCACATGGGTGTCGGGATCGGCACGAACCCGTGGTGGCAAGACGTGCTGGCGAACGGCCGCAGCTCCGCGCACGCTCGCTTCTTCGATATCGACTGGCGCCCGCTGC
>CAYWSH010000107.1:0-12215 GCA_964460655.1 uncultured Terriglobales bacterium | reverse complement strand
GCGGGATGCCCATCGCCGACATGACGGCGTTGTTGCGGAAGACGCGGCCGAAATCATCCTGGTCGGGGAAGACGTCTTCCTGCAACGGTAGGAAGACGCCGGCGGAATCGACGAGGTAGATAGTCGGGATGCGATTCTCGATGGCGATGTTCTGCGCGCGGATGACCTTCTTCGCCGTCATGGGGAAGAATGCGCCGGCCTTCACGGTGGCGTCGTTCACGATGAGCATGAACAGGCGTCCCTGCACGCGGCCGAGGCCGGTAACGACGCCAGCCGCAGGTGCGCCGCCCCAGTCGTCGTACATCTGGTGACCGGCGTAGAGCCCGACTTCGAAGAGCGACGTACCAGGATCGAGCAGCAGCGCGAGGCGCTCGCGCGCGGTGAGTCGTCCCTTGTTGTGCTGTGACTCGATGGCCTTCGGTCCGCCGCCCTGCGCGATCTGTTCCTCTTCATTGCGTACGCGTGACACCAACTCGGCCATCGCGCGCATATTCCTCTCGAAGCGCGCCGAGGTGGCGTCAACGCGCGTCGGTAGCTGGTTGTCCGCTGGTGGAGGATTGCGCTCAGGCATGAATCGGCTACGGTACAACAGCGATGCGCGGGCTGCAACGCGGCGCTAGTGGTCGCCGTTCGCGCTGAAGGGGCCGGGAGCGTGCTGCAGGTCAGCCGCAATCTTTGCCAGCGACTTGCGAAAGTCCTGGGGGCTGTCGAGTGACAGGCTGCGCGGCTCCAGCGGCTTCAGGATGCGGTGGAGCTCGTCGAATTCCTGCCCAATCAGTATCTGGCGATGCAGGAAGAAGACGCGGCAGCCACATTGTTGGGGCGAAGAATCGACGCCCTCGACGTGATTTCCACGCGGGAACATCATGTCGCTGCCCGCCACGATAAAGACGTGGTCGGGATGCTCATCGGGAAGCAGGGAAGTGCAACCGTCGGAGCTGGTCGCGATCATGCGGCGAAGCTGGTCGCGGAAGAATGACGCGGTCTCCTTCTGCGCGCTGAGCGTGCTCACGTCGACCACAGCGGAGCTGACGCTGCGAGCGCGCTCGACGAGCCGGTCCCAGAAGATATTGTCGGTCTCGATGCGGTCGAAGAGGACCTTCATCCCGAGCACGTCGAGGCCGGTGAAGCGCACACAGCCGTTCTGCGCGCGCAACTGCGAGAGCACGAGAGCGGTGCGCAACATGACGGCGAGGTTGTTCTTGTAGGCCCACGTCCTGCCGGTGTATTGCGCCGAGGGACTGAAGTTGATCATAACGTCCACTAGTAGCGGATGCGACGACCCGACCGGCAACACGAGCTGCGGCTTGGAATCGTATTCCGTGAGCCACGGCTCGAAGTCGACGAATTCCGCCACGGGGAGCTTGGCGTCGAGCCCAGGCAGTGGGTCATCCTTGAGCGGCGGCATCGTGACCTTGAGGTGGGCGACGTTGTGCTGGTGCAGGACGTCGTCGTACAGGACGGCCGCGATGGTGTATTGGCCGGGGCGCAGGAACAGCGTGGCGGAGAACTCCAGTTCGCTGTTCTTCGCGATCGCCTGCTTCAATTCGTAGTGCGTGGCCTGGCCCGGCTCCAGCCAACGACCGGCCTGGTCGGCGACGCGCAGCACCATGACGAGCTGCCGCTGCTCGCTGGC
This sequence comes from uncultured Terriglobales bacterium, assembly GCA_964460655.1. Classification (GTDB taxonomy): domain Bacteria; phylum Acidobacteriota; class Terriglobia; order Terriglobales; family Acidobacteriaceae; genus CAVUAF01. The sequence continues at coordinate 10,579 of CAYWSH010000107.1, read as the reverse complement.
CTGCTGCAGTTCTTTCGCTGGCACCGTGGCACGCACCACGACCAGCTGCCGCATCTCAAAGCCGAGGCGCGGCGGCATCACCTTGATGTGCCACGGGATCTGCCGTTGGTCGGGCGCGCGCAGCCAGGGCTCGACGTCGGCGATCAGCGCGGCTTCTTCGCGCGTCTGTTGCGCGCACAACACGGGCGCGAAAGCGGCGATCAGCAGCGCAAAACACCACAACCAGCGGGCATGATGCCGGTAGAGCACGGTTCATTATGCTCCGCGGATGTCGCCCACGCCACCGCTGTCACGAAGCGTTAACATGGAAGCAATGTCGCACGAGGCAAAGCCGCACACCATCATCGAACCGTTCCGCATCAAGAGCGTGGAACCGATCCGCTGGACGACGCGCGCCGAGCGCGAGATGTTCCTGCGCCACGCGTACTACAACCTGTTCCTGCTGCGCGCGGACGATGTCCTGATCGACTTGCTCACCGATTCCGGCACCGGCGCCATGAGCACGGAGCAATGGGCAGCCGTGATGCGCGGCGACGAGAGTTATGCCGGGTCGAACAGCTTTGAACGCTTCCGCGAATCAGTGCAGGACATCTTTGGCTACCGGCACGTGATCCCGACCCACCAAGGGCGCGCCGCCGAGCGCATCCTGTTCGGCGTGCTGTGCAAGCCGGGGGACGTCGTGCCCAACAACACGCACTTCGACACGACGCGCGCCAATGTGGGATTTGTCGGCGCCACGGCGCTCGATCTGCCGATCGCGGAAGGGAAGCAGCCGGCGACCGAGCATCCGTTCAAAGGGAACATGGATGTGGCGGCGCTCGAGGAAGTGATCGCGCGTGAAGGCCGCGAGCGCATTCCTCTGGTCATGCTGACGGTCACAAATAATTCTGGCGGCGGGCAGCCCGTGTCGATGGAGAACGCCCGCGCAGTCAGCGCAGTGTGCCGCCGGCATCGCATCCCGCTGTACTTCGACGCGTGTCGCTTCGCGGAGAACGCCTACTTCATCAAGCTGCGCGAGCGCGGCTACGAGAACAAGACGCCGAAGCAGATCGCGCAGGAGATGTTCGGGTTCGGCGACGGCTGCACGATGTCCGCGAAGAAGGACGGCATGGCGAACATCGGCGGCTTCTTGTGCACGAACGACGACAAGCTGGCGCAGCGCGAAAAAGAGCTGCTGATCTTGACGGAAGGCTATCCAACGTATGGCGGACTCGCGGGCCGTGACCTCGAGGCAGTCGCGGTCGGCTTGCAAGAAGCGCTACACGAAGATTATCTGCGGTATCGCATCGCGTCGACGGCGTATTTGGGAAAACATCTCGTGGAAGCGGGAGTGCCGATCGTCCGCCCACCGGGAGGTCACGCCATCTACATCGACGCGCGCGCCTTCCTGCCGCACATCCCTTCAGAACAGCTGCCCGGCGCGGCCTTGGCGGCGGAGCTTTACCTCGAAGGTGGCATCCGCTCCGTTGAGATCGGCACCCTGATGTTCGGCGCCGCCGCGAAGATGGACCTGGTGCGGCTGGCGATCCCACGTCGTACGTACACGCAGAGCCATGTGGATTACTGCATCGAGATCATCCTGGCAGTATGGCAGCGACGCGAGCAGATTCGCGGGCTCAAGCTGACCTATGAAGCGCCCGTGCTACGCCACTTCACCGCGCACATGGAGCCGGTAGAGGCGGTTGTAACGGCTGATTAGCTCATTAAGCCGCGGCGCCGCGCGGCTTCACGTTCTCGCGGATGAACTTCACGATGTCGTCCATCGGCGTGCCGGGGATGAAAATGCCTGCTACACCCACCTGCTTCATCCGAGCAAAGTCCTGGTCAGGGATGATGCCGCCGATGAGGAAGAGCACGTCGTCCATCTTGTTCTGCTTCAGCAGTTCGGTGACGCGCGGCACGATGGCGTTGTGCGCGCCGCTCAGGATGGAGAGGCCGATGACGTCAACGTCTTCCTGGAGCGCGGCGTTGACGATCATTTCGGGCGTCTGCCGCAGGCCGGTGTAGATGACCTCCATGCCGGCGTCGCGCAAGGCGCGGGCAATGACTTTCGCGCCGCGGTCGTGGCCGTCGAGGCCGGGCTTGGCCACGAGAACACGGATTTTGCGGTCAACGGTCATAGAAATAACGAGAATACATTAGACCTTCCACATCACGTCGACGTCATAGCGGCGCAGCATCCGATCTGCGCTAACGATGGTCAAGCCTTCGCTGCGTGCCTGCGCCACTAACATCCGGTCGAACGGGTCACGATGATACATGGGCAATCGTTCGAGCTCCCGTAAGTGATCCATTGTGACGTCCAGAAACTGCATATCAGCGATGCTTGCATGCAGGCGCAGGAACTCCGAGGGAGGAACCGGCAATTCCAGCTTGCCGGCCTGGTACTTGATCGTCAGCTCCCAAGCGCTCACGACGCTTAGAAATGCGATCGCCTCCGCTTGCAGGGCGGCAGTGACACGATGGGGCAGCTTATTGGGTGACGTGATGGCGAACAGAAATGCGTTCGTGTCGAGCAGAAGTTTCATCGGCCGTATTCGCCGTAGAACATCTTTTCAATCTCGGCATTGAAAGCGTCGAACCCGTTCTTGATGCGGACTTGCCCCGCGGCCGATCCTAAGACTCGTTTCGCCTTCGCCGCGACAGGTACGAGTTTGACTTGGGGCTTTCCACCCGAAGCGATGATGACGTCTTCGCCACCCACGGCACGCTTCACGAGCTGCGAAAGGTGACTCTTGGCGTCATGCATGTTCATCTGCACAGGTTTTTTCTTCATGGCGCTCCTATTATGGGCTAAGGTAGAGGACTAAGTCCAGTTTAATTCGCGACATCCAAGCTCCGCCACAGGTACCAGCACGCCACCGAACAATACGGCCGCCAAGCCTTGGCGACTTGCTCCATGCGCTTGGGATTTGGCATTTTGCGCATGCGGTAATGCTTCTTCATGGCCGCGCGGATGCCGAAATCGCCCGTTGGCAGGACGTCCGGCCGGCCGAGGGCGAAGATGAGGAACATGTGGGCGGTCCACACGCCGACACCCTTGACGCGCGTCAGGTGCTCGATGACCTCGGCGTCGCTCCATCGCGGCATACGTTCAAACCCGATCTCACCGGCAGCCGTGCGCGTCGCCAGGTCACGCACGTAGCTCAACTTCTGACGTGAGAGGCCGCAGGCGCGCATCTCGGCTTCGCTCAGTTTCAAGACCGACTCCGGTGTAACCACGCCGCCAGCGGCCTTTTCGAGGCGGTTCCAGATCGTCTCGGCGGCTTTGCCGTTGAGCTGCTGAAAGACGATAGCGCGGGCGACCGACCAGAAGTCGGCGCGTCGCAGTGTCATCTTCACCGGGCCTACCCGCGCAATGATGGCGGCGATGACGGGGTCGCTCGCGCGCAGGTGCGCGACGGCGCGGCCATGGGCAGTTCGCAAACTGGGCTGCTTGGGCATGGGACTGAGCAATCAGTATTCCACATTCACCAGATAGAGCCCACTGGCGGGCGCCGTGGGCCCAGCAGCCGAGCGGTCGCGGGCCGCGAGGATGCGTTGAACGTCGGCGGGCGTAAGCGTTCCTTTGCCGGCAAGGAGGAACGTGCCCACCAGGTTCCGCACCATATGGTGCAGGAAGCCGTTACCCCGCACGCGGTAAACGAGCTCATCCCCCGCGTGCTCCCACTGGGAGGAGAAGATGGTGCGTTTGTTCTCCGCTGGCTCTGTCTCAGCTGCCCGCCGCGCGTGCCGCTCCGGATCGATGGCGGCGAACGACGTGAAATCGTGTTCGCCGATTGCGGTCTTTGCCGCCTCGGCCATGGCAGCCTCAGCGAGCGGCCAGGGGTGGTGATAGCAGTAGCGGGCGCGGAAGGGCGAGCAGATATCACCACGAAAGATACGATATTCGTATGTCTTGGCGAGGGCCGACCTGCGGGCATGGAAGTCGGCGGCGGCCTCTTCCACGGCCAGGACGCGGATCGCCAGAGGCAGCTTGTCATTGAGCGCGGTCAGCAGATTTCCCGCCGGGATGGGGGAATCCGTCTGCCAGGAGGCGACCTGCGCCAGCGCGTGGACGCCGGCATCTGTCCGCCCCGAGCCCTGCGGCAGGCTCCGCTCGCCGGTGACGCGGGCCAGGGCGTCCATGAGCTCACCCTGGATAGTGGCGCGCTCGGACTGTACCTGCCAGCCGAAGAAGTCCGCGCCGTCGTAAGCGAGCGTGATCTTGAGGGTGCGCGGCATTCCGGGCCATTGTAGAGAGGTAAACCGGCGCAGTGTTACTGCCGTCTCATCCGGGGGAGAGGCACCCGCGGACCCAAGGGCTTGTTATACTGTCACTTCCCGCAAAGGATTAAGAATCCAGCGTTCCAAGCGCGGTAGATTCCGGAAACTTCTGCCGTGTCTTTTCCGTAATATCCGGTGACGAAACTCGGTCTGGTGAATCTATTGGTGATGCAAGTTCCTGGAGACATACGCATGCGCGATCCTCGCACCCGCTTCACGGCCCTGTTGCTCTCTTTCCTGATGGCAGTCGGGCCGCTGGCAACCAGCGCCCTGGCCCAGCAGCCGACCACTGCCGCGGCGCCGAGCACGCAAAAGCGCGTCGATTACTCGAAGCCGGCAGCGGCTTTCCCGAATTTCTTTGCCCCGTATGAAGGCCGGGGCGTGCCGGAGCCGAACTTCGCCAATACCGGCCGGCTACAGCAGCTGATGCGCGAAGGCAAGCTCTACCTTTCGATCAGCGACGCGGTCGCCATGGCGCTCGAGAACAACCTCGACCTCGCCATCCAGCGCTACAACCTCTCGATCGCCGATACCGATCTGCTGCGTACGAAGGCAGGCTCGGGCGCGCGCGGCGTCTCGTTGGGAGTCGTTTCCGGCACGCCGGGCGGCAGCTCGTCAAGCGGCGCCGGCGCATCGGGTTCCGGCGCAGGCGGCACCTCGACCGGTGCGGGCGGAGCGGGCACGGGCTCTTCCGGCATCGTGGCTTCCACATCGGGTACCGGCGCGGCGGTGGACAGCTTCGATCCCAACATCACGTCGAGCATGACCATCGAGCACGCTACCGCTCCGCTCTCGAACACCATCGTCTCGGGCGTGGCGATCTCGCAGCAGAACACCGGCGTTGCGAACTACACGTACTCGCAGGGATTCGCCACTGGTACCGCGTTCAGCGTCGGCTTCAACAACAGCCGCATCGCCACCAACAGCACGCGCAACACGCTGGTGCCGTCGCTCAACTCGAGCCTGCGCTTGTCCTTCCGGCAGCACCTCACGACCGGCTTTGGCACATACCTCAACACCCGCTTCATCCGCACGGCGAAGAACAACCGCGAACTGTCGGACATCGCCTTCCGCCAGCAGGTGATCTCGACCGTGTCGCAGATCCAGAACATCTACTGGGACCTGGTCAACGCGTATGAGGACGTCAAGGTGAAGCAGCGCTCACTGGCGCTGGCGCAGAAGACCGAAGCCGACAATCGCAAGCAGGTGGAGATCGGGACGCTGGCGCCGATTGAGATCGTGCGCGCGCAGGCGGAGGTCGCCTCGCGCAATCAGGACCTGATCATCTCCGGGACGACGCTCGCGCTGCAGCAGCTCCTGATGAAGAACGCCATCACCAAGAACCAGTCAGACCCGGGGTTAGCAGCGGCTGAGGTGATACCAACCGACACCATGACCATCCCGATGGACGAGGCGGTGCAGCCGGTGCAGGAGCTCATCTCCGAGGCGCTGCACAACCGTCCGGAATTAGTGCAGCAGCGCATCGACCTGACGAACCGCGACATCACGAAGAAGGCGGCACGCAACGCGTTGCTGCCGACGGTGGACTTTGTGGGCTTTTACGGTACGTCTGGCCTCGCCGGACAACTCAACCCGGCGCTCTGCGGACCGACTCCATCGGCTTGCACGGGCCTGGTCAGCACGGGCTACGGCGATGCCATGTCGAAGGTCTTCGGTGGCGACTTCCCCGACTACCAGGTCGGCTTCAGCGTAAGCATCCCTATCCGCAATCGCGCGGCGCAGGCTGACCAAGTGCGCTCCGAGCTCGAATACCGCCAGGCGCAGACGCGCATGCAGCAACAGCAGAACCAGATCGCCATCGAGGTACGCAACGCGCAGTTCGCGCTCACGCAGAACCGCGCGCGCGTCGAGGCGGCACAGAAGCAGGTCGAACTGCAGACACAGTCGCTCGATGCGGAGAACAAGAAGTACGCCCTGGGCGCCTCGACCAACATCCTTGTCTTGCAGTCGCAGCGTGACTTGGCGCAGGCCGAATCGAACCTGGTGGCTGCGAAGGTGACGTACGAGAAATCGCGTGTCACGCTCGACCAAGTGACCTCGCGCACGCTTGATCACCTAGGAATCGACCTGGGTGACGCGGAGAATGGCGTGGTCAACAAGCAGCCCACGGTGCCGGGCGTACAGCCGCGCAGCGAGCAGAGCTCGACGGCGACGCCTACGGGCTCAACGTCGGCGACGGCGGTGAAGTTCCCGCCGGTGTCGACGACGACCACAGTTGCGCAGCCAGCAGTCAACACGGTGGCACCACCGGAGTTGCAGCAGCAGTAAACGGATCTTCAACGCGTGCCCGGTCCCGCTCTGCGGGACCGGGTTTCCTTTTGAAACCCGACACCCCAGTTCTCACGCCGAGCCGAACAATCCGAAGCCTGGCTGGTTCGGCTCGGCGTGAGAACTGGGGTGTCCTGCATGGGGTGCCGGTTATCATCGAGGCGTGGGTGTTTCTCGCTCATTGGCCATCCTGCGAAGGCTGTGTCCACGCTGCCGCGAAGGCGCCATCTTCGAGCGCGGCGGCGTCATCCCGCACATGTTTCCGATTTGTCCCGTGTGTGGGTTGAAATACGAGCGTGAAGAAGGCTACTTCCTGGGCGCGATGTACATCAGCTACGGGCTGGGGCTCGTGGTGCTGGTCGCGGTGATGCTGCCTCTGTGGATGTTCGCCGGCCTTGCGCTGATGCGCGCGGTGTTCATAGCCTTTCTGGTCTTCCTGCCGCTGGTGCCGCTGCTGACGGTGTATGCGCGGGTGCTGTGGATACACTTTGACCAGAAGCTTGATCCCGATAGGACGTAAACTCCTCGCGTGACGCTCTCCGTCGTCCTCATCACTTACAACGAAGAAGCCAACCTGCCGCGCACGCTGACGAGCGTGAAGCCACTGGTGGATGAACTCGGCGGGGAGATCATCGTGGTGGATTCAGGCTCGATGGACCGCACGCGTGAGATCGCGGAGAGCTTCGGCGCGAAGGTATTCGTCGAGGAGTGGAAGGGCTTTGCCGCGCAGAAAAGCTCGGCCATCGACAAGGCGCAGGGAGAGTGGGTGTTGAGCCTCGATGCGGATGAAGAAGTTACGTCGGAGCTTACGCAAGCGGTCATCGATTGTCTGGAGGTGTGGGCTGCTCGAGAAAGAGGAAAGCCTGTTCCGCGTGATTTGAACGGATATGCCTTTCGACGCAGGAACTATTTTCTCGGTCGATGGATCAAGCGCGGCGGCTTTTATCCAGACTGGAAACTTCGTCTCTTTCGTTGGGATAGTTGGTCAATACCACGACGTGCCGTGCACGAGACGATCCACGTGAGAGGTTCTGTTTGGAGGATCGGGCAAGACCTCATCCACCACGCCTACCCGACGCTCGACATCTACCTCGAGCACATGCGCCGCTATGCCGCCCTGGGTGCTGAGATGATCCGCGACAAGCCGCGCTGGTGGCTGTGGGTGAATCGCTGGCTCAATCCGCCGCTGACGTTCTTCTACAACTACATCCTGCGGCTCGGCTTCCTTGACGGACGCGAGGGGCTATTGTTGCACTGGCATCACGCGCGCTACGTGAGCTGGAAGTATGCCAACGCCTTGAAGCTCAGCCGCGCTGCTTGAACCGATCCAGGACCGCGAACAGGATCACTGCCAGCAACGCGTTCGCGAGGCCGGCGATCAGGCTGTGGCCCCAGCGCCACTCCAACGTTTGTTGCACTAGGCCGCGAGCGACGAGGAAATAGACGGCCTGATGGCCGATGTAAAACCCAAACGTCAGCAGGAGGCGCGAGCCGGGGTTCTCGACGTCGATCTTCACGCTGAGCGATGACGCGCCGTATCCGACCATCGTCTTCGCGATGCCGTAGATGCCGATGGGCAGGTGCGTGAGTGAATCCTGCACCAGGCCGATGAGTGCGCCGGTCAGCAATCCGCCGATGGGATTGCGGCGGGCGACCGCGAAGAAGATCGTGACCAGCAGCGGCAGGTCGAAGATCTCGAAGAAGCGGACGCGCGCGGGAATGAATGCCTGGAAGAACAGCGCGAACAATGGGACCAACACGGCGACCGGCCACGCGAACTTATAGACCTGTATCTGCTCGCGTTCGCGGGAGACGTATGCCGCCACGGCCATCAGAGTACGGAAAAACCTACAGCGAGGAAAGGCGGATGGAAGGTACCTGGTTTCATGCGTGCGGAGGTTGCGGCGGCGGTGTCGTGGGTGGAGGCGTTGTCGTTTCTTTCTTGGGCGCTAATTGGTTGGGTTTCCCCGGCGGCGGCGTACCCGCGGCTGGCGGTTGCGCCTGCTTCTGCTGACGCAAGAACTCGGCCGTCGAAGGTGGCGCGCCGGTGGTGCGGTTCGCTGGTGGCGTCGTGTTGCTCACACCCGGCGTCGCCGCACCGCCGGTCTCGGCGGCTTTCTTTGCCGCGCGCTCGCGCGCTGCCAGCTCCGCCGTCGTCAGTGGGATGCCCTTGCTGTTCACGTTCGACGCACCGGGCTGCAGTGTAGGGAGGCGTGCGGCCAGGATGTCGGCGGCGCGGACCGGTCCCGTCGGGACGCTGCTTGGATCGATCGGCTTCTCTTCGATCTTGGTGATCACCAGGACTTCTTCCAGGCGCGCGATCTGCGCCGCCGGCCGGACGCGGATGTTCAGAAAGAAATCCGGCCCCTGCGAGACCTGCGTCACCGTACCGATGGGCAGCCCTTTCGGGAACACGCGATCACCACCGCTGGTGATCACGGCATCGCCGAGCTCGACTTTCTCGTCGGCCATAATGTTGCGCAGTTGCAGCTCGCCCGCGGCAGTCCCGTTGAGGATGCCTTGCAGACGCGACTTGCTCAGGATGGCGCCCGCACCGCTCGATGCATCGTTGATCAGCAGCACTTGCGCCGAGCTGGGAAACACCTTGATGACCTTGCCGACGATCCCGTCGGGCGAGATAACCGCCATGTCGGGCTTCAGTTCGCGATCGCGGCCCTTGTCGATAGTGACGATGCGGGAGAGCTCCGACCCCGATGTACCGATCACCTGCGCGGCTACGGTCTGCGAGATGAACTGCTCTTTGAACCCTAGCAGCAGCTGCAGGCGGCGTGCCGCGGCCGCGTCCTGTACCAGACGGACCTCCTCCAGCCGCATGTGCTCCATCTCCTGTCGGAGTTCCGCATTCTCCTTGCGCACGCCGCGGAGCCAGAAGTAGTTGTGCCAGATGTCGCCGAAGAGGTTGCTGCCGCCCACCACAGCTTTCTCCAGCGGCGTCACCGCGGAGAGCGTCCAGAGCCGGATGAGCCGCACCGGGTGACCTTCGGTCGGCTCGTTACGGCGGATCTGATAGGCCAGCGTCAGGACTTGGGCGAAGAGCACCGCCACCAGCACGACGATGTTGCGATAGCGGCCTAGAAGCGTTTCCATTGTTTCTTTATCCTGAGGAGTCCGCCGCGGCGGACGACGAGGGAGCCCTACCGGACCCGAACTTCACGGGTGCTGTAGGGCTCCCTCGCTGCGCTCGGGATTATCAACATCCACGACTACTCAATACTGATCTTTCTCAAAAGCTTGAAATCCGAGAGCATCTTGCCTGTGCCGAGCACCACGCTGGCGAGGGGATCGTCGGCGATCGAGACCGGCAGACCCGTTTCTTCGCGTATACGCTTGTCGAGGTTCTTCAGCAGCGCGCCGCCACCGGTGAGGACGATGCCGCGGTCGCTGATGTCGGCGGAAAGCTCAGGCGGTGTGCGCTCCAACGCCACGCGGATGGCGTTCATGATCGTGCTCACGCACTCGCCCAACGCTTCGCGGATCTCGCTGTCGTCGATGGTGATCGTCTTGGGCACCCCCTCGATAAGGTTGCGGCCCTTGATCTCCATGGTGAGCGGCTTGTCGAGCGGATACGCGCTGCCGATCTCGATCTTGATCTGTTCCGCAGTGCGTTCCCCGATCAGCAGGTTATATTTCCGCTTCAGGTAATTCATGATGGCTTCGTCCATCTGGTTGCCGGCCATCCGGACCGACCGCGAATAGACGATGCCGCTCAGGCTGATGACGGCGATGTCCGTGGTGCCGCCGCCGATGTCCACGACCATATTGCCGCTGGGCTCGGTGATAGGCAGCCCGGCGCCGATGGCCGCGACCATGGCCTGCTCGACGAGATGTACCTCCGAAGCCTTGGCGCGATAGGCCGAATCCATGACGGCGCGCTTTTCCACCTGCGTGATCTCGCTCGGCACGCCGATGACGATGCGCGGATGCACCAGCATCTTGCGGTTGTGCGCTTTCTGGATGAAGTAGTTCAGCATCTTCTCGGTGTGACGGAAGTCGGCGATCACGC
>CAYWSH010000106.1:0-12328 GCA_964460655.1 uncultured Terriglobales bacterium | reverse complement strand
CGAGGTCGCGCATCACCTCGAGCTCGAATTCCTTCCAGCCGAGCACGCTCTCTTCGATCAGGACTTCGTGCACCGGCGAAAGATCAAGGCCGCGCGAAAGGATATCGACCAGTTCTTCGCGGTTGTAGGCGATGCCGCCGCCCGTGCCGCCGAGCGTGAACGATGGCCGAATGACCAGCGGGAAACCGATCTTCGCCGAGAACTCGAGGCCATCGCGCAGATTGTTGACCAGCGCCGAGCGCGGCACGTCGAGCCCGATCTTGAACATCGCGTCTTTGAACAGCAGGCGGTCTTCGGCCTTCTTGATGGCCGGGAGCTTAGCGCCGATGAGCTCGACGTTGTAGCGCTCGAGCACGCCACCGTCGGCGAGTTCGACCGCGAGGTTCAGCGCCGTCTGGCCGCCGACGGTGGGGAGAATGGCCATCTTCCCCCGAGCATCTCCCTCTTTTTTGTCATTCCGAGCGGAGCGAGGAATCTGCTTTTCCATCATCTCCGACTCGATCCTTATGATCTCTTCCAGATATTCACGCGTGAGCGGCTCGATGTACGTGCGGTCGGCCATCTCGGGATCGGTCATGATCGTGGCTGGGTTCGAGTTGACCAGCACCAGCTCGTAACCCTCGGCGCGCAGCGCCTTGCACGCTTGTGTGCCCGAGTAGTCGAACTCCGCCGACTGCCCAATGACGATCGGCCCCGAGCCGATGATCATGATCTTCGAGATGTCAGTGCGACGAGGCATCAGTCTCGATCCACGCTGAAGCTGTAGCTGCCAGACCCTTCCGAGCATTCAACGCTAACAACCAACTTGAGCGTGAACTCCGCAGGCTTGGCCGACTCCCTGACTCTTATCGGAACCATGGCATCGTGGAAGCCGAGATAATGGACGCGCATCGTGTATTCGCCGTCAGGTACGGCGAGTGCGACATTCCCAATCTCGTCGGTTTTAGCGGTTGCGACAACCTCCGAACCCCTCTTGACCTCAACCGTAGCCCCTGAGATTGGCCGCCCTGCGATGTCCCGCACGAAGCCAGAAACTGCGCGCAATTCCACCGGTATCGTAGGCGGAGGGGGCCTCGGAGTGTCAGGAACCATGATGAAGCCCTTTTCTTGGCCGCCTCTCGCCACCACTTCCACCGATGCGCTCCACAACGAAGGGATGACCAGCTTGAAAGAGCCGGCCGGCAAGCCGGAAAAGCTCGTGCGACCATTCTCGTCGGTCTTGCTCTCGGCAACGACCTTGGCATTGTGTCCTGCTTGCAATTGAACCGTTACGCCGCGGAGCCAGTCTCCATCGCGCCTCACATCAAACGAAATATCGCGTGCGATCTTCCACGGACCTTTGACAACGACACATTCCGCGCGCAGGCTCCCGCCGACGGCTGGTGAGATCGCCATAACACCGATTGCAAACGAGATGTGAGCGAGGCGCGACATCACTTTTTCTTTTTTGTCATCCCGAGCGAAGCGAGGGATCTGCTTTTCGGCCTTAGGTCCCCATCGAACCAATCAGCCGCCAGATCCTCCCATGTTGGGTTAACCGATTCGATCAACGCTGCCTTCTTCGTACTCGACCACGCTTTCAATTCCTTCTCGCGCTCGATGCAATTGTTGACATATTGCCAGCGTTCGAAATAAACGAGTCGATTCACACGGTAACGCTTCGTAAAGCCCTCGAACTTGCCGCTCTTATGCTCCCAGACACGACGGACCAGATCGTTGCACATCCCGACGTACGTCACGCGTGACTTGCTGGCCATGATGTAAACAAAGAAAACGTAGTCACGACGCAAAAGCAGATCCCTCGCTTCGCTCGGGATGACAAACAAGAGAGGACTTCGTCATGCGATCAGCTCCTCGCTCTCAGAGTCTCACCACTTGATCCCGTAATGCTTCATGATGCTCTCCACCGCGGCCCGCTGCTTCATGATCGTGTCGTAGATGCCGGTGTAATGGTCCTGCTGCTTCCACTGGATGACCTTCAGCGCGCGCTCCGGCCCGACCAGGTCTTCCATCCCCTGCCACTCCAGCATGCACACCACCAGGTGGTAGTAGCTGCCGCGCGCGCCGCCGGGCGAGCCCTCCGGTGGTTCTGTAGGCAATGTGGGGAATGTCCGATGCAGCTGGTCGTACAGGCTCTGCATGTCGAGCCGGTGCCGCTCCATCAGGACCCAGTGCCCCTGCTCGTGGACATACGCCGAGAGCGCCAGATCGTCATTGTCGAGGAAGCGCAGGTTCAGCGTAAGCACCGGCGCCGAGTGGTTCACCGCGCCGCGCTCGATCAGGATGTCGCGCGTCAACGTGTACTTCTTCAGGTCGTATTGCTGCGCGAGCCGCTCCATCTGCTGCTTGCGCTCTTCCTCGCGCGGCTCACCGTGCGCCGTCTTGATGTTGAGTTTCGGCGTGGCAGCGAAGGCGGCCGCGGACATCGCCAAGATGACGAGCGCGTGCTTCACCGCTTCCACTCCTCCATCATCTTCACGAAATCCTTGAACAAGTAGTGCGAGTCGTGAGGCCCGGGTGACGCCTCCGGGTGGTACTGCACGCTGAACAGCGGATGCGATTTATGTCGCAGGCCTTCAAGCGTGTTGTCGTTCAGGTCGATATGGGTCAGCTCGACCTCGCTCGGGTTCAGTGAATCCGGATCGACAGCGAAGTTGTGGTTGTGCGCCGTGATCTCGATCTTGCCGCTGGCGATCTGCTTCACCGGATGATTGCCGCCGTGGTGGCCGAACTTCAGCTTGTAGGTCTTGCCGCCAAGCGCCAGCCCGACGAGTTGATGTCCCAGGCAGATGCCGAACACCGGCGTCTTGCCCACCAGCCCGCGAATGTTCTCGACCGCGTAGGTACACGGCTCGGGATCGCCGGGACCGTTCGACAGAAAAACGCCGTCCGGCTTGAGCGCAAGCACATCTTTCGCCGACGTCGCCGCCGGCACAACGGTCACACGGCAGCATTCGCCCGCCAGCATCCGCAGGATGTTGTGCTTGATGCCGTAGTCGTAGGCGACGACGTGGAACTTCGGAGCGCCGGCGTCTCGCCGGCTTTCTTCAGCAGCCTCCGCAATCTCTACCGGCCCGCGCGTCCACTCATACTTGTCTTTCGTGGTGACAACGCGCGCCAGGTCAGTCCCGACCATGCTGGGAATGGCTTTCGCTTTCGCGATCAGCTTGTCGGCATCGTTCTCGATCGTGCTGATCACACCGCGCTTGCAGCCGAAGTCGCGCAGATGCCGTACCAGCGCGCGCGTGTCGATATCGGCGATCACCGGCACGCGGAAGCGCTCGAGATACTCTTCCGCAACCTGCTCCGAGCGCCAATTCGAGCTGACGCGCGAGAACTCGCGCACCACCAGGCCTTCGATGTAAGGCTTGTGCGCCTCGTTGTCGCTGGGATTGGTGCCGTAGTTGCCGATCTCAGGATTCGTCAGGACGACGATCTGCCCGGTGTAGCTCGGATCGGTGAAGATTTCCTGGTAGCCGGTAAGGGAGGTATTAAAAACGACTTCGCCCTGGGCCTCGCCGCGCGCGCCGTAACCTTTGCCGCGGAAGACCCGGCCGTCTTCCAGCGCAAGGATTGCCTGCATCTCCGCTCCCGGGTTCGGATTTTCAGGATTCTATCAGGCTGGCGACCGGTCAGCGACCTGTGGAAATCAGTGCGGCTCCCGGGTTAGGATTCCCGCGTGCACGCCCTCTTGTGCCCCAAATGCCTGAGCCCACGTGTACACCGCAGCCGCCGCCGCGGGTTGAAGCACTATCTCGCGATCTTGCTGCTGCGCCGCCCCTTCCGCTGCCATAACTGCGAGCATCGTTTCTTCGACTTCGTCTTCGTCAAGCGGGTGAAGACCGCGCAATGACGGCCGCGCCGCACGAGGTCATCCTGTATTCGCGCCGCGGCTGCCACCTGTGCGAAGTGGTGAAGGAGTCGCTCACCAAACTGGCGCGCCGCGGTCAATTCAACTGGCGCGAGATCGATGTCGACTCCGACGACGACCTCCGCCGCCAGTTCAACGATGAAGTACCCGTTGTCTTCATCAACGGACGCAAGGCGTTCAAGTATCGGCTCGACGAGCGCGAGTTCCTGAGAGTGCTGGAAGGACGGGAAGGCTAGGAACAAGACAAGACATCAGCCTGGTCATCCTGAGGCCCTCCTTTGGCCGAAGGATCCCGCCAGCGCCGGCGCAACTAAAGAAGCCAACACGCTCTCAGGCCGAAAAGCCTGAACAGCCGCATCGCGGCGCCGGAATCTACGGGATCCTTCGGCGGCAGACCGCGCCGCCTCAGGATGACGGTGCAGGGTTTTGAGCTCGTCCCCCTTCCCCTTTTTCCTTTTGCCTTTTACCTTTTGCCTTAGTGATGCGTTCTCGTCTCCATGCCGATCCGACGGGAGTCTCGGTTCACGGCGCCATCCTCGATGCTTGCCGTCGCTGGCCGGAGCGCACCGCGCTCGTGGATACATCACTCGCCGAGCCGCGCCGGTTTACGTACGCTGAATATGGCGACACGGTGGAAAGGCTCGCACACGGACTCGTTGCCGCCGGCGTCCGGCCCGGCGACGTCATCGCCATCTATCTCTTTAATGGATGGGAGTTCGCCGCTGCCTACCACGCTGCCACTCTAGCCGGCGCAATCACGACGCCGCTGAATCCGAGCTATCGCGAGCGCGAAGTCCGGTATCAGTTAGAGAACTCCGGCGCGAGCATACTGATCACCGATGGCGCGCTGATCTCCGGAATGAATCTGGCCGGTCTGCCGAAGCTGCGCCGTGTCTTCACCGCGCGCACCGAGGCATGCGGCGCAGAGCCGCTCAACGGACTGCTGAAGTCATCAAGCGCGGCGCTGCCGCAACCCACCCACTCGACCGAGCAGACCATCGCGGCGCTGCCATTCTCCAGCGGCACCACCGGCCTGCCGAAGGGCGTGATGCTCTCGCACTCGAACCTGGTGACGAACGCCTACCAGTTCCTCGCGCCCGGAGAAGACGCGACGTTCCATATTAACGACCGCTGCCTGTGTCCGCTGCCGCTGTATCACATCTATGGGCTGAATGTGATCCTGAACCCGGTGCTGATGATCGGCGCCACGCTCATCCTGATGCCGCGCTTCGACATGACGCGCGCGCTCGCGCTCATCCAGAGTGAGCAGCCAACGTTCATGCCCCTCGTCCCGCCGCTGGTCAACGCCTTCTGCGTCGCCGCCGAGCAAGGCACGTTTCCGAAGCAGCACGCGATCCGCTACATCAAGAGTGGCGCCGCGCCGCTTGCGCCGGAGCTGGCGCGCCGCTTCTCCGATCTGACCGGCATCCCGCTGCGCCAGGGATATGGCATGACGGAGGCTGCGCCGGTCACACACCTCGGCTATCTCGAGCCCGAGCTTTATCGTCCCGATTCGATCGGCCACGCGGTCGCGCAGACCGAATGCGTGCTGGTCGATGAGAACGGAAAGCCTGCGCCTGCGGGCGAACCCGGCGAATTGGTGATGCGCGGTCCGCAATTCATGCTCGGGTATTGGAATGCGCCGGATGCGACCGCTGCCGCGCTGCGTCCGCTCGACTTTGATTTTGATCCTGGCCAACAACCAACGGCCAATGACCAACGATGCCTCTGGTATTGGTCGGGCGATGTCGCCACGCGCGACAGTGCAGGTTTCTTCAAGATCGTCGACCGCCGCAAAGAGATGATCAAGTACAAGGGCTTCCCTGTGGCGCCGGCAGAGGTGGAAGCTGTGCTGCTGGAGCATCCGGCCGTGCGTGACTGCGGCGTCGTGGGCCGCGCGGATACTGCCGCCGGTGAGATCCCATGCGCGTTCGTCGTGCTGCGCGAAGGCCATGCCGCCGCGCCCGCGACGGGATCAGAACTTAGCGCCTGGGTAGCGGAGCGACTCACCAGCTACAAGCAACCGCGCGAAGTGCGCTTTGTCGGCGCGATCCCGCGCAATCCCTCAGGCAAGATCCTGCGGCGCGAGCTGCGCGACCTGCTCTGATCACTCCGGCGAGGGCGTGCTGACCCTGGGCGGCGCGATACTGCTCAGCCGCAGGATCGCCGCTGCCGCGGTGTACCTCACCGAGTCCTTCTGATCGGCGAGCGCCGGCAAGATGTCCGTGATCATCTTGGTATCGCCACGCTTCGCGATAGCGGAGAGCGCTGCGGCGCGCACCAGCCAGCTTTTATCTTTCGTGGCCTCGAGCAGGGCCTGGCCGCTGTCGGGATCGGGATCGAGCGCCAGCGCCTCCGCTGCCTCGGCGCGCACCGGCGAGACGTCGTCCTGTTTCAGCGCGCGCACCGCGCTGTAACCCATTCCGGCGAAGGGCACGAAGCCGAGGCCCTGCTCCAGCCCCATCTCCGCCATCTTCTTCCTGTCTTTGAGGATCTTCGCCTGGTCCACGATCACGCCGTGGCCAGTCTTGCGGGCGCCGGTAAGGACGCTGAAGTAGACGCGATACGCCGACTTGTCCTGCATCTCGTTCAGCGCGTTCGCGGCGGCCAGCACGACGGAGGTCTCGTGATCGTCGAGCAGCTCGCGCAGGGAAGGGATCTCGCCGTGGGCGTGCATCTGGCCGAGCGCATTTGCCGCTGCTTCGCGCACCACCGGCTGATCGTCGTGCAATGCAAGGCGGGCCAGTGCGATCGCCCTGGCGTCGTGCCTCAAGAGGACGAGGGCACGCATCGCTTTGACGCGTTTGTCGGTACTCTTGTCCGCTACGGCAGCGTCCAGCACCTTCCACGCTTGCGCGCGTGGCGACTCCACCGCCGCCGCGCCGCTCAACAGCAATAAGACGGACACAAGGATCCGCATCACACCCTCCGCCAGAGCGTGCATTGTAGTCGCAGTCCCTGACTTCCGACCGGACTACTTCCTACTGTTTGTAGATGCTGTACTGGTCTTTGGGGGCGTGCAGCTTGATGGTGATCTCGTGCGACGGCTGCGAGATGTCGATGTCCTCACCGTACGTCTGGAAGCGCGGGGCGATCACCTGCACGCGCAGCTTGCCGTAGGGAATGCCGCCGAGGCTGGCCTTCCCATCCGGATCGGTCTTCAATTCCAGCCCGCCCTTTGATTGCTTGCCGTCTTTGTTCACGGGATGAAGGATGACAGACGCGTTGCGGACAGGTTTGCCGTTCGACTCGCGCACCACGTTAAAGCGCAGCTCGGAACTTTTCTTGTCGTCGGCCGCAAGCATGGCCGCCGCCAGCAGCATAAAGGCCAGCAGGCTGTAGCAGGCACGTCTCATGGGATAGTCCAATCTTACCCCGACGTGGAATAGCGGTTCAACGCCCGGCGCGACTTTGCGTTTGCCATGCTGCCGGAGAGTCGTACAATCCGCTCCATGGCGCGGAAGAAAACCAAGTCCACGAAGGGCCGGACTAAGCCCAAAGCCCTGCGGACAGACCTGGTGCAGCGCTTCGCGCCCAGCGATGAAGAAGCGCGCGACGAGGGACCGCGCCTTATCCCGCTCAGCCAGGTGCGCGGTGAGCATCCCAAGGTGCAGCACTACCTGGCGCTGGCCGATACCGCGCTGCTCGGGCGCCCCGCTGAGACCAGCGGCAAGAAACTGCCACGACGGCGTTCGCGGTGAAGATCAGTCCTCCGTCGCCCACTTCTGCAGGCCGCCGGTCACGCGCAACCACTGCAGCTGCGCCTTCTGCAACTCGAACGTCGTCTCCAGCACCATCTCCTGCCGGCCGATCTCGTTGATGCGCGCCCCTTCCTGGTCCTTCAGGTTGGCGGTGCCGGCCTGCACCCGCGCGTCGGTGGATACAGCTTCGGCCTGCGCGAGGTCATGCTCCAGCATCGCGACTTCGCGCGACGCGGCCAGCTGCCGTACGACGCCTTCCAGCCGCTGCGCCTCAGCACTCACCTGCTTGCGCACGCTCTGCGCTTCCGCTTTGGCTTTGACTGCGTCCGCGTCGGCGCCCTCGGCACGCGCGCGCTGCGACATATTGAGGAATGGGAACCGGATCGCCACCCCGATGGTCGCGTTATGCCGCTGGAACTTGCGGAAATAGTCCTCGTAGTTGTTGAACTTGGCGAACAGGCCGTATTGCCCGACAAAGTCCACCGCCGGGTACCACTGCTTGTGCTCGCCGCGCGCACGCAGCTCCTTGGCGAGCGCTTGCTGATCGGCCATCTGCACCGCGACGTTCTCGTTGACCGACGGCGCCGGCGCCGGCACCGGCATGGCGGGGATGGAATCCGTCTCCGTCTGTATCTGCTCCACCGGTAGGCCTGTCAGGTCGGCAAGATGCGCGCGCAATGCGTTCGCGCCGGTCTCGAGTTCCGCAGAGCGCAAGCGCACGCGCGCCGCGGCTAGCCGCGCCTTCGTGAGTTCGACTCCGGCTTCGATCCCCGCCTCGACGCGCTGGCGCACGATGTCTTCCTGATGGGTCGCGCTGCCGGACTGCCGCCGCACGAGAGCGAGTTGCTGGGTGATCTTGTCCAGCTCGATGTAGCTGGTCGCGGCGTCGATGAGCACGGCATTGCGCTTGTCGGTCGTACTGAGCGACGTAGCATTCCAGTCGGTCTTCGCCGCCTTCACGAAATCTTTCTGTGCCGGGTTGATGAGGTAACTCTGCGCGTTGACGTTCAAGACCGAGGGCGCCGACCCTTCGATGCTCATCGGGAAGCCCGCGGTATAGGCCATTCCCGAGCCCACGACCACGGTTGGGATGTACGCGCGCCGCGCCTCTTCGTAGCCCAAGCGAGCACGGGTCTGCTCGGCCGTCGCGATCGCCATCGTGCTGCTATGTTGCAGCGCCAGTTCCATGGCGCGCCGGAATGGCAAGTAGGCATCGGCCTGGGCTTGCGCCAGCGTGGCCAGCAGGAGCAACAGCAGCACGTCACGTAAGAAGCGAACTCTCATAGCATCACCTTGCACAATGGGATTCAGGGCCGAAAAGAGCCGAGTATAGAACGGCGCGAGGCGTCGCATCCCGCAAGCTGCCCGCGCCCATCCGTTCTACAATAGAGACATGCGGCGACGGCTGATCCTCGCGCTCCTGGGACTGACGTTGCCGTTGTACGCGCAATCTGCGCCCGCTAAACCCACCGACCCGCAGCAACAGCAAGACCCCGATGAGGCCACAAAGCCCAAGCGCTCCTTAAAGAAACACTTGAAGGAGCACTTCTCTTCGTGGTGCGTTGGCGTGCCCGTGAGCCGGTGCTTCGGGAGCAAGGAAGAAGCCGACGCCGCCCAGCAACAAGCAGAAGAGCAGAAGAGGCCCGCCGACGCGAAAGACACCCCAACGCCGCCAGCAGCGCAAGCACCCGTTCCTGAGGGTGAGAGCAGCAGCCGCACGCAGATCATCGATCTCTCGCCGCCGAAGTCGGAACGCGACCGTCCCATCGTCGAAGACTTCCCCGAGACGCGTGAGGTCCAGAAGTGGGACCCGCACAAGGCGGCGAAGAACGTCGAGGTCGGCGATTACTACTTCAAGAAGGGCAACTACCAGGCCGCACTCAGTCGGTACGAGGAGGCGCTGGAGTGGAAATCGAACCACGCGCTGGCGGCGTACCAAGCGGCACAGTGTGAAGAAAAACTCGGCCAGCCCGACGACGCCCGCCGCTACTACGAGAAATACCTGACCGTCCTGCCGAAGGGTCCGCTCGCCGCCGACGCACGCCAGGCGCTCGCGCGGTTGGGCACCGCGCCGAATGCGTCTCCCCGTCCTTAGTCCAAGAGCTTCTTCGCGTACTCGATCAGCGGCATGCCATAGAAATCGCCGACGTGCCCCGACCGCTTATATCCGTGCTTCTCATAAAAGCGCATCGCGCGCCGCAGCGGCAGCGTGGTATCGAGCGTGATGCGCGTGCAACCGGCGCCGCGCAGCTCGTCTTCCGCTGCGCTTAGCAACGCGTCCGCCGCGCCCGTCCCCAGTTCGACCACTGCCATACCGCGCACATGACCCGTATCGCCATGCGCTGCGCAGCCGATCGTGCCCACGACCTCGCCGCGCACATCACGCGCGACGAACAGCGTCATCTCGCCCATGCGCGCCTGGATGGTCTCGGGGCTCAGCGTCGTGTCCGCGAATCCCGCGGGCGAGTATTGCTCGCGGTACGGCTCGAACGCGACGTGCAGGCAGCGCAGGATCGCGACGACGTCGCCCGCCGTCGCGCGGCGGATGGTGAAATCGGTCACCCCAACAGACTAAACCCAAAAACCACAGAGGACACAGAGTCCTCAGAGAACTTTTCTCTGTGTGCCTCTGCGCCCTCTGTGGTTGCTCGTCTTCACGTCGAGACGGGGCATGCCCCGTCTCGACCGCGCCTTAAAACCGCCATCCGCCGTAACCGCCGCCATTGTTGTTGTAACCCTGGCGATAGCCACGCTCATACGACTGGCGATACCACTGCTTGTACTGGTCCTTGCTGCCGAACTCATCGCGATAACCGTTGGTCGCTCGCCGGTAGCCATCGTCCTCGGTCGGACGGAAGCTATGGCCCGTGCGCCGGTCCTCGGAGCCTTCGCGCAGACCGTCGTTGTAGCCGTTCTGCTCGGCCACCTGCATACCATTGTTGTAGCCATAGTTGCCGTTGCCGTAGCCGCCGTTCGGGTACCCATTGCCGCCGTATACGCCGCGGTTCTGGTTGCCGCGTCCACGACCCCAGCCACGATGCCGGCCGTTATTGCCGTAAACGTTGCCGTCGGGATTACCGCCGTTCGGATAGCCGTAGACGTTGCCGTTCTGCTGGTTCACATACGCCTGGCGGCCGTCGCGATAGCCTTGGTCGTAGGCGGCGCGGTCGGTGTTGTTGTGATAGCGATCGACTCGCGATGACGTCGCGCGATTATGGCGCGCGTCGTCCATGGCGTCATTCCAGCCCTGCTGATACGCGGCGTTGTTGTTCGCCTGATTGCCGTAGCCCCACTGCGCGTTGCGGTATCGGTCGTCGTCGCGATCGCGATCGGACCACCCCTGCGCGCTCGCCGCGACCGACGCCAGTGCCAGCAGCGCCGTTGCGAAAAGAAGATTGCGGACTCTCATGTCACCTCCCCATCAGCCCAGGCGACTCCCGAAGACACTCCTTCGCCCGCCTCTGACGGGTCCCAGTAAGAGCTGCCGACTGCGGTTGATGATCTGGCTACTTAGATTCCAGGCGCGGTAGGAGGGTTCGCTTTATTTCGCTGAAAGCCGCGCCGGACAGGCGGTTCGGCACATCAGCGCCTGCCGAGGGCGGAAAACGGAGGCTCTGACCTCGGTGCAACGATACGGCCGTACTCATCTTCACAATCATTCGAGCGATTCCTCAAGTCAGCCTTTAGAATCTCGCAATGGTCGGTCTGAGTGGCAGTAGCAAGGATCGCCGCAAAGCGAAGCGACTATTGCAGAGAATCGGCGCTGAATCATCGACTGATCCGGCCTTGATGCCGATTGCAGGCCCTTCACCTCGACCGATGCTTCCAGCGTCTGTCTTATGGATGAGAGGCATTGGACTCATCGCTACGCTGCTGGGCGCATTTGGCCTAATGCAACCGCGTTCTTCTGGTTCGCAATCACTCTTGTTTATGCAGGCTTAGCCCTTCTTATTGTCGACGTACAGCTTGAGCCATCCATCACCGCACGATTTAGGCGGATCGCGCAGATCGTGGTTGTGTCAGGAATCTTGCTGTTCAGTTGGAAAGTTGTCTTTGTTTCCGCACCGCTGAATTTTTTTGCGTTATCTACGAGGGTCGAATACGAGCCAGGGACAACAATCGCCGGCATTTCGTGGCGGCCATACTTTTCGGAGATGGATGTTTCGATAACGAACCCGACTGAGAGAAATTATGAGGACTTAGAGCTGGTCATCACGCCAGACCATCCCGTCGCGGCGATAGGTCAGTTAAGCAATCTCACCGATGTCTCTTTTGAAGATAACTATGGCGTTAGCGAACGCGCGACCATTCGAGACTTGAGTAAGCAATACGCTGTGGCATTGGTTCTCCTCGCTACGGACGCTGGTTATAAGATCCATTGCGGTCGGATTCCTCCGCGCAGTAATTTGAAGCTGGCGATGGCCTTAGTAGCAATTAAAGAGGACACTCCTGGCATCGATGTGAGCTCCGCAAAGATACCCGAGGACCCTGTTTTGGAACAGACTCTGTCCCCACCAGGTGTGCATTATTGGTTTGGACACCCAGCCGCAAAAAACATTTTTTCTGCTCGGCCAAAATCAACCAAAATAAGCATTTACGGGCATTATGTCGCAGCCAACAGGAAACATTATGTGAATACCGACGTGCAGATTCACTAGCTCATCCGACAGCACGTTTCACTTACAATTCACCGCCTTCACTCCCAGGAACCTTGCGTTCGCGCCCAGTTCTTCCTCGATGCGCAGCAGCTGGTTGT
>CAYWSH010000105.1:0-12413 GCA_964460655.1 uncultured Terriglobales bacterium | reverse complement strand
TGTCGTGGAACTTCTTCGAGCGCGTGGGATTGCCCATGCCGTCGATCTCGACCACCACAAAGCCGAGTTCAGCGAGGGCCTGGCAGTCACCGTGCGCGTCGCGGAAGCTGCGCGAGCCCACGCTGCCGCCTTGCGGCCCGGGATAGATGTGATTGACAATCGGATATTTCCTACCCGGCTCGAGGTTTGTCGGCACATACATCAGACCGTAGATGTCGGTGGTGTTGTCGCGGCCTTTGAGCGTGATAGGGATCGGCGGCTTCCAGCCCGCGGCCACGAGGCGTGAGATGTCCGTTTTGTCGACGGCTGCGATCTGCTTGCCGCTCGCATCGCGCAACAGCGACACTGGCGGCGAGTCGGGCTTCGAGAAGTTGTCGACGAAGTATTTTCCGGACGGCGAGAACACGATGTCGTGGTTACCGTCTTCCGGCGTGAGCAGTTGCAGGTCTTTGCCGTCGAAGCCGACGCGATACAGGAAGTGGAAGTACGGATCGCGGCCCTTCTCGCGCCCCGTGGCCTCGAAGTAGACGACGCGCGCCTTCTCGTCGACGCGCATCACCTGCGTAACCAGCCACTCGCCGCTGGTGATGCGGTTCTTCAACTGGCCGCTGGCGTCATACAGATAAAGATGTCCCCAGCCGTCGCGCTCCGTGTACCAGATGAATTCGCTCGATGCCGGCAGGTAGTGCCAGTTCACGCGCCCCTGACCGGATTCAAATTGCGTGGCGGCTTCCTCCTTATATATGTCGCGCACGGCGCCGGTGGCGGCATCGGCCACGCGTAACTGTTCGACCTTGTGGTCGCGCGAGGTGGAGACGAACGCGAGCTTCGCGGAGTCGGCGGTCCACTCCACGTCGGCCCATTCGCCGCCGCGGCAGGCGATGTGATCGCAGAGCGTGGAACGATGCTGGTCAGGCGGCAACTGCAGGTGCACGACCTTCTTTGCATCCACGTCGATGATGACGCGATGCAGCATGGCAACGCTCTCATCGCCGGGCAGCGGATACTTCCACGTTTGCAGCACGGGATGCCCGACCTTGGTCTCGACCAGATACATGTCGCCGACATTGCGCTGGTCCTGCTGGAAGGTCGCGATCTTCTTCGAATCGGGCGACCACACCACGATGGCGCGCTCGCTCTTCGTCCAGCCGGCATTGTCGATCGCGTAGCTAAAATCCTTCACGCCGTCGGTGGTGAGCTGCGTCTCCTGGCCGCTCGCGCTGTCGCGCACCCACAGGTTCCACTCGCGGATGAAGGCGGTTCGTTTGCCGTCGGGCGAAGGCGCATCGGTGCGCGCCGCGCCTCCGAATCCGGCGCCGCGACCGCCGCCACCGCGTTGACCGGACTCGGCCGCACATTGGTTCCCTGCTACGTCGCATTTGTAGCGGCGGCCGCGGACCGACACCGTGACCGACTGCGCATCCGGCGAGAACTCGATGTCGTTGAATGGCAGCCTTGCCGCGTCCACGGTCGTGCTGGTGGCCGTGCCCAGTGCCGACGCGAGCTTCGCGTGGTCGAATGCCGGCTTGCGCGCGCCGGTCGCATCCACGACGACGAACTCACTGCCGCTCGCTGTCGTCTTGCGATACCAGAAGCGCTCGTCGGTTGTTCCCGACAGCCAGCGAGCGGTCACGGTGCCGCTGATCAGCGGCGATGTGTTGTAGCTCATGAACTTTTCGGCGCGCGCGTAGTCCGCGGCGGTGATGGCGCGCGGCGCCGCGTTCTGCGCCGGCATGACCGAGCAGAGTACGAGGGTGGCAAAACAAAAGAAGGCAACCTGATAGCAACGCAAGGGAGGCTCCTGAAGGATGAGTAAGTGCGCGCGCCAGCGTACCGACAGCGCAGCAGCGGCGTCAACTCACGCTATTCGTGACGCAGCGCCGCCATTGGATCGATACGCAGCGCCCGGCGCGCCGGCACATAACTGGCGAGAAAGGCAATGGCCAGCAGCCCCGCGCTGACTCCGCCGAATGTCAGGGCGTCGAGTGAGCTAATCCCGAACAGCACTTGTTTCAGGAGTCGCGAGATCGCGGCGCAAGCTGCTATGCCGGCGACCACGCCGACCAGCGCGGGACGCATCGTCTGCCGCAGCACCAAGCGCAGCACGTCGCCGGCCCGGGCGCCGAGCGTCATGCGAATGCCGATCTCGCGCGTGCGCTGGCTCACGGTGAACGCAACGGTCCCGTAGATGCCGATGACCGCCAATACCAGGCCGAGGCTGCCCAGCGACGATGCCAGACCTGCCGCGATCTGCGAAACACCGGTGAAGTTCTGGAGATTGTCTTCGAGCCGCGCAAAGCGCGTCAGCAGCGCCGGGTCGGACTGATGGACCGCCGCGATCGCCGCAGCGCGCAGGCCGTTCACATCACCGCGCGCACGCAGCAGGACCTTGCCGCGGAGCTCATCGCGTGGCTGCAGCGGCAGGAACACGATCGGGATATGGCTTTCCCCCGGCCGGACGAACTCGGTGTCGCGCACGAGCCCAACAATGTTGGAGACAGTTTTAGCTCCTTGCATCTGCAACCGCTTGCCGAGCGGATCTTCACCGGGCCAAAGGCGACGTGCCATGGATTCATTGATGATCACGGCGGCGTCGCTGTTCATGTCAGCCTCGGTGAAGTCGCGGCCACGGACCAAGGGGATCCCCGCCAGCGCGAAATACCCGGGTGACACCGCGTTGTAATCGGCGATACGAAAATCGGTGTGGCCGGCAGTGGCGAACGGGCTTTGGCGGCGGCCACCGCTCAGCGGCAGCACCACCGCCTCGGCGACGGCGTCTACAGCGGGCAAGGTGCGCAGGCGCTCGCGCACCGCGTGCTGGAACGGCGCAGCAGTGGTTTCGGTGTAGCCGGCGCCTGCCAGGTCGTAGGAGATCACGCCGATGCGGTTGGGCTCGATGCCGATATCGAGCGT
This sequence comes from uncultured Terriglobales bacterium, assembly GCA_964460655.1. Taxonomy (GTDB): domain Bacteria; phylum Acidobacteriota; class Terriglobia; order Terriglobales; family Acidobacteriaceae; genus CAVUAF01. Next base: position 9,500 of record CAYWSH010000105.1, on the reverse strand, counting down.
CTGCGCCCGCACGAGCGCTCGCAACAGCAGTCCGGCAGAGATCAGCAATACCAGGCAGACGGCGACCTGCGTACCCAGCAATGCGCTGCGCAGCCGGAACTTGCGGCCGCCCGCGGATTGAAACTCGCTGCCCTCGAGCTTCAGCTCACGATTCACATCAGTACGCGTTGCCTGCAAGGCCGGGGCAAGCCCGCACAACAGGCAAGTAACGACCGCGAGCGCTGCGGTGTAGGCAAACATCCGCCAGTCAAAATGCAGTGAGAACTGCATGACGCCGGTAAGTTCGCGTATCTCCGGAGGAACATGATTGAAGACGAACTGCACCAGCGCCGCCGAACACCAGCCGGCAACCGCGACACCCAGCGCCGCGCCCACGAGCGCAAGTTGAAGGCTCTCGGTGAGCAATTGGCGAACAATGCGTCCGCGGGCCGCGCCCACGGCGAGCCGCACGGCAATCTCGCGGCGACGCTGCACCGCGCGCTCCAGCATCAGGTTGGTGATGTTGGCGCAGCCGATCAGCAGCACCATGCCGGTCGCCAACAGCACGACCGTCGTGACCGCCAGCAAGCTCATCTTCTGGTCGGGCGCGCCGAGCAGCGTCGCGGTGTTCACCGTCAGGTCGGTGATGCGCTTCGGGTGGCGCTGATCGATGTGCGCCGCGATCAGTCGCAGGTCCGCACGCGCCTCGGCCAGCGAAACTCCGTCGCGCAACCGCCCGATCACGACGAGCCAGCTCAGGTTGTCCTCGGCGAGCAGGTCCTGCAGTGAGCCGGTAGCATCGCCCATGACAGCGCGCTGCATCGTAAGCGGGGCCCAGAAAGTCGAAGGGACGATCTCGATCCCGTGGAACTGGGGCGCTGCGACACCGACGACGGTGAGCGCCTGCCGGTTGATCCTGATAACGCGGCCGAGGATCGCCGGATCGGCGCCGAAGGCATTGCGCCATAGCTCGTTGCTCAACACGACAACGGGGCTCATCCCCTTGGCGCGGCACTCTTCGTCGTTGAAGCCGCGACCGAGCGCCAATGGCGCCTCCAGCACCTGGAAGTAGTTGCACGAGACCAGTTGGCCGAGCAGTTGCTTGTCATAACCGGCAGCGGTGGCTTGTATGAAGGGCGCGTACGCAAGCGCGCCGGAAAGAACGTGGTTCTGGTCGCGGTACTCCAGGTACTCGGGATACGACAAGTAGCTCGAAGTGCCGTGGACGTTGCGTCCCCACTCACCGCGAAAGTTCTGATAAATGCTGACCAGCCGGCCGGACTGAGGGACGTCGAGCGGGCGCAGCGCAGCAAAGTCGAAGAGCGCGAAGATCGCTGTGTTCACCCCGATGCCGAGCGCGATCGTCAGTACCGTGACCACGGCGAACCCCGGTTTTTTGCGCAGCATGCGCGCGCCAAAGGCGAGGTCCTGCAGGAACTGCTCCAGCAGCGCGCCGGCGCGCACTGCGCGCACTTCTTCCTTCACTTGCTCGATGCCGCCCGCTTCGATGAGGGCTCGCCGGCGCGCCTCTTGCGAAGGCATGCCGGCGGCGACGTGCTCGGCGGCACGAAGTTCGACGAAGGAGCGGACTTCGGCATCAAGATCCTGCTCAACGTGCCGGCGGCGGAACAGATTGCGCCACAGACTGCGGAGGCGATAGCGCGTGGCCATGACTTCCCTCCTAGGTCGACTGCAGTGCGTTCGCCATCGCGCCGGCGATGCGCCGCCACTCGGCCGCCTCTTCGCCGAGCTGGCGACGACCCGCCTTGGTGAGCTTGTAATACTTGGCGCGGCGGTTGTTCTCCGAATCGCCCCAGGCCGCAGACAGCCAGCCGGCTTCCTCCATGCGGTGCAGCGCCGGGAACAGCGAGCCCGGCTTCACCTGGAAGGCGCCTTGCGTGATCTGCTCGATGCGCCGCGCGACGCCCAGCCCGTGCAGTTCCCCGGTGCTGAGCGCCTTCAGGATGAGCAGGTCCAGCGTTCCCTGCAGCAGCGTGGTGGATGGCTCGGACATAGCGTTCGCATCTCCTATCGGATGTCAATAGGAGTATGGAGAGCGACCTATCGAATGTCAATACGAGTGAGGAGGCGGGAATGTTTCAGCATCGTACAGGAATATTTCAGTGGCCCCGGCGGGCTTCGAACGCCGCGATCGCGGGCTCGTGCTGCAACGTCAGGCCGATCTCGTCGAGTCCTTCGAGCAGGCAGCGGCGACGGAAGTCATCCATGGTGAAAGCCGCGCGGAAGCCTTGTGCGTCGCGCACCTCACAACGCTCCAAGTCCACGGTCACGCGGTAGCCCGCGGTCGCACCTGCGCGGCGCGTGAGTTCAGCGACCTGATCGGCAGGCAGCGCGACGGTCGCAATGCCGTTCTGCGTGCAGTTGCCGGTGAAGATATCGGCGAACGACGGTGCGATGACCGCGCGAAAGCCACAGTCGAGCAGCGCCCAGGCAGCGTGCTCACGCGAAGAGCCGCAGCCGAAGTTGCGCCCGGCTACGAGGATGCTCGCGCCGGCATAGCGCGGCTGGTTCAGTACAAAACCGGGCAGCGGCTTGCCTTGCGCGTCACGGCGCCAGTCGTAGAACAGGAAATCGCCGAAGCCGGTGCGCTCGATGCGCTTGAGGAATTGCTTGGGGATGATCTGGTCGGTATCGACGTCGGCGCGGTCGAGCGGCGCCACCAACCCTTCGTGGATGCGGAATGCCTGCACGTTACTCCTTGAACTTCCAGTCACGCACGTCGGTGAAATGCCCGGTGACGGCAGCGGCGGCGGCCATCATGGGGCTGACGAGGTGCGTACGTCCGCCGCGTCCCTGCCGGCCTTCGAAGTTGCGATTGCTGGTTGACGCACAGCGTTGACCGGGTTGCAGCACGTCGGGATTCATGCCGAGGCACATCGAGCAGCCGGGCTCGCGCCATTCGAAGCCGGCGCTGCGGAACACCTGGTCGAGCCCTTCGGCCTCGGCGGCGCGCTTCACCGCCTGTGATCCAGGCACGACCATGGCGTGAACATGCGCGCTGATGCGGTAGCCGCGCAACACGCGCGCGGCCGCGCGCAAGTCCTCCAGGCGCGCGTTGGTGCACGAGCCGATGAAGACGCGATCGATGGCGACATCTTGCAGCGCGGTCCCCGGCTGCAGCGCCATGTATTCGAGTGCGCGCTCGGCGGCGCGGCGCTGGTCGTCGCTGGCAGCCTCGCGCGGATCGGGGACTCGCGCCGTGATGGGTGCGACCATGCCGGGATTCGTTCCCCAGGTGACGAACGGCGCCATCTGCGCCATGTCCAGATCCACGGTGCGGTCAAACTTCGCGTCAGCATCGGTCTTCAACTCGCGCCAGCGCGCGACCGCTGCGTCCCACGCTGCGCCTTGCGGCGCGAACCGACGGCCTTTCAGGTATGCGAACGTCGTCTCATCGGGTGCGACCATCCCCGCGCGCGCTCCACCTTCGATGCTCATGTTGCAAAGCGTCATCCGCGCTTCCATGGAGAGCGCGCGGACCGCGTCACCGGCGTATTCGATGACGTGCCCGGTCGCGCCGTTCACGCCGATGGTGCCGATCATGCCGAGCGCCATGTCCTTGGCACTGACGCCGGCAGGCGCACTGCCGTTGAACCTGACCAGCAACGTGCGCGGCTTCTTCTGCGGCAGGCATTGCGTGGCGAGGACGTGCTCGACCTCCGACGTGCCGATGCCGAACGCCAGTGCGCCGACAGCGCCGTGCGTACTGGTGTGGCTGTCGCCGCAGACGATCGTCATGCCGGGCTGCGTGAGTCCAAGTTCCGGACCGATCACGTGCACGATGCCTTGTTCGGCCGATTGCACGTCGTACAGCGTTACGCCGCTCGCGGCGCAGTTGCGGCGCAGCGTCTCGATCTGCCTGGCCGCGGTCGCGTCGGCAATGATGAGGCGGTCAGAAGTCGTGGGAACGTTGTGATCGACGGTAGCTACCGTCAAGTCCGGCCGGCGCACGCGGCGACCCGCAAGCCGCAAGCCCTCGAACGCCTGCGGCGACGTGACCTCGTGCACGAGGTGCAGATCGATATACAACAGCGGTGCCGCGCCCGCGGGCTCGCAGACGACGTGGGCGTCCCAGAGCTTGTCGAAAAGAGTACGACCGGTGGTCATGGCTGGAATACTTCTTTATACCGCGTGGTACGCGTAGCGACGCTCGAAATTGTCGGCCAGTGCGTGCTCCACGAGGGCTCCCATCTGTTCCGTGCCGACGATGGCGCGCGTGCCCGTGCCGCGCAGATCCGCAGTCCGATACCCGGCAGCAAGGACGCGGCCGATCGCGGCCTCGACATCCGTAGCCTGTTGCTCCATGTTGAAGGTGTGGCGCAGCATGAGCGCGACGGTCGCGATCGCCCCCAGGGGATTGGCGATGCCCTTGCCTGCGATGTCAGGCGCCGAGCCATGGACCGGCTCGTAGAGGTCCACGCTGCCACCGATGGTCGCCGATGCTAGCATGCCGAGCGAGCCGGTGAGTGCGGCGGCCTCGTCGGAGAGCACGTCGCCGAACAGGTTTTCGGTGACGATGACGTCGAAGCGCGCCGGCTGCGTGACCAGCTGCATCGCGCAGTTGTCCACGTACATGTGGTCGAGCGTCACGTCGGGATATTCGGCGGCGACGCGCGTCACCGTCTGGCGCCACAGGCGCGAGGTCTCGAGCACGTTCGCCTTGTCTACCGATGTGACCTTGTGCCGGCGCTTGCGTGCCGCCTCAAAAGCGACGCGTGCGACACGCTCCACTTCCGCTTCCGAGTAGCGCAGCGTGTTGAATGCTTCGTGCGCGCTCTGGCCGCGCGGCTCGCCGAAGTAAAGACCGCCGAGTAACTCGCGCACGATCAGGATGTCAGCATCCTGCAGGACCTCGCGGCGAAGCGGCGAGCAATCAGCAAGCGACTCGTAGAAGCATGCGGGGCGGAGGTTCGCGAACCCGCCAAGCTCCTTGCGCAAGCGCAGCAGGCCGGCTTCCGGCCGTTGCTGCGGCGGAAGAGCATCAAAATCGGGGCCACCGACCGCACCCAGCAATACAGCGTGACTCTTGCGGCACGTCTCGAGGGTTGCGTCGGGCAGCGGCGAATCGAGCTTGCGGATCGCCGCGCCGCCTACGGCGCGCTCGGTGAATTGGAAGTCAGTGCCGCTGTGCTCGGCGACGAGGCGCAGCACGCGCTCGGCCGCAGTGATGACCTCAGGGCCGATGCCGTCGCCCGGCAACAGTGTGATGTGGTAAGTCGAGTCCCGCCGCATGCTCATTAATTCCGTGCCCCGGCAACCTTGGCGCGCGGCGTGGCCTCAGCTCGTTCCATCGGCCAAGCGCGGCGCGTGGGAAGCAAGGAGAGCAAATCCTGGTCGTAGATCCGCTTCTTCTTGTCGGCGAGCTCGGTGAACTTCGCGTACACGAGCTGTAATTCTTCCTTGCTGAGTACGTGCCCGAGTTCCTCGTAGCGCAGCGCCAGTGCGTGCCGCCCGGAATGTTTACCGAGCACGAGATTGTTCGACGCCAGGCCGACGGACTCGGGGGTCATGATCTCGTAGCACAGCGGATTGCTGAGCACACCGTGCTGATGGATACCGGCCTCGTGCGCGAACGCGTTGCGGCCCACGATGGCTTTGTTCGGCTGCACCGGGAATCCGACAATCGCCGACAACAACTGACTGGTCGGATGGATGCGCTCGCTCGCAATACCCGTGGAATAAGGATAGCGATCGCTGCGCACGCGCATCGCCATGATCAGCTCTTCGAGCGCGGCATTGCCCGCGCGCTCGCCGATGCCGTTGATGGTGCACTCGATCTGCCGCGCGCCCGCCTCGACCGCGGCAAGGCTGTTCGCGACGGCCAGGCCGAGGTCGTTGTGGCAGTGGACCGAAATGGTGCAGCGCTCCACGCCACGCACGCGCTCGCGGATGGTGCGGATGAGCTGTGCATATTCGCCCGGTGTGGTGTAGCCGACGGTGTCAGGAATGTTCAGCGTGGTGGCGCCCGCTTCGACCACCGCATCGAGCACCTGGCAGAGGAAGTCAACGTCAGACCGCGTCGCGTCTTCGGGTGAGAACTCGACGTCGTCGCACAGCGACTTCGCGTAGCTGACGGCTTCGCGTGCCTGCGCGAGCGCTTCTTCGCGCGTGATCTTCAGCTTGTAAGCGAGGTGAATGTCGGACGTCGCCAGGAAAAGATGCAGCCGCGGGTCCGCGGCGACTTCCAGCGCCTGCCACGCACGCGCGATGTCCTCGCGCAGGCAGCGCGCCAGGCCCGCGATCTTTACGTCACGTACTTCCTGCGCCACGCGACGCACCGCGGCGTAGTCACCTTCGGATGCGATGGGGAACCCGGCTTCGATGATGTCCACGCCGAGCCGCGCCAGCTCGTGCGCCAGCTGCAGCTTCTCGCTGACGTTCATGCTGCAGCCGGGCGATTGCTCGCCATCGCGCAGCGTGGTGTCGAAGATGGTGATGCGCTGAGTCGTCATCAGGCGGCACCTCGGGCCGAGCTTGACCCTCTACTGTGCGGGGCCGGGCGTAATAAGTCAAAGTTATATTTCTTTTGCCGCTATAATGGCGCATTATGCTATAAGGGTTGGCGCATCTGCCCTGTTTTCAGTGCAATAGCGATGGAACTTTTTGACCTGGAAACCTTCGTCGCGGTGGTGGAAGAGCGCAGCTTCTCGCGCGCGGCCACGCGCCTGCACCGCACGCAGCCGGCGGTGAGCCAGGCGGTCCGCCGCCTGGAGAGCAGCCTGGGCGAACCGCTGCTCGACCGCTCGTCGCGCGACGGCACCCTGACCGATGCCGGCCGCGTGCTGCACGAGTATGCGCAGAAGCTGCTCAACCTGCGCAGCGAGGCGCGCGAAGCACTCGTCGAGCTGCGCGAACTGCAGCAGGGCAAACTCTCGATGGCGGCGAACGAGTTCACGTCGCAGTACCTGCTGCGCGTGCTGCACTCGTTCCGCCGGCTGTGCCCGGGCGTGCACATCACGGTGCAGCGTTCGCTCGGCAGCCGCATCCCGTTCGACGTGCTGAACCACGGCGTCGAGTTGGGCATCGTGTCGTACGCGCCCGACGATCCGTCGCTGCGCGCCATCTCGGTGTATCGCGACGAGCTGGCGTTCGTGGTGCACCCGCGGCATCCGCTGGCGGCGTCAAAGCAGGTCAGCATACGGCAGCTCGGCGCCGAATCGTTCGTCGCACACAACGTGCCATCGCCCTTCCGCGCGAAGGTAGTACAGGCCTTCACCCGCCACAAGACCCCACTGCGCATGGACGTAGAGCTGCCGACGCTGGAAGCGATCAAGAAGTTCGTCGGTCTCGGCAACGGCGTGGCGCTGGTGCCGGCCATCTGCGTCGAGACGGAACTCACACGCAAGGAACTCGTGCACATCCCGGTGCGCGATCTGCATCTGGAGCGCCGCCTGCGCATCATCTATCGCAAGAATGCGAACCTGTCGCACGCGGCGCGCGCTTTCCTGAAGGTGGCGGAGTCATTCGCGCAGGCGCAGGGCGGGCGCTACCTCTACCAGGCGGAACGATAGGGTGTCATCCTGAGCGGAGCGGCAGACCTGCGAAGCAGGAATGCCGCGAGTCGAAGGACCCCTATTGCACTCAGACAGCACGATTGCGATAGGGATCCTTCGACTGCGTTCGGTCCGCGTTGCGGGACCTCATTCCGCTCAGGATGACATCGTCATTGGTTAATCCTGTTCCTGTTTCCGCCGGCCGCGCAACGTGACCGGATTCTCGTGGGTCTTCTCTTTATAAACGCCGCGCATAGCGCCGCCCAGAGACACGGCACCTTCGCCGAAGCGATCACGGAGCTTGTCGGCGGCTCCAAGCGCCTGCTGCCACTTCGTGTGCTGCGCGCCGTCGAGTAGCGGCAACTGGCCGGCGACATCGTCGAATCCTGTGACTTGCACGCCGAGCAGCCGCACCGCCTTGCGCGGATTCCAGTGTTTGGTGAACAGCCCGCGGACGTGGTCCGCGATCTCGGTGTCGAGCTGCGTGGACTGCGCCAGCGTGTGCGCGCGCGTGATGGTGTCGAAATCGGCGTAGCGTAGCTTGAGTTGCACGGTGCGCGCGTGCAGACCGTGTTCGCGCACGCGGCGCCCGACCATCTGCGCCAGCCGCGTGAGGGTGGCCGTGAGCAGCGTGACGTCGCGCGTATCGTTATCGAACGTCTGCTCGTGGCTGATGGACTTCGGACCGTCGTCTTCGCCGACCTCAGCGTCGAACCAGCCACCGGCATCTTCGCCGCGCGCTTTGCCGGCGAGCGCGAGCCCCCATTTGCCGAAGCGCTCTTCCAGAAACTTCTCATCGAGCTTGGCGAGGTCACCGATCACGTTGATGCCGAGTTCCTTGAGCCGCTGCTCCGTCACCTTCCCCACGCCGGGGATGCGACGCACATCAAGCGGCGCGAGCAGTTGTGCTTCCGTGCCAGGAACGGCGAAGAGCACGCCGTTCGGCTTAGCGAGGTCAGAACACATCTTGGCGACAAGGCGCGAAGCGGCAATGCCGATCGAGCAATTCAGCTTCGTCTCATCGCCGATCGCCTGGTGCAACGCGTGTGCCGCGCGCAGCGGCGGGCCGTGCAAGCGCTCCGTACCGCGCATGTCCAGGTACGCTTCGTCCACCGAGGCCATCGAGAGCTTGGGCGTGAAGCGACCGAGCACCTTGCGCACGCGCCCGGAGTACTCGGCGTAGCGCTCCGGATGTCCGTGCAGAAAGATCGCGTGCGGGCACGCGCGCGCGGCCCAGCGCAGCGGCATGGCCGAGTGCACGCCGAACTTGCGCGCTTCGTACGAAGCCGCTGCGACCACGCCGCGCTGGTCGCGGTCTCCGCCCACGACGACCGCCTTCCCCTTCAGCGAAGGATCGAAGATCTCTTCGACGGAAACGAAGAAAGCGTCCATGTCGACGTGGAAGTACACGGCTGGGACATTATCGCGCGGGGCGGAGATAAAGCGAAGAAAAAGAGAATCTATTTCAGCCCTTGGACGGCAAACAGCGTGGAGAACTCGTGCTGTTCGGTCATCAGGTAATGATTGGCGTCAGGTGTGATGGCGAGTTGAAAGATGCCTGTCAGCCCGACTTTGTCCCGCGCCGGAAAAGTATTCCAGGGCTTGCGTGCTCCCGTCTCGACGTCGAGCTGATAGACGGTCGCATTCATCTCGCCGGATGCATGCACCAGGACGGTGCGGCCATCACGCAACCACTGCACTGGGGTATCGCCCGGGGCGACACCGGGCAGCTCGCGCACGGAGCCACCCTCGCGCGCCTGCAGCGACGTCTTTCCAGCGGCATGCACCAGCATGCGTTTGCCATCGGGTGAGAGCGCAACGACGATCGCATCTTCCGGCGTGACTGGCTTCGGCTCACCTCCGCCGACAGACTGGAGATAGGCACGCAAATGACCGGCCTCGGTCCCCATAATGATGAACGACTTGCTATCGGGCAGCCACAATGCTGCGCGGCTAAAGTGCACGTTGGTGGCGTGAAGCGTGCGCGCTTCACCGGCGCCGAGCGGC
>CAYWSH010000104.1:0-12508 GCA_964460655.1 uncultured Terriglobales bacterium | reverse complement strand
CGGGCGCGGAAGGCGGTTCGGTATGGTCGTCTTTTGCCATAGTCTGCGATCCTCGTGATTGGGGGCGTCAAACGGCGCATCTTCGCAAGCGGGCAGATTACCACAAAACAACGATGTTGTTCACCCCGGCGGCTGCCGGCTCGACGCGTCGCCGGCCCGGATAAAGAGCGAGGCACGGAGACAAGAAGCTCCTGCCTCGCGCGGCAAAAAATCATCCCCGGCTTTCGCGTACGCGAAAGCGCACGTCGATGTTCGACGGATTGGCTGGCGGATGGGGAGGCCGCCCCCACGACCGCCGGTAGCAGCCGCCAAGCGCTGCTAAAAGCGCGACAAACCCTGACATTCCCGAGTTTCCTCCTTTACCAACCACCGGTTGTAGCCTTTAATGACCGGAGCCGCCCGGCAGCCGAACCGGGGGTTTGGCCGGGGGCGGTGCATCTGAAAGGAGAGAAACGATGCGAACGGTTGTGAAGAAGGGCAAGGCGCGAGAAAGAACAAACGAGCAACAACGCTCAGCGATCGAGGAGCTGCGACGGCGGCTGCGTGCGGACTTTCGCCAGACGGACCGCGCGCTTCGGCGCCTGGAAGCGCTCGGCAAGCTGGAAGCCTTGCTGCGGCGTGCCGACTGAAATCAACGCGACCATGGACGGCGGCTCTGCGTGAGCCGCCGTTTCGTATGTACGAGGATGACCATGAAGCTGACTGTTAAGCGAATCGCCAAGCTGAAAACGCCGGGTCGGTACCGGGAAGGCACGATTCCCGGGCTATGCCTGCAGATCACGGACACCGGCGTGAAGAGTTGGTTGTTGCGTTTCGAACGGTTCGGGCGTGAGCGCTGGCATGGCCTCGGCCCGCTGCACACTGTGGATCTGGCCGACGCTAGGGAGCGGGCGCGCAAGGCGCGACTGCTTTTGCTCGACGGCCATGACCCTATCGAGGCGCGTCGCGCCGAGCGTGCGGCCGCCGCATTGGAAGCGGCGAAGCAGATCACGTTTAGGCAGGCCGCCGAGAAGTACGACGAACAGAACAACAATCGTTGGAAGAATCGCAAGGCAGCGGCGCAGTTTCTTTCGACGCTAGGGGATTACGCCTTCCCCAAAATCGGCGCGCTCAGCGTCGCCGACGTCGACACCGGCCAGGTGCTACGGGTACTTGAGCAGCAGCATGCGAAGTATCCGAATAAGCGACTCTGGGACGCGATACCAGAAACCGCTTCCCGCCTACGCGGTCGTATGGAGAACGTACTCGATTGGGCGACCGCCCGAGGGTATCGCACGGGCGACAATCCGGCGCGGTGGAAGGGACACTTGGCGAACGTGCTGCCGCCGCGTGAGCAGATTGCCCGTGCAGAGAACTACGAGGCGCTGCCGTGGGCTGAAGTGCCCCAGTTCCTGGCCGCGCTACAACGGCGCGACGCCATTGCAGCGCGCGCATTGGAGTTTACGATACTGACGGCGGCGCGGACCGGCGAGGTGATCGGCGCCACCTGGGACGAAATCGATCTCGACGGCGAAGTGTGGACCGTGCCGCCGGGCCGCATGAAGGCAGGCAACGAGCATCGCGTGCCGCTGTCCGACCGGGCGCTTGAAATATTGCGTGCATTGCCGAGAGAGGAAGGAAACAAGCACGTGTTTGTTGGCCCGGCGCAAGGGAAGGGGCTCTCGAACATGGCGATGTTGACGCTCCTGCGTCGGATGGGCCGTGACGACATAACTGTGCACGGCTTCCGGTCGAGTTTCCGAGATTGGGCCGCCGAGCGCACAACGTTCCCGAACTTCGTCGCGGAGATGGCGCTCGCGCATGTCGTCAAGGGTGTCGAAGGCGCGTATCGGCGCGGCGACTTGCTTGAGAAACGGCGCAAACTAATGGACGCGTGGGCGGGGTTCTGCACGACCGCCCCGAAGGCCGAAGGCAGCAACATCGTCGCGCTGCGACAGGCAGTCGGTTGATGGCGAGAAAGAGCAACACCGCAAACCCCAACCCTGTCGATCTACACGACCTGATCGAGGCGCCGTTACTCGCTTACGAAGCGGAGGCGAAGGCGGGCAGCCAAGAGCACAGCGAGTTCCCGATGCCGACGCATTTAGTGCGTTGGCTTCTCGATCGCTCCAAACAGCTTGGCAAGCTACGCGGAGGCCAGAGGACCCCGGCTCGCCAGCAGGTACGCGAGGTCATGGACGTCTTGCGAGTCCAGACTCTGGCGAAGAAGATTCGCGCCAAAGCAAAGCCGAGCAGCGAGCGCATAAAGAAGGGCGGCGCCATGGAGGACGCCGCCCGTGAGGTATCGAAGCAGTCTAAGTTATCGAGCGAAGAGTTGCTTTACCGCGCCCGGGGCGGGCGCCAGCGCCGCTCGACAAGCTAACGCGCCTCCACCGTGCGCTTGGCGAACACCTCGCCGGCGAGCCATTTGTAAAATTGGAGCATCCGCACGCTCGGAAACTCTGGATTGCCGAAATCCTCGTACGGCGTATCGCGGTAACGCCGCCGCAGATTGACGTGACGCGCTTTGAGGCGGCGCATGATCCTTTCGAGCGCACGCCCATGCTGGGCGTAGAACGTTTGCAGGGCATCTGGGCCCGCCTCTTTCGCGGTTATATAGCAATCGAGGAGCCGCTTCACTTCCTCGGCGGTGTACCTACTGAGAATCATTTTCCAGCACCTTTTGCGCCTCGCACCATTGCGAGATCGGGCCACACTGAGGGCACGTGCAGCAAGAAATCGACGGCGCCGAATCGGCTATTCGCCGCCGGTTTTTCCCGATGAAGGACGCGCCAGTATGCACCCGTAGGCGCCCGCCAAACGCTGTGTGGCGCCGCTGGAGGTGCATATGGGCGACAATCGCATCATTCGCGGCGAGGATGCGCTGCGTGCGGCTACAGGACTCGGCCGGACCAAGCGGCAGGAACTAATAGATCGCGGCGAATTTCCGCCTTACGTGAAGCTCGGTGTCCGCGCCCGTGCGGCGCTCGCTAGCGATATCGACGCGTGGCTCACGTGGCGCGCCGAGTGCACGGCTGCCGAGGCGCGTAGCGAAGAGCCGCCGCCGCCGCCGAAGTGGCGTTTGCCAAAACCGATGCGGGCTGCACCTGAACGCGATGCGAGGCGCCGCGCCTAGGCTGTATAAGCAATGACAACCGCTTTGCGCCCACAACCTTACGTCGTAGGCAGCGCACGGTTTCGCACGAAGGGTGATCTTTGGGCGTTGTCGAAGAAATGGCTGCGCCAACTCTACCAAGATACGACCCTGGGCGAACGTGCGCTGCGTGTGGCGCTGGCGCTGCACCACTTCGCGCTCTGCAGCGGCAGCGAAGGTCGATGGCTCGCGAGCGGCAAGTGGTGTGCGTGGCCGGGCACGGCGAAGCTCGCCGACGAGACCGGCATCAGCGACCGTCGCGGCGTACGACGTGCTCTGCGCGAGCTTGAGCAGACACGTCTGGTCGTAACGAAGCAGCGCCGTGGCATGCCGTCCGAATATCGGCTGTCGATAGGGGGGGTCAAAAACGCCCGGGGGGTAGGGTCGAAAACGCCCCCCAATGCTTCTCCTACGGAGAATAATACCGCGCCCCGCCCCGACGCGGGGCGGGCGGGGCGCGGGGGTGATGTTTACATCGCCACACTCGAACGCATCCGCGGCGTGGTTGAGCGCTGCGACGCGCGTAAGTGTTCGGACGAAGCCATGTGGCGCGAAATCCAAACAATCTATCGCTCGGCGTCGGACGAAGCTTACCGGGCACTACAACGTGTGGGGTTTACGCCCGGCGAAATTAAGCGTGGCCTGCAAGGCGAGTGAAGGAGACTTCGATGGAACGTTCGCGGTCGAAGGTACACAGGGCGGGGCGCCGAAGTTTGACGCGGCAGTTCGGTCTCGACCGGCTTGACGACCCGCAAGTGAAGCGAGCCGCCCATGACCCCCGCGCCAACCAGATCGAGCGCGCACGCAAACTGATCCAACTTTACGACGATGGACGCCTCGGGCGCGATCTGATGCACCAACTCGACTGGGTGTTCAGTGGCGATGATTGATCTCGCGCATATGGTACTTGCAGTTGTATTCTTTTCTAGGCAAGATTACGTACATCCTTCGCGTTGTAGGAGCGCCCGACAGATGTTTCGCTTTTCCTGCGTTATTGGTACGGCGGCTTTCGTCCTACTCGCTGTGCATTGCGCTAATGCGCAGACCTCGGATGAGGCCGACGAAGTGCGGGCGTCGCATATCCTGGTTAAAACCGAGAAGGAGGCATGGGATATTATCTCGCAGCTCCAAAAGGGCGCCGACTTTGCGAAGTTGGCAAAGGAGAAGTCGATCGATCAATCGAAGAACCGCAACGGCGGCGATCTCGGTTTTTTCTACAGGGAGACAATGGTCAAGGAGTTCTCCGATGCCGCCTTTGCGCTGAAGAAAGGGGAGATAACTAAGACACCGATCAAGTCCGTATTCGGCTGGCATGTTATCATGGTTACCGACCGCCGCGCTGGGACCACGAAAGCGGTTGGTGGCGAAGACTACATCGGTGAGTCTCCGCCATCGGGCCACCAGTTCTTGAACGCACTTGTAAAAGGCGGCGAGACGGACGATCCCGGTAAATTCGAGGTGGTCGGGTTTCGAAAGATTAGTGACTCAGAATACGATTACTATTTTCGCTACAAGGGCGAGCGCAGGAACCCTGTGTTTGCGCGCCGGGCGTTTCGCACAGAGACCAGCCGATGGGTGATCGAGGCCGACCGACTCGGCCGGTATACGCTGGTCGACAAGTGAGGTCACCCTGCTCCGCGCGCGCCAAAACACGTCGCTCGAAAAAGGTAGCCGTTCGCGACTACGCTTCGGAAGGCGGTGCCCGCCGCCGCCGCGGTCACCTAACATTTTAGGGCCTTAGGGCCGGGGAGCGCCGGCAACCCCCGTTACAGCCCCCGGTTGTGGGTAGCGAAAAGCGTCTATCGGCGGCATTATTGCCGCCATGGAACGATATCGCGAAGGGCGAGATACCGGCCGATACGGCTACGAACCGCGCGAGGAACGCCGCGAATCCGAGCAGCAGGTTGAGCGCCAACCCGAAGACACCCGCGACGAATACGGCGAACCTAAGCCGCCGCGAACGCGAGCGGGCAAGGTTCGGCTTCGCAGCCTCGACGACCTCGACCAACGCACCGCCGCCGCCCGTGCCGCACGGACTCTCGTCGCTGGTCTCGAGAGCGATCTCGGCAAAGAACCGAGCACTGGCGAGCGCGAGCTTATCAAGCGCATCGCCATCGCCGGCGCCATCGCCGAAGACATCGAGACGCGATGGCTGCAAGGCGCGCGCATCGACATCGCGGAGTACGCGACGCTGATCAATGCACAGCGACGATTGTGCGTGACTATCGGCCTCGAACGGCGCGCCCGCGATGTAACGCCGAAGCCGGATTTGACCACGCGCGTGATCGACGCGTTACGGGCCGCGCCATGATCGACCTCAAGCGCCTGACGGAACCGGAGTTGCGAAAGCTGGAAGCGGCGCTCCGCTCGCTGCCGCCGGGCACGCCCTTGGATCGCGTCGATTGGGCGGCGGTACGCGAGGCGCGGCGCACGGGTCCGGCATCTGTCGCCACCGTGGGCCACGTGATGAAAGAGATCGCGGCCCTGCGTTCGGGCCGTTCGGCCATCGACGAAATGAACCGCCGTCTCGACGCGATTGCCGCCCGGATGCGCCAATCGCCGGATTGGCGCGAACCCCAGCGACGCGAAATCGACGCGACGCTCGCCGATCTGCGCGCGCTCGTTGACGAGTGCAAAGCCTGGGATCGCTGGGCCGCTGAGATGTTGCTCCTCTACGGCGACCACCGCACCGACCCTATGGCGCGGCCATGGCCGCCCTACAAAAGGACCCCGAATGTTCATTGACATCCTGGACCGATCTTCGAAGGCGAAACCGTCGACATCCCGCGTGGCCCTGCGCTTTCGGCTGGCAATAATTCGGGGTCGTCTCTGGACCCTCGCCAAGCTGCTCGAAGGCGGCGTCGGCACGGAGCGCACCCGCGAACTTGATGCCGAGCGCCGCGACCTACTCTGCCAGCGCCACGAGATAGAGCAAATCCTCCGTCCCTCGAAAGAAGCAATCGCTGATCGGGAACGCCGCGAGCAGGCAGAAGCAACACGCCGCGAGCCGCAGCGGCAACTGTTGCAAGCGGCCGTCAACGAACGTGCTCAGCAGATCGAGACGTTCGCACGCAAGCTGGATCGTGAGGGCGAATACCGTCAGGCGCATATCCACCGCGCACAGATTCCGTTCGTCGCCGAGCAGGTGTGTCGCGAACTCGACATGCCGCTTGACCTGATCGGCGAGATTAACGTGCCCGACCTGTCGCGGCCAGCGTGGCGAAGCCATGAAGCGAAATCGAAAACGGCGTGTGATGCGGGATTTTCGGATCGAAGAGATCAGCTCCGTCGATTTTCCCGCCCAAAAAGGTGCAGTGATGACTCTGATGAAACGCAACGATGCCGACGACGACGCCCACGAGCTTACAGCCATCGTCGGCGACCTCGACGCCGCGATGGCCGGCACAATGCGGCTCTCGGCCTCGGACATCGCCAAGATCGAAGAGCGCCTCGGCGCAATCGAGAAAGCGCGGTCGCGGGACAAAGAGCGCGAGGCCTACGCCGACTTGGCTGATGCCGACGATGGCGGGCGCGACAAGGAGGGCGAGGCTTACACCGCTCTAGCGGACGATAAAGGAGACGACGCGATGGATCCCGAAAACCTTGACGCTGCGGCCCGCCGGTTGCGGGCGCGCAACAAGCGGCTGTCGAAAACTGAGGCACTCTCGAAGGCCCGCCAGCGATGGCCGCACCTCTACGAGCAGTACCAACGCGAGGGCATCGAAAAGGCCGCCTCAGCTCTGGCCCGCGCCGAATTGACGAAGCGGAACGCGCCCGAAGTGGCGGCCTTCGAACAGTTCGTGGATCGCGTGCAGGAGCGCGATGGTTGCAGTCGGCTCCAAGCCCTGAACAAGGCCGCGACTGAGTATCCGCGCGATAGTTTCGAGAAGTACCGGCGCGCTCTCGACTAGGGCCACTTTCTGCCTGTGCGGTGTTCTTCGAGATCAAGCCGCGCAACGGGCTCCCCGGCGCCCCGCAGGCAGCAAGCCGGGCCGGTGCAGCCGACAGGTCACCGGACCGAACAACAGTCGGCAGCTTCCCGAGCCAACTCCCTCCTTTCGTGGCGGCGGGGGCCAACGCGGCGGGCGGTTGACGACCTCTCCGGCATCGACTGCCCGCCGCATGACCCAAGCCGTCTGCGATCATGGCAACTGTTCAGCTAGGCGACTTTGCGCACCTAGACGGGATGCATCCAGTAGCTGTATATGCGAGAAGGGTTCTACCACTCGGAGGCTTTGATGAGCGCTCTTTATATGATGCAGTACGTCGGTGTTGCTGGCGGCGGAGCGGGAGCCATCTACATCGGCAAGGGCAAAATTCTAGGTATGGACATTGCCGGCGGACGGTATGCCGGCAGTTACACGGAACAAGGTGGGCGCCTTAAAGGCAACGCAACGTTGTCGATGCCTCAGGGCGGGCAACTGGTTACAGGCCAGCAAGTTCCGCCCGGAACGAAGATTCCTCTGACCACAGATTGGCCGGCCGATTTCGCCAATGGCAGGCCACAGACCGTAATGGTGGCGGGTCGCTCCGTGCAGGTGGCCTTCGAGAAAATTGGAGACATTCCATAGGTCGCATTCGCCAATAGCTCGACGCCTTTGCCTTCCGGCTTACCTTTGGCGAGCATGCACCGACTTATACACGGCCACAGCGCCGTAACCTGATGTGCGCATCAGCGCCTGTAGCGGGCGAACACTGTTTTCGTAATCGCAATCGGGGCCAGCACATATTGCAGCGATGGGAAGCTGGCCATCCTCGGGCGAGGGGATTTCGACATACATTCGCCCGTCCGCGCGTGGCTTTTGATGCTGCGGCGGGCGAATATAAACGACTCGCCACTCTTGTTCGTCTGCCCACACCTTGTGCTTAAAAATTGGCCCGAACCAAGCGATGTGACTGAAGAAGAGAGCCGCGTATTCGTCGCATCCGGCTTGGATACCTGCGGCCACATCGGCGAGGAATAGTGTGCGCATTGTCGCTAAGGCTCGAACGCAGAAGGCGTCGAGGTCTTCGCTCGAATAGTTGCAGCCGACGAGATACCCACCCCAAGGCTGTCGAAGTTTGAATGCGGGAATGCAGAACGAATAGCCGGTTCCGCGGTCCGCATAGAGCCGCCACATGCCGGGTTCGTCGCTGCTTGCAGTAAACGAAAGCGCAAATACTGACGCCAGATCGAATGTGCCCAAACTGCGACGAAGCGCGATTAGCAGATCGCAGACCCGCTGATCCGGCTCGAGCGCATAGCTGCGATCAATATGCGCGCGAAGAACCGAAGCGCCGTACCGCACCTCGGTGAAGTCGCCCATGTTTCCGAGGTTATGCGCCCAGATTTGGCCCGATCGGACGATCCCCGCCAAGCCGTCAGCTGTTGTGTAGTGATACAACAACGGCTCGACTTTTGGATGCAGCGCGGCGAGCTGGGCGGTGCAGAACGCCGTGAGTCCTTTGTGCGCTGCAGACAGGTTCGCCATTTTACCCGCGACTGCGGCGCTACATCCGACGAGAAATTCGGTAGGCCGGTTTCGACAACGCGTCCTCGGCTCGCGCCCAGGGTGTTGCATCGAACTCGGCGCCCGCGATCACATTCGGGACCACATGTACGATGCTGGTCTCGGTCGTGCCGCTGGTCGTCGCGATGTAAACGAGGCCTTTGCCGAGGTCGTTGACTTGCCTGGGGTTGTCAATTTCACCAGCGGCTAAGGCAATTGTCGCGCCGCCGTATACGAGGAAACCCACACTGCCGGCCACCTTGCGCTTGTCCATGTATTGTGTTCCCCCTAGGGCTGGCGACGATATGATGTGCCTGCGCCCCGATTACAAGGTCGCGCCCAAACTGACCCGCCAGCGCCTTTGGCACGATCCCGCGCGGGCGTTGCTGCGCCGGGGCGGCCCGGCTTGCCCTCGAAATTTGGTCGGTTATAGCTGGTCGGTTGTAGCTGGCGCCACGCGGCCAGCCAGGGCGGGGGCCTAGCCGGGGGTTGCTGCCAAAAGTAGGTCCTAACCCACGGAAACAACTAAAAGTTTGGCGGATGGGGAGGGATTCGAACCCCCGGAGCACTTGCGCGCCCTCCGGTTTTCAAGACCGGTGCCTTAAACCGCTCGGCCACCCATCCGAATCAGCGAAATCAGCGCTTTGGAAGCGCCGATCGCGCGAGGTTTTAGGAGCTTGGGACGATAATTGCCATCGATTTGCCGGGGCGGGCGGCGAAGCCGGCATCGAGAGTCAACATCGATTTGGCGCTGGACCTCGGCTCTACTGATCCGCCACGATTCGCTGCCGCAGGAGTCAGTCCGATGCGAAAGACATTGCTTGCCCTCTTGGGCGCCGGAGTTCTCGTCGCCGCGTGCTCGCATACCGACGTCCAGCAGCACGCCGCCATCGACACTGCGCAGAAGACGATCGCGGTTCCGCACTTCAAGCGCGGACTGCTCAGCGAGGTTGTGAAGGCGCTGTCGGCGTCCGGCTGGAAGCTCGTCGCCGATACGGCCGCGGCCGATCCGACGCCGCGCAGGAAGGGCCAGGCGAAACCCGCCGCTCCGCCGACAGCGCAGGCCGACGCCGCGGCGCTGGCGCAGAAGGCGCGCTACCGGCTGACCGCGAACGCCCGGGCGATCGACTATTGCCATGGCGGCCGCATCTACATCTACGACATCACGATCACCGAGACGGCCAACGGCGCCAAGGTCATCGAGCAAAGCGGCCGCGGATGCGATCGCGACATCGTGCAGAAATTCAAGGAAACCCTCGCCGCCCGCGGGCAATAGCCGACATCGCGATATCCGAAGCGCAATTTGCTTCCCCGCGACCGGCGTGAGATGAGACCGGCCGGCTCAGGAAGACTCGATGACGAGCGACGCATGCAAGCCTACCTCGTGACCGGCGGCTGCGGGTTCATCGGCTCGCACCTCGTTGATGGGCTGGTCGCGCGCGGACACCGCGTGCGCATTCTCGACGATCTTTCCACCGGAAGGCGCGCCAATGTGCCGGCGACGGCCGAGCTCGTCGTCGGCGACGTCGCGGATGGCGCCGTCGTTCGCCGCGCGATGCAGGGTATGGCCGGCTGCTTCCACCTCGCCGCCATCGCGTCGGTGCCGCGCTCGGTCGAGGCGTGGTGGCCGACCCATCGGGTGAATCTCGGCGGCACCATCAACGTGCTCGAGGCGGCGCATGCTTGTGGCGGCGTGCCGGTCGTCTACGCGTCCACGGCCGCCGTCTACGGCGACAATCCCGGCCTGCCGCTGGCCGAATCGATCCTGCCGGCGCCGCAATCGCCCTATGGCGCGGACAAGGCGGCGAGCGAATTGCACGCACATGCGGCGTTCGTGGTGCACGGCGTCCCGAGCACCGCGCTGCGTTTCTTCAACGTGTTCGGGCCGCGCCAGGACCCGCGCTCGCCCTATGCCGGCGTGATCTCGATCTTCGCGACCGGCCTGCTATCGGGCCGGCCGCTGTCGATCTTCGGCGACGGCGAGCAATCGCGCGATTTCATCTTCGTGAGCGATGTCGTCGCGGCCCTGCTGCTGGCGATGGAACGGCAGGACCGGTCCGCCCGCGTCTTCAATGTCGCGCGCGGACACGGGATCACACTGCTGCGTCTCGTATCCGCCCTCGAGCAGGTCGTCGGCCGCAAAGCGCCGGTGCGCCATGCGAAGCCGCGCGCCGGCGACGTGCGCCATCTGGTCGGCGATGTACGGCGCATCCGCGAGACCCTCGGCTTCGTCGCCCGGGTCGGGCTGGAGGAGGGGTTGGCGGCCCACATCGGCTGGATCGAATCCGCCGCGGGAACTTCCGCCGTGGTGGCTTAGCGGACGAAATGAGCTTCATCGCCGGCAAGCTTGCGTGGATCCTGCTGAAGCCGAGCAATCTCCTCGCGCTGATCCTCGCGTTCGGATTCGTGCTGCGCGCGTTCGGCCGCCGGCGGATCGGCGGCGTGCTTGTCGCTGGCGCGCTCGCCGCCTTCCTCGCTGCCGCCGTTCTGCCGCTGGGAGCATGGCTGATCTCGCCGCTCGAGAACCGGTTTCCGGCGCCAACGCTGCCCGACCGCGTCGATGGCATCATCGTGCTCGGCGGCGCGATCAGCCCCGCGCTTTCCGCCGATCGAAAAACGGTCGCGCTGAACGACAATGCAAAACGACTCATTGCGTTCGCGGCGCTCGCGCGGCGCCTCCCCGAGGCGAAGCTCGTCTTCACCGGCGGCAGCGGCGATCCGTTTCATCCGGAATTGCGCGAAGCGGATTGGCTCGGCCCGTTCCTCGATGCCGCGGGCATCGCCCGCGAGCGCGTCGTCATCGAGCGCGACGCGCGCAACACCGACGACAATGCGCGCTTGAGCAAGGTGCTCGTCAAGCCGCGCGCCGGCGAGGCGTGGGTGCTCGTCACCTCGGCGCGGCACATGCCGCGTGCCGTCGGCGTTTTCCGCAAGCAAGGCTGGCCGGTCATTCCTTATCCGGTCGATTATCTCACCACGCGCACGGTGGGCATCGGCATTGGCTTCAATGTCGCGGGCGGGATCACGGCGCTCGACGCCGGCGCCTACGAGTGGTTCGGCCTCGCGTATTATCGGTTGAGCGGGCGCACCGACGACTGGTTCCCCGGTCCCTAACCACGCGCCTCATATGGGGCCCAATGTGGCGCACGGTGTCACATCGAGGCCACATCGCCTGGGTCTTTCTCCACGTCCTGTAGGGGCAGGGCGGGGACGCCCGCACGCCCGTCCATCGTACCTTGGGCATGGGACGGCGCGGGGCGCGGCGGCTGCTGCGAAGGCCGGGCGTTCGGGCTAGGCTAGGCGGCGGGTGGCGTGCCGCGGCAGGCGCTTGCGCCTGTCGGCAAATGGGGGACTTCGCCATGACGGAAACGCGGACGACGCCGCTGCGGGCGGCGCCTCTCTTGGCGGCGCTGACGCTGGCCCTGGCTTTGAGCGCCTGCGGAAGCTCGCGCGGCATACCGGGGCCGACCGGCACGCCGTATCGCGCCTATCTCGTCGGACAGCCCTATCAGGTCAACGGCCGCACCTATGTGCCGGAGGAGGATTTCGATTACGACCGCACCGGCGTCGCCTCCTGGTACGGCTCGGACTTCCACGGCCGCCGCACCGCCAACGGCGAGACCTACGACATGAACGCGCTGACCGCGGCGCATCCGACCCTGCCGATGCCGACCATCGTGCGCGTGACCAATCTCGACAACGGACGCAGCGTGATCGTGCGCATCAACGATCGCGGCCCGTTCGCCGAAGAGCGCATCATCGACATGTCGCGGGCCGGCGCGCGCGAGCTCGGCTTCGAGAACGCCGGCCTCGCACGCGTGCGCGTCACCGTGATGCGCGAAGCTTCGCTCCAGCTGAAGCGCGCGGCGGGCGTGGCGGAGATGGA
>CAYWSH010000103.1:9411-12535 GCA_964460655.1 uncultured Terriglobales bacterium | reverse complement strand
CCGCCGCTCCCGTAGAGCTCAAGTCCAGAACTACGCAAGGCTGCGGCGGGGAGCGTTACGGCAGGCCCAGCCATCTCGCCGATCTCCACCCAGCGGGTCCTGGAGGCTGCGTTCTTCAGATCATGACGAGTCAGCGCTGTCAGCAGGACTTCTGTCGGGTGGCCCCACACATAATCGAGAACGATGTCGAACCCCTTCGGATCGGTCTCGCGGACAAAGGCGTCAGTCAACTCCCGGTCCGGCAGGTCGAGCGCCAGGATCGCGTCGGCGCCTAGATCCGGCAGCGTCGCCAGCACGCGACGATTGCGTCCCGCGGCCACCACCCTTCCCGCGCCCAGGTGTTTGGCGATCTGGACCGCAAGTTGGCCTGCCGCCCCAGTCGCTCCGAGGATCAGGACGGTCTCGCCCGCCTGAAGTTGGGCCCGCCAGGCGAGGGAAAGCCATGCCGACAGCGCGGGGTTCGGCAAGGCCGCAGCGGTGACATCATCGACCTGCTCAGGAACCGGCAGACACCAGGCGCGGGAGACAACGGTGCGCTCGGCCATCATCCCGTAAGGCGGTCGGGCCCCACCGCAATACACCCGGGCCCCGTCATCCAGGAGGCCGACCCCGTCAACGCCGCACACGCAGGGGAGGTGAGGAAGGCGGTCGTAATGCGAACCGCTCGCCATCATCTTGTCGACGTTCTTCAGCGAGGCCGCCTTGACCCGCACGAGCACTTCGCCTGTGCTCGGCTGGGGATCGGCGAAGTCCTCAAAGCGAGGCGATTCTCCCAGGGCATGCAGGACGGCAGCTTTCATGAAGACCTACATCTTCTTTAATAGGCCGAGCCAGCGGTCCCAGCCCTCGGTGCGGGCCTTTTTGTTCGCCTCGTACGCGGTCTTTTGCTGGTCGGTGGCGTCGGCGGCGGGCGGCGGAGCCTGGCCGGCACGCATGAAGCCATGGCCCGCGCCTTCGTAGGTCACAGGTTCGTACGTCTTGCCGGCAGCTTTCATCAAGTCCTGGCTCTTCGGGATGGTGGCGTCCACGCGGGCGTCGTTGCCGCCGTAGAAGCCGTAGACCGGCACTTTCACTTTGCTCACGTCGTCAGGTCCGGTGCCGTAGAACGGGAAGGCGGCGTTCACGTCGGCGCCGCTGGCAGCGAAGTTCCACGTCTGCGAGCCGCCCCAGCAGAAGCCACCAACGGCGACTTTGCCGTTCGCGGCGGGCAGCTTTTTCACGTAGGCGAGCGCGGCGTTGAGATCGCCGACGATCTGCGCCGGGGGCAGGTCGCGGATCGCTTTGCCGACGCCGTTCGCATCGGTGGCCGCGATGCTCGCAGTGCCACCGCCGTTCGGCCCCATGCCGGAGAGCAGGTCGGGCGCGATGGCGATATAGCCCTGCGCGGCGAGCTGGTCGGCGACCGTCTGGACCCAGTCGGTCATGCCGAAGATCTCGTGGATGACGATGACGGCCGGCGCCTTGCCTTTCGTCTCGGGATAGACGACGAAAGCTTCCACGGTGCGGTCACCATTCTTCAGCTTGACCCACTCTTTGTGGCGCGGCGATTTCTCCAGGTCGGCCTTGGCCCAGTCCTGGGCGACGGCGGTGAGCGTTGCGGCGAAAACGAAGAGCAGAACGGCAGCGAGCAGGCGTTTCATAGGCCAAAAAGTGTACGCAGGGGCGCAAACATTTTGCAACCAAGGGGCTGGGTCAGCGTTCCTATGAATGGCATGACCCGCGCACTCAGTCTCGCTGCTCTTGTCGCACTCGCCATAGCGATCGGCTGCGGTGGCGGCTCTGGTGGCGGCACCATCCAACTGGCGCCGGCGCCGACGGGCGGATTCACCAGTTCGAGCCTGAACGGCGCGTACGTCTTCAATGCGTCAGGCGTGAACACGTCTGGGCCGTTCGCCATCCTCGGCAGCTTTCGCGCGGACGGGAACGGTAACCTGACCTCGGGTGTTTTCGACATCAATGGCGCGGGCGTGGCGATCCCGAACCTGACGGCGACAGGGACGTATTCGATCGCGGCCGATGGACGAGGAACGCTCACCCTGATATCGGCGATCAATCCCATCACGCTGCGCTTCGTCATGGTGTCGAGCGCACGCGCGCTGGTGGCGCGCTTCGATACCAATGCGACCGCCAGCGGCAGCATCGACCGGGAGGACACGACGGCGTTGACGAACGCGGCGCTGCTGGGATCGTTCGCTTTTGGGCTCAGCGGCGCCGATGGCTTTGCGCGCGCTTTGACGCTGGCCGGGCGATTGACCTCAGACGGTAACGGTACGTTCACCGCGGGCATCCAGGACGTGAACGATGCCGGTACCGTGCAAACGCAGGTGGCAATCACCGGCCTCTACTCGATCGCGGGAGGGCGCGGCACGGCGACCCTTCTCGGCCCCGCGGGCAGCACGAACTTCGCGTTGTACGTCATCGACGCGAGCCACTTCCAGATGATCGCGGTCAGCTCCGGACTCGTGCTGCTGGGTGATGCGTTCCGGCAGTCGGGCACGCCATCGAATGCGTCACTGAGCGGTCCGTACGTATTCACGGTCGGAGGAGCCACCACGGTGGGCGCGTTCGCCGCGGGCGGGGTCATCACAGCCGACGGCGCTGGGCGTATCACCAGCGGCATCCTCGATCTGAACGCTGGCGCGAACGTCACGCTGGCCGCGGCGGCGACGGGAACCTATGCCATCGCGAACAACGGGCGCGGCACGCTCGCGCTAACGGCCGGCAGTACGACGCTGAGCTTCGTCGTTTATCCCTCGAGCGGCGGCGCATTGCTGATGGAGACGGACACGATCGTCATCGCGAACGGTACGGCGTATCCGCAGGCGGGAAGCGGGTTCTCCAACGCGAGCGTGAGCGGCAACTACGGGATCGGCTTCACCGGTACGACCACAGCCGAAGTCGACGCTATAGCGCAGGCAACCGCGGACGGCAGCGGCAACCTCACCGGCACGATCGATTACAACAACACCGGCGTGCTGCTACCCGGGCTTGCGCTGACGGGGACGAACACGATCGCCGCCAGCGGACGCGGCACGGGTGTGCTGCGCAGCTCCGCGGGCGCGTTCAACATGGCGTACTACGTGGTGAGCGGGACGCGGGTGATCGGGATCGGGACAGACCGCGG
>CAYWSH010000103.1:0-9311 GCA_964460655.1 uncultured Terriglobales bacterium | reverse complement strand
TAGCGGCCCTTTGAATAGCTGCGCGAGTGCAGGTTGCGCGCGACGATCTCGCAGATGCGTCCGTCTTCCAGTTGGATCTCATCGCTGAAGCGGACGGTCTCGGCCGGCGCGTTCGTCCGCAACATTTCCTCCGGGAAGAACCATAGGAAGATGGCGACACAGCGCTCGGCGCCGAGCGGCAGCACGATGTTCAGCGACATGTTGTCGGGATAGCAGTTCAGCATCCAGTTAGGGAAGATCCAGAAATACTCGGCCGCAAGTTGCGGGGCCCCCGGCGCGCCCGTTCTTGGCGCGTTGGGGTAAAGATCGACTTGCGATTGCTTGTAGCGACGCTCGACCGTCGCTTCGTTCTCCGGTCCACGGATAGGCGATGACTGCCGCGCGTGCCGCGCGAAGAGCTCGGTGGTGTACCGGCTGTAATCGAGTTCGCGATTCAGGCTGGGATGCACCGAGGGCAGGTGATAGCCCTCGAGGAAGTTGTCGATGTAGACCTTCCAGTTGCACTGCATCTCGTAGTCGCGGCGCTGGTAGAAGCGCATATTGCAGAGGTTGAACTTCGCCGCTTGCTGCGCGAGCTCGCCCAGCGCTTTCTCAAGTGATTCGGCGACGGGATCGAGATTCACGAAGACCAGGCCTTCCCACTCCGCGACCTGGATCGGCGCCAGGCCGAACTTGTCGAACGCGAAGTCTTCGGTGCCTTCCATCTCCGGCGCGTTGAGCAATCGGCCATCGAGGCCATACGTCCAGCCGTGGTACCCGCAGCGAAACACTTTGCGCGAGCCGCACGATTCGGCGACGGGGCCGGCGCGGTGCCGGCAGACGTTGTAGAAGCCACGCAAGGCCTGCGCGTCGCGCACGATGAGCAACGGTTCGCCGGCGAGGTCAAACGTGAAGTAGTCGCCGGGCTTCGCGACCTGCTCGCGATAGCCGACGCATTGCCACGTCCTAAAGAAGATGCGGTCGCGTTCCCGTGCCAGCACCACGGGATCGATGTAGTAGCCGGAGTCCAGCGTGTGAGCGCGCGCGAGCGGCGTGGCCATCGGGCGATTATATTGGCAGATTGCCTTGACGCATTCCGACCGACATGCCGACTGACGCACGCCAGGCGCGCAAGGTGCTTTGGCTCCTGTTCGCCGTCAACACGCTGAACATCTTCGATCGGCAGCTGGTGGCGGCCCTGACCGAACCGATCCGCAAGGAATTCCTGCTGAGCGATACGGCGATCGGCTGGCTGAGCACGGCATTCATCCTGACGTACGCGACGGTGGGTGTGCCCGTGGGCCGGCTCGCCGATCGCTGGATGCGGACGAAAGTGCTGGCGCTCGGCGTGGCGGTGTGGAGCGTGTTCACCGTGGCAGTAGGGCTGACGTGGAACTACGCGTCGCTGTTCGTAGTGCGAACGGTGATCGGCATCGGGGAAGCGAGCGCCGCGCCGGCGAGCACCGCGCTCATCGGCGACCTGTATCCGGCGGAGCGCAGGGCACGAGCGCTCTCCGTCTTCATGCTGGGTGTGCCGGCAGGCGTCTTCCTGAGCAGCGTGCTCGGCAGCGTGCTGGCGAATGCCTACGGTTGGCGCGCCGCGTTCTTCGTGGCAGGACTGCCGGGGTTGATGGCGGCCTGGCTCATGCTGCGCGTGCCCGAGCCCGTGCACGGCAGCGCGGAAGCAGTCCCGCCGGCGCAGTCCGCGCCGGGGAGTTCGGCAACCATGCGGGTGCTGCGCATCCCAACGATGTGGTGGATCATTCTCGCGGGCGGGCTGCTGAACTTCAATGCGTACGCGTTCGCGTCGTTCCTGCCGGCGTTCATCCAGCGCTATCACAAGCTGGAACTCCGCCAGGCAAACCTGGTGGCGGCGCTGGTGCTGGGGGGCGTGGGATTCATCGGGTTGCCGCTCGGCGGCTGGGCGGCGGACGCGATCAGCCGGCGACGCCGCGATGGGCGCATGCTGCTCACCGCGGCGGCGATGTTGCTGACGGCGCCGCTGGTCTACCTGGCGCTAGGGCGGCCGCCAGGGGATGTGACGACGTTCGCACTGCTGCTGAGTTGCGGCTGGACGCTGTTCTACGTCTACTACGCAGCGATGTATGCGGTGACGCACGACGTGGTGGAACCCGGGCTGCGCGCTACTGCCGTGGCGCTCTCCTTGTTCGGGATGTACGTGCTGGGCGGCAGTCTGGGGGCCTCCGTTGTGGGTGCCTTGAGCGACCGCTACGCGCGGCAGGCTATGGCGGCTGCCGGTGTGAACGTGAACACGATCCCCGAGGCCTTCCGCGCAACCGGGCTGCACAGCGCGCTGTACATCGTGCCGTGGCTGTTCGTTGTGCTGGCGGTCGTGCTGTGGCTGGGTTCGCGGACCGTTGCGGCCGACATGGAAAAGCTGGAAGCACGCTAGCGGGTCGCGCGAAGCCATCGGCAGCACCGATAAGTGGCGAATCTGGTTGACGTGGCGTCCGATGGCCGCCATGATTAGGTCCTCCCCCTTAGTTCCAGGCAGCTGACCGATGTGTGTGTGCGGGCCAAGGTGGTGGTGTGTGTGCGTGGCGGCAGTGGTGTTCCTGCTGCCATGCGCGGCATTCGCTGCCTGCACCGTGCAGCCGGTATTGAACGTTTTCCCTACGGACACCGATGGCAGCACCGCGCCGCCGCTCCACATCGCGCCGACGAATCCTTATTTCTATCCTTTCGTACAGGCCAGCCTGACGCAGCGGCTCTCTGACCTGCTGGTCACCGATGACGGCGTCGCTCCCAACTGCTTCACGGCCGGGAACGTCTTCACGTTCACGTACCCGATGCGCGTCGTGCTGCCGGCACAATTGACGGCGGCGAATTTCGATGTGTTCGATTCCGCGAGCGGAGTGGGACTGGGGATCAGCGTCGGCGCCACGGCGTATGACAGCGGCAGCGATCGCACGACGGTCACGGTGAGCGTGATGCGGGCGGGGACGCCAGGTTCGCCGGTGGAGAACAGCACGGGTTCGGGCCTGCGCCTCAAGAACGTCCGCGTGGATGCCTCGACCACGCCGTGGTCGTACAGCTTCGTGCGGATCACCGCCGAAGCGACCGTGCCGGGAACGCTGAACCCGACGGCTGTGCCGGTAGCGGATCCGGATCGCCCGTACGTCGTGACCGGCGGCGAAGACTTGAGCGAGGACGACGCGTGTGGCGCTGGGCCGGTCGGCGAGCGGCCGGGCGTCGGCACGCAGAATGGTGGCGGCACGCTGCGCTGTGCAGCGAGCGTGGGCTTTATGGAGCAGGGCTTCCCGGTGTTCCTGCCCGCTGGTGCTTCGTATCCGAACTTTCCGGCGGCGCGCCCGCCGACGTGGGGCGACCTGAGCGAAGGGGCGACGAGTCTCATCCTCGTCGTGTCGAACGTCCCCGCCGGGGTCACGGTCACGTTCCCGGCCACCATGTCGAATAACCCCGCGACGGGCAGTCATGCCTTTGTCACGTTCGTCCGGCGCGGCGGCGGCAGCTGTCCGGGGCCCTACGACTGCTCGGTGATCTACGACCCGGTGCAACACAGTGGCGTGCCGGGCGCGGGCGCTGCTTTTTACATGACCACGGGCGCGATTGCCGACGGCTCGCCCGCGAACGGCATACCGGTGATCGGTGTGCAGATCAGCAGAGTGTCGGCCGCCGGCACGGCGATGATCGCCGCGTACTACGGTCCGAACGGCGGTAGCGGCGTGTGCCCGGCGATGCCGGAATCGATCGCGCCACAACACGACGACATCAATCCACCGGCGGTGCCACGGTTTGTTGCTTGCTCGCAGTATCAGGGTCCGTATCACGCGTCGTCGCGCTTCATTCTGCGGCAGCCCTTCTTCACCATTGAGCCGCCTGTCACGCTGTCGCCGGCAAGCTGGAGCTTCGGTCCACAGGCCGTAGGCGCTGCCGGTGTGCCGCAGACATTTATCTACGCGAATCGCAGCGGCGCCGATGTGCGGATCGGGACCATCAGCACCGGCGGTGCAGAGTTTGCCGTGCAACCGACAAGTGCGACGGCGTGTGCTCCTGGGCGCGTCGTGCCCAGTGGTGCCAGTTGTACGGTCACGGTGGCGCTGACGGCGGCGGCCAGCGGACTCCGCGCGGCGACGCTGACGATCACCGACAGCGCCAGTGGAGGCCCGCGGAGCGCGGCGCTCGACGGCATCGGCGTGCTGGCGCCCAGGCTCTCGCCGGCCGCGCTGACCTTCGGTCCGCATAACCTTGGCACCGTCTTCGGCGCGCAGACCGTTACGTATACGAATCCGGGCAGCACGCCCGTCACGCTGACGGGCGTGGACGTGACCGGCGACTTCATCCTGCAGTCGGGGACGGCGGCGTGTAGCGCCGGGATGACCGTCGCGCCCGGCGGAAGTTGCAGCCTGCGGGTCGCGTTCGCGCCGAGCACTTCCGGAGCGCGCAGCGGGTCGCTGATCGTCTATGACTCAGCCGTGGGAAGCGTGCGCGCGGCCGCGTTGGGCGGAGATGGCACTGCTGCCAACAATCCCGTGCCGTCGCTGCGTGCGTTGAGCCCGGCGGGGATCGTTGCGGGCAGCGGCGACACCACGGTGCACGTAAGCGGCGCGAATTTCCTGGCAGCGTCGGTCGTGCGCTGGAACGGCGCGCCACTGGCGACGACGTTGGTGGATGCGAAAACGCTGGCCGTCGTCGTACCGGCCGCTGATCTGCGGACCGCTGGAACGGCGAGCCTGGCAGTGGCGAATCCGGCGCCGGGAGGCGGGGCGTCGAGCGCGTATCCGGTGGTGATCGCCGCGGCAGACACCGATGCGCCCGAGACCGCGCCGCAGATCATTGATTCGCGTGAGGCCCTTGTGCTGGACAGTCGAAGTGCGCCCGCGGCGGTGCTGGGGCCGGTCTGTCCGGGAACCTCGCAGAGCGCGGCGCGCGGCGTGTGGGTGCGCTATGTGCCGCCGACGAGCGGCACGGTTTCGGTGGATGTGAGCGGCAGCGACTACCAGGCACTCGTCAGTCTTTTTGTCGCCGGAAATTCGCCGGGTACCTTCACGCAAGTAAGTTGCGGCGAGAGCCTGGCGCGGAAGGCCGGCGGCCGGGGCGAATTTGTTGCGCCAGCGATCGCCTATGTCGCGGACGGCGCCGGCGACGTGTGGATCCTGGTGACCGCGGCGAATGGCGATGGCGGCCGCGCGCGGATCGGCGTCAACTTCACCGCGAGCGCGCCGGTGCCACAGGCGGATTACACCGCGATGCTGCCGCACGTCGTCAGCGGCGGCGGCTACGTGACCAAGCTGACGCTCACGAACATGGCGCGCGGCGCGAACAACGTGAGCGTGAACTTTGTGGACGAGCAGGGCAGGGTCGTGAAGTCGGTCACGCGCTGGCTGCGCAACCCCGGCGAGACGATGCGCGTGGCCACGAACGAAGCCGACCGCAACGGCGCGATCACTACGCAGTGGGCCAACGTGAGCGCGCAGGGGCGCTTAGCCGCGCACATGCTGTACGAGGTCGGTGACGCCGCCACGCAGAGCGTGACCAACGCGGTCGGCTTCAACGACGAAGCGGCAGCGCAATCCTTCGTCATCCCCGTCGAGTTCCAGCCCAACACGCGCTCGGGCACGATCACGCACGCCGTCGGTCTCGCGCTCTCGAATCCGACCAGCGCGCAGGTACAGGTGAGCCTCACGCTGCGCGACACCGGCGGCAACCCAGTCGGCGCCGCGAGCGTTACGCTGCCGCCCTATGGCCACACGCAGCGCTCGCTAAATGCCGACTTTGCCGCCGTGTTGCCGGCGGGGAACTTCGTCGGGACGGTCGAAGGGACATCGGTGCAACCGGTGAACGTGGTCGCGGTCGGTGACGATTGGGGACCGTTCTTCGCTACGCCACCGCTCAGCGGGACTACGCGCCTCGTGCTGCCCTACATGGTCAACGGTGCGTCGGGCGGCGTGCTCTACCGCACGTTCATCACGCTGGTGAACCGCTCGGCTGCGGCGAATACGGCGACGGTGACGTACTTCGATCCGCAAGGGACGCAGCTCGAGCAGGCGACGTACAACCTGGCGGCGAACGGGGTAGTGCGGATCGTGGGTGCGAGCGAAGTCGCGAGTTATCTCGGCAGCGTGGGGAAGTGGGCGGTGGTGGATTGTGCGCGCGCGTGTGCGGCCAATACGGCCGTGGAAGCGCGCGACAGCGGCACGTATCGCTATCTGAATACGGTCGGCTACAACCAGGCACCGGAGCTCGTGGACTTCACCCTGCCAGTGGAACTGGAGCCGTGGTGGCTCACGGAAAGCGTTGGGCGTTCGGTAGGCGTGCCGATGGCCAACGGCAACAGTGTCCCGGCCACGTTCACGCTGCAGCTTCTGGGCCAGGATGGCGCGGTGCTTGCGACGCTCACACGGACACTGAATGCGCGTTCGCAGCTCTGGTTGAACCTCAGGCAGGAGTTTGCGGATGTGCTGCCGGACGAAGACTTCATCGGCTCGCTGACGGTGCACAGCTCGGTGCCCATTGCAGCCCTCGGGTTGCAACAGGATGACGGGCCGTTCCTGGCGGTCCCGGTCGTGAGTGGGAGGCCGTAGGTCAAACAGCACGTGGTAACCGGTTGTCGTTACCAATTTGTGATTGTGTTTGCGGGAGGGGCATAAGAGACTTGCCGCCTCCCTGGGAAGACATATGAATAAGCAGTCCCGCGGATCACTGGCTGTCGCCTTGCTGGTTGCAGGCGTCCTTATCGGCGTTGCGTTTGCCGCTACCTCGTCGCTTAACAGCGGGACGATCCTGCCAAGCAACTCCTATGCCAACACGGCGAACCAGAATTGCACCAACGGCATTACCTCTTGCTGGGAAGGGAAGCCTATCACCACGGGCGGGCCGTTCGGCAGCTCGCTGGTCCGCGGCGAGATCATCTGTCAGGGTTTGGACGCCAATCAACTCGCGCAAACCTGCGGCAACAACAACTACACCTTCCTATATCAGATCCCCAATGGACACCGAAACACGAAGGTTACGTTTACTTTTGCTGCCGGTACTACTTACACAATGACTGCTGGTAGTACCGTAGGCGTTCTTGGGTGCACCGCGACGGGAACAGATCCAAACACCAACCAGTACACATCACTTTGCACCAGCACAACGGGTACGACTCTCAACAACCTCGGCGTTACGGCCTCGTCCTCGGGCACGAATAACCTGGTCATCGATATCCCCAATTCGCCGGCCGGAGGTTGCGTCAGCGCGCCTCCGTTCCTGGCGAATGCGACGAATGACGCTTGCCTAACCTTCTGGGTCAATCAGACGATCACAAGCTTCACCAACTCCAAGATCCCCCAGGCACAGCTTAGCGGCGGAACGGTGGACGTCTCGACGACCTCTCTACCCTTTGGCGGTCAGCAGGTGAACGTAGCGAGTTCCACGCAGACCGTGACGGTCACGAACAATACGTTCGGCAACGTCACGATCACCAGCTTCCCGATCACCGGCACGAACTCCGCCGACTTCACCTTCGGGGCGCCGGCGGGCGGCAATGCCTGTACGGCGAACCTCGTGCTGGCGAGCGGCGCAACGTGCAATCTCGGGATCGTGTTCACACCCCCGACGACCGGCTCGCGTAACGCGACCTTGACGGTGAATGACAACACCGGGAACGCGGCCAATACGGTCGCGCTCAGCGGCACGGGATCGCTGGTCACGGCCACGCCGCAGCCGCTCACCTTTACTGCCCGACCGGTCGGCTCGACAAGTTCGCCCCAGTCGGTGACCATCACCAACCAGACCGCCGGCAGCCTAACGTTCGGTGCGCCGAGCGTAAGCGGCGACTTCGCGCTCGGTGGTACGAATACCTGCACGACGCTCAGCGTCGGCGCGTCTTGCTCCATCTCCATCACGTTCACGCCGACTTCGTTCGGCACGCGCACCGGATCGCTCACCATCAGCCACAACGGACCCGCTTCGCCGATGGTCGTCGTCCTCACCGGGCAAGGCACGCAGGTCACGATATCGCCGGCGTCGTTCACTTTCCCGAACCAGCTCGTCGGGACCACGGGTGGCCCCATCGGCATCTTTGTCACCAACAACACCACCAATCCCCTCACGTTCACGACCCCAAGCATCACCGGGGACTACGCGATCAGCCTGAACGGGTGCTCGGTATCGGTACCCGTGGGTTCAACGTGTGTCCTCGGGGTGACGTTCACGCCGACTACTGTGGGTGTGCGCAACGGAACGTTGACCATCAACGACAACGGTCCCGGCGCCCCGCACACTGTGAGCCTGAGCGGCGCCGGCATTGTGAATCCCGTCCCCGTGTTGACGTCGCTTAGCCAGGTGGGCGCCCTCGCAGGCGGAGGTCAGTTCAATCTCACGCTTACGGGAACGAACTTTGCGCCAGGCGTCAGCGTGAGTTTCCGCGGGGATGTGCGTACGCCGATCACCTTTACGTCAACCTCGATCACGGTGTCTATCCCGGCGGCCGATATCGCGACATCCGGCAATGCTGTGGTGATCGTGACGAATCCTGGGCCCGGCGGTGGATCGAGCAACTCGCTGAACTTCCTCGTGGTGGGCCGCCTGACGGACGAAGCCGCGACAGCGCCGCCGACGGTGCAATCACCGAGTTCGGGCAGCACGAACACGAGCAACGTGCCGAATTCACCGAATAATCCCACGCCCGGTTGCGGCAATGGCAGCGCGGCGCGCGGCGCGTGGTACGTGTTCACGGCGCCGGCGAACGGCACCCTGACGTTCGACACCGCAGGCTCGAGCTACCGGACGATCACCAGCCTCTGGACCGGTTCGCCCGGAGCATTCGCGGCCGTTGCGAATGGGTGCGTGCAGAGCAGTCCCGTGCCGGTGCCGGGGGGCGGTGGCGGCCGCGTGGGCTTCGCGCAGACGGGCGTCAGCGTCGGTGTGACCGCGAACACGCGGTACTACGTCTTTGTCTCCGCCACGAACGGCGACGGTGGCACGCTGAACACGTCGCTGGCGTTCCGCAGCGCGCAGCAGGTCCCGCTCAGCACGCCGACGATGCTGCCGCACGTCGTGACCGGCGGCGGCTACGTCACCAAGATCACCGTCATCAACATGTCGGGCAACGCGAACAACAACGTCATCTTGAACTTCATGGATGACACCGGCACGATCACGGGTTCCGCGACAAGAGTGCTGGGTATAGGCGAGACGTGGCGCTACGCGACGCCGGAGGCGCAGCGCAACGGGCCGTTCAACGTGACGTGGTCGTCGCTGAGTTCGAGCAACGGGCGCGTGGTTGCCAACCTGTTCTACGAGATCAGTGACCAATCGCCGCAGAACAACATCATCAACACCGTCGGCTTCAACGACGATCCCGG
>CAYWSH010000102.1:0-12549 GCA_964460655.1 uncultured Terriglobales bacterium | reverse complement strand
CCCTTGAGCTCCTTGGTCTTCGACCAATAGACGATGGCGAACATGTCGCCGCCGACGCCGGTCATCATGGGCTCGGTGACGTTGAGCGCAGCGGCCATGGCGATGGCGGCGTCCACGGCATTGCCGCCGCGTTTGAGGATCGCGAGGCCGACTTCGGAGGCGAGCGGCTGGCTGCTGGCGACCATGCCGTGCTCGCTGCGGACGATGGACCGGCCAGTCTTGCGCTGCCAAGGGTTGTCCTGTGCGACGGCCAGACTGAGTCCGACCAGCATAAAAGTGGCTACTCCGAGCACGAATCCCATGCGCATGCGTCCTCCAGCGAGACGATTGGCGATGCTAGGCGGTCAAGGGCGGGAAAGCAACGGGACAATGTCCGTCCGTACATATGTGGAATGCGTCCCTTGTCGCAGATTGAGTCACAGAGGCAATAAAGTCAGTTACTTGCAGACAAGTGCTGCTATCTGGTATTGGGGATACAACCAAGGCCCGAAGGTGAATAAGTTTGCAGCTATGCCGCACGGGGAGGGCTTGGAGGCCCGACTGTGCAAAGGTGGTACCAAGTTAAAGCCCGATTTACCAAGCATTTAGAGCGTATCGGAGGGAAAACTTGAAAGTCCAGCTTTGGTCAGCCAAGTGCAGTCAGGAGTGCAAGCCTAGGAGCACGCGCTCCCCGGAGGGGAACTGATGAATGAGTCCGCTCAGTCCGCAAGGGAACAGCGGTCTATGCGTCGGTTCGCCATGCAATTGCCAGTCCAGGTGAAAACACCTGAAGGCGTGCAAGATGTTGTGGCGACAACCAAAGACGTAAGTGCTCGCGGGGTTTTCATTTATTTGGATTCGGAAGTCGGTGAGAATACGCCCATCGAATTCACCCTCACGCTCCCTCCGGAGATCACGATGACACAGAGCATCCGGGTGCAGTGCCGAGGCAAGATCGTGCGCATCGAACGGGACCGGCCGGGAAAGATCGGCGTGGCCGCCGTCATCGACCATTACGAGTTCCTGGAAAACGAATAACCGCGCAGCTCTGCTTTGATAGACGAACGCCCTTCGCGGAAGCGAGGGGCGTTTGATTTTGGGGGAATCACCGCCGAGACACATAGGGCGCAGAGAGGAATCTGCCACGGATCACACGGATCGGCCCGGATTGAAGAATTCATAAATCCGTGAACATCCGTGAAAATCCGTGGCTCGCTTTTCGAGCACCCTCTGCGTACTCGGCGTCTCAGCGGTGAATCACTTTGGCAGATTGCCGCTCAGATACTCGCCGAGTTTCGCGGCAGGCAGACGCACGCCTACGAAGAATGTCCCGAACTCGGCGTAGACGGCGCTCACTTCATCGAAGCGCATCTCGTAGATCAGCTTTTTGAACACGAGCGGATCGTCGCTGTAGAGGTCGACGCCCCACTCCCAGTCGTCGAAGCCGATACTGCCGGTGATGATCTGCTGGACTTTTCCCGCAAAGCGCCGGCCGATGAGGCCATGCTGCTCCATCTGGCGTTGCCGCTCTTCGATCGGCAGCGTGTAGAAGTTCTTGTCGTCACCGCGACGGCGGTTCATCGGATAAAAGCAGACGTAGCGTGCCGGCGGAACCTTGGGGAACAAGCGCACCTGCATGGCGGCGCGCTGGCGCTCGAGGTTGTCGGCGACTTCGCGGTTCCACTCTGGGGAATGCGGCTCGATGCCTTGCTCGGCCAGCGAGCGGTAGAGTTTGACGCTGGCGTCGTAGAGGCCGAGTTCGACGACGGATAAGTAAGACGACGCCGGCTCCAGCAAGTCGCCGAAGCCGAGGCGCGCCAGTTGCAGCTCGGCCTGTTTGAGCTCGTCAAGCGAATCGCGATGGTGGACCAGCAGGAAGTCGCCTTTGTGCCCGAGCAGGGCGTAGAGCGCGGATTTGCCGTCTTTCTCGGCGGTTTCGAGCGCCTGGACAGCCTCGGCGACGAGCGCGGCGCGCTGCGGCTCAGCCAGTTTGCGCCACTCAGGCCAGCGGAAGCGCGACATCTGGTGCAGGACGCTCGCCCCTTCGAGCGTGAGCGGAGCGGCGGGCAGGTCGGGAAAATGGCGGGCCGCTTCGGCGGCGGCGCGGCGCGACGATTGCATCTTCGCATTGTACGAAACGCGCACCACGAAGGCACGAAGACACGAAGACACGAAGGGAAAGAGGTCGTGGCTGAAAAGCGCGCAAGCGGCATCGGAGCGCGAACACTCGCGGGGTCCTTCGACTCCGCGACGCAGCGTAACGCCGCGTCGCTGCGCTCAGGATGAGCGGGATTCTGGGGGATGAACAGCACGTCTTCGTGACTTCGTGGTAGAAGTCTCTGATGGCACGAGGGATGGGGCCGCGGCAGCCGCGGTCGACAAAGCGCGGACACAACGTCGGCGCGGGATCGTTCGTGAAGGCCAAGGCGGCAGGGAGGCCGGCGAAGAGGTCAGCAGCGCCCATGCGCGCGCTGAAGTCGACGGCGGTCACGAGTGCCCGCCTGGAGAATCCGCCAAAGGGCTACAAGCCGACGGCGCCAGAGCGCGTTTTCGAGATCATCCGATTACTGGACGAAACGTATCCGCACTTCACGTGCGCGCTACAGCACAAATCAGCGTGGGAGCTGTTGGTAGCGACGATCTTGTCGGCGCAGTGCACTGATGAGCGCGTCAACCTGGTGACGCCGGTGATCTTCGCGAAGTATCCCAGCGTGCAGCACTTCGCTGCCTTGCAGCCGGAGGAGTTGGAGCCGGACATCCGCTCGACGGGATTCTTCCGCAACAAATCGAAATCGGTGGTCGGGGCGGCGAAGAAGATCGTCGGCGATTTTGGCGGCGAGGTGCCCACCGCTATGGAGCAGCTCCTTTCGTTGCCGGGCGTGGCGCGTAAGACGGCGAATGTGGTGCTCGGGACGTGGTTCAAAAAGAACGAGGGCGTGGTGGTGGACACGCACGTGCACCGCATCACGCGGCGGCTGGAGCTGACCACGAACAACGATCCCGCAAGGATCGAGCAGGACCTGATGCAGATCGTGCCACGCGATCGCTGGACCGATTTTTCGCATGAGGTCATCTGGCACGGCCGGAGGTTGTGCGTGGCGCGCGGGCCGAGGTGCGCCGAGTGCTCGCTGGAGAAGTTGTGCCATGCGGCCGACAAGACGTGGAGCACGGTGGCGCTGCACAAGGGAGCGCGGTAGGAAAGGCAAAAGGCAAAGCGGCTTCGTGGCCGGAAAGCGTTACGGGCAGCGTCGTTGTGCGAGCAGGTGTGGGATCCTTCGGCCAAGAACGGGCCTCAGGATGACTGGTTAGGGTTTTTGGTCGGCACGGCAGCCTCTGGGTGAAGGTCGCCGGGATGCAAACCCGTAGATCCTTCGGCCAAAAACGGGCCTCAGGATGACGACGTACTTAAAAGCAAACCCGTAGATCCTTCGGCCAAACAACGGGCCTCGAGATGACAGGCCAGGTTTTCTGGTTATTCGTCCCTCCTTTCCTCCCCTCCCGTCTCTGCTTTCCTCCCCGTAGATGTTTCACGTCCAACGCCGCCACATGCTCCCACATCCAACCCTAAAGCGCTGTCGCGCGCAATCATGCAGTGAGGTCTTCACTTTGCGTCTAACGCTGGCCGGACGAGTGCTTTCCATGGTGGTTTCGGTCGTGTCGCTCGTGGGATGCCATCACGCAGACATGCAGCAGGCGATCAAGACGGCGGCGGCGCCGCAAGGGAATCCGGTGCTGCTGGCGGCGTACCAGCCGTGGTTCGGGCGGCCGGGACACATCAACGTCGGATATTCGTCGCAGGACCCGGCGGTGCTGGAGAAGCAGATCGCGCAGGCGCGCCAGTTGGGTATCCGCGGCTTCGTGGTGAACTGGTACGGGCGGCGGCATACGTTCGAAGACAAGGCTTATGGGCTGATGCAGGAAGCGGCGGCGAAGCGCGACTTCCAGACGGCGCTCATGTACGACGAGGATGTCGAGAATCCGGGCGAGACGACCGAGATGGTGATCGCGGACTTGCGCTATGCGTTCGATGAGTACATCGGGCCGGATGCGTCCGATTCGCGCCGGGCCTATCTGCGCTACAACAACCGGCCGGTGATCTTCATCTTCCCCAAGAATGGCAACACGGATTGGAGTCGCGTGCGGCAGGCGGCGGACGGATGGGAAGAGAAGCCGCTCCTCCTCTTCAAGGACGTGAATCCGAAGTATGCCAACGCGTTCGATGGCTTCTATGCCTGGGTACGCCCCAGCACGGAGAATTGGAGCCCGGACGATTGGGGCCAGCAGTATCTCGACGCGTTCTACGCGCGCATGACGTCGCAATACCCGGGCAAGCTGGCGGTGGGCGCGGCGTGGCCGGGTTTCGACGACAGCCGCGCGGCATGGACGAAGAACCGCCACATGGCGTCGCGCTGCGGGCGGACGCTCGAGGATTCGCTGCGCATGTTCCGGCGCTACTACACGCCGGAGAAACCGCTGCCTTTCCTGCTGATCGTGACGTGGAATGACTACGAAGAAGGAACGGCGATCGAGCGCGCCGAGTCGGGTTGCAACCCCGCGACGACTACTGATGAAGTAGGCGCACGAATAACACCCACAGGCTTCTCCCACCCTGGCAAACCCGGCCAGGGTGGGGCACCCGGTCAAATAGCCAACAATCCAGTTGACAGCGCGCCGCTAGTGCCTACAATGTAGGCGCAATGGCGGACGTCCTAGGTTCGTTCGAGCAAGCGGTGCTGCTGGCCATCGTGCGGCTGGGGCGCGAGGCGTACGGGCGCGCCATCTTCAAGGAAGTCGAAGAGCGCCTGGGGCGTGAAGTGGCGGCGGGCGCCGTGCATGCGACGCTGGCTCGGCTGGAGTGCAAAGGATTGATCGCATCGCGACTCGAAAAGGGAACGCCCGTGCGCGATGGGCGTGCGCGACGGTACTACACGGTGCAACCGGCGGGTGTCCGCGCACTGAACGACGCGCGCGCGGCATTCAGGAATGTGTGGCGCGGATTCCCGCGGCCGCTGAAAGTGAGGTTCGTATGACGGCGACAGAGGCGCGTCCGCCGATAGTGGCGGAGGAGTTGCTCGTGTCGTTCCTGCGGCCACAAGACCGCGAGAGCGTGAGCGGCGACCTGCTGGAGGAGTATCGGGAGGCGAAGCTGCCGCAACTCGGCGCAGCGCGTGCGGACCGCTGGTATTGGCGGCAGGTAGCAGGTTTCGGTTGGGGGCTTGCGGGATGGTTCGGAGTGGCGGCCGGCGTGGCATTCGTGGCGCGCGATGTCTACGACCTGACGGCGCCGACGAATGACTACTGGCTCCGCTCGGCCGTATCGACATGGAGTGCCATCACCATTTTCTTCACGACCGCGGTTTACGCGGCGTGGCGGACGGCCCACTGGCACGTCGGAGTGATGGCTGCGCTGGCGGCGTGCGTTATCCACTCCATCATCGGGATCGCAGTCGCTACCGTGCTGGCAGTGAGCGGCGCGCCGGAGTCGCCGGGCGGATATTGGGACGTTTGGGGGGTGGCGGTGGTGTCGTTTGCCGTGACCGTGGTGGTAGGGACGATTGGCGCCGCCCTCGGGAAGGTACTGGCGAGCAGACGCCATATCGCTACGTAGACAAGAAAACCGGAGCCGAAGCCCCGGTTCCTTTACAACGCACTGTTGCAGCTTACTGCAACGTCAGTTGACGTCGGCGTACATCTCGCCGGCGCGGACGCGGCCGCCGGGCAGATCAGCGTCGCGCATCTTGTAGAGCAGGGCACGGTAGCTGATGTTGAGCACGCGCGCTGCCCGCTTGCGGTTCCAGTTATTGGCCTGCAGCACTTTCAGGATGATCTTGCGCTCGAGTTCGCGCACCGCCTGGCGCGTGACCTTCTTCAGCGAGATGTTGCCTTCGATCGGGACATCGAGATCGAAGGTGTTGGAGTCGCGCGTAGCCAGTTCGCCGGTTATGGCTTCCTCGCTGCCCAGGATGACGTAACGCTTCATCAGGTTGGCGAGTTCGCGGATATTGCCGGGCCAGTGGTACTTCTGCAGGGTCTGCAGCATGGGAGTGGAGATCATGCGCGCGCGGCGTCCATAGGCCAGGTTGTAGCTGTCGATGAAGTAAGCGATGAGCTGCGGCAGGTCCTCGTTGCGCTCGCGCAACGACGGCATGCGGATGCTCATGACGTTGATGCGGTAGTAGAGGTCCTGGCGGAAGTTGCCGGTGCGGATCTCGTGCTCGAGGTCGCGGTTCGTGGCGCAGACGACGCGGACTTCGACCTTCTTGTCTTCCTGCGCGCCAATACGGCAGAACTGGCCGTCCTGGAGGAGTTGCAGAAGCTTGGCCTGCAGGCCCATCTCCAGTTCGCCGATCTCGTCGAGGAAGAGCGTGCCGCGGTGCGCCATCTCGACGCGGCCAGGCTTGGAGCCGTGCGCACCGGTGAAGGCGCCCTTCTCGTAGCCGAAGAGTTCGGATTCCATGAGGGTGCCGGGGATGGCTGGGCAATTGACCTTGACGAATGGGCCACCGTTCCACGGCGAGCGGCGATGCAGCAGGCTGGCGATCACTTCTTTACCCGTGCCGCTCTCGCCGGTGATCATGACAGCGACGTTGGCGCCAGCGACGCGCTCCAGCCTGTTCTGGATGTCGCGCATGGCCGTCGAACGGCCGAAGATGACCGCGTCGGGCGGCAGATTATCGATGGCCGGACCAAAGCCCGGCGCCGCTGAAGACATACTCAAATCCCCCTACTGCAACCCTTTGCAGACTTCGTGCCCCAATGTTTTGCACTCCAAGCGCCAAATCCGGGAAGGAGACACGGTCATCCGGGAGGCGACAGCCGCGCGCAAAACAGCCGCATATCCCACTGATAAACAACCAGATAGACGAAACCGTCCGAACCAAAGCCGGAGTACCCGGGAGCGCAAAGCATACCTTAATTGCATCTGAAAGTGAAATGTTTTTCACATTGGGAAGCAGGTTTCCGCGGAACTCGCCGAAGAGCGCATCATACGCAAAAGACAGGGGTTTACGTAGCCGGGAGCCGTGACGGGGATGACCTTGGGGTTATTACTTTTCTCTATATGCGCAGAATCTTGTCCTTTACAGACGCGTCACTTTGCCACACAATGCAAATACTTCGAGTTTTGGCGCAGGTCTCTGGATTCCCCCGGCCGGGCGCGAAAGCGAAGTCCGCAAGAGATCATTGCTCACAGGTCCTGACGTGCGAGCTGTGCTACGGCACACGAGGCTGGAAGTGTGGCGGTTGACGAACAGGCGCTAAGCTCCGCAGAAACGCTGACGAGCACCGAAGACGCGCTGCAGAACGAGTTCCGGCGGCGGTCGGTGGCGCTCGCCTCGGTGGCGCATGAGTTGAAGACGCCGCTCGCCGTGATGGCCGGCTATACCGATCTGCTGCTCAGCGGAGGCGTGGGGCCGCTGAACGCACGCCAGCGCAAAGTCCTGGAAGAGATGCAGATATCCAGCGCGCGCCTGCGCAAGTTCGTGGAAGACTTCCTGGAATTCAGCGCCGTCGAGACGGGCAAGCTGAAGATGAGCTACGAGGCAGGCGACATCAACGGCTGCCTGGCGGAGGTCTGCAGCTTCTGGCAGCCGCGCTTCCAGGAGAAGGGCGTGGCGTGCTACTTCCTGCCCACGCCGGCGTTGGAGCCGTTCAGCTTCGATTCGCTGAAGATCCAGCACGTCATCTCCAACCTGCTATCGAATGCGCTCAAATTCACGCCTGAAGGTGGTACGGTGTGGGTATCGGTCGAGCCCTTCTTCTGGGAGCGACGCACGGATGCGGTGATTGCTGTCCATAAGGACCGCCGCAACCGGGCCAAGGACACGCGACACAATGCCGTACGCGTGACGGTGGCCGATACCGGTCCGGGAGTGGCGCCCGAGTTCCACCAGGAAGTGTTTGAGGATTTCCGCATGCTGCCGTATCCGAAGGAGCGCGCGGGGGGAACGGGCCTGGGGCTGGCGATCGCGCGGCGACTGGTGCAGGCGCACCACGGTAAGATCTGGATCGAAAGCGAACCCGGCATGGGTTGCAAGTTTTCTTTTGTCGTACCGGTGACCCCGAGTTTTGAAGCGGCCAAATGAGCACTCATCCGAACATCCTGGTGGTTGACGACGAACCCAGCATGCTGCGTTACATGCAGACCCTGCTGGAGATGGACATGTACCGCGTGGAGACGGTGAGCAGCGGCTCCGATGCGGTGAAGCGGCTGCAGCAGACGCCACCCCCGGACGTCGTGCTGCTCGACCTGCTGATGCCCGGGATGGACGGCCTGCAGACGCTGGAAAAGTGCCGCGAAGTACGGCCGGGAACCAAGGTCGTGATGCTCTCGTGCGTGAGCGATACCCGCAAGGTCGTGGAAGCGATCCGGTTGGGCGCGCAGGACTACCTGACGAAGCCATTCCACAAGGCTGACCTGGATTCGGTACTGCAGCGCATCCTGAAAAAGGACGAGTCGAAGGAAGAGGCGGAGGTCACGGGCGAGGTCGAGGAGCTGAGCGACGACCTTTATTTCGTCGCGGCGAGCCCGGCGATGCGGAAGATCCGCGCGCAGATCGGCCTGGTGGCGAACGTCGACATTCCTGTGCTGCTGCTCGGGGAGAGCGGCACGGGTAAAGAGATCCTGGCACGGCTGGTGCACAAGATGTCGCCGCGCGCGCATCGCAGCTTCCTGAAAGTGAATTGCGCGGCGCTGCCGGCGGACCTGCTGGAATCGGAGCTCTTCGGCTACGAGCCGGGCGCGTTCACCGGCGCCGAACGCAGCAAGCCGGGCAAGTTCGAGCTGTGCAACAAGGGCACGTTCCTGCTGGACGAAGTGGGCGAGATGCCGGTGACGCTGCAGGCAAAGCTCCTGCACGTGCTGCAAGACGGGCAGTTCTCGCGACTGGGCGGGCGATCGACGATCAGGGTGGACGTGCGCGTGCTGGCGGCGACGAACATCGACATCACGCAGGCGATCGCCGAGCGGCGTTTCCGCGAGGACCTTTATTACCGGCTGAATGCCTTCACGTTGCGCATTCCGCCGCTGCGCGAGCGGCGGGAAGAGATCCCGCTGTTGCTGAAGCACATGATGTCGCGCATGGCGGAGAGTTATGCGACGCCGCCGCTGACGTATCCGCCGGCACTCTTGACGGCGTGCCAGCGCTACCACTGGCCGGGGAACCTGCGCGAGTTAGGAAACTTTGTAAAGCGGTATCTCGTGCTCCGCGACGAGAACGTGCTGATCGCGGAGCTACAGGCGCAGACGAAGGACGGCGGACCGGCTGCCGCCGAAGGCGGCGCGGGCGCGGAGCGTCCGGGCGGGCTGAAGTCGCTGGTGCGCAGTTTGAAGGACCAGGCCGAAGAGGATGCCATCAAGCGAACGCTGGAGCAGACGAACTGGAACCGCAAGACGGCGGCGACGATGCTCAACATCAGCTACAAAGCGCTGCTGTACAAGATCCGGCAGTATGGCATCGAGCCACCGCGCAATATGCCGAAGCGCGGGGTGCGCGAAGGGGCATAGGCATTCGTTCATTGACGGCTCCGGCGTAGGCGACTAGGCTGTCAGCGCAATGTCCGTCAAGTCCATCCAGCTCGGCCAGGTGTGGCGTAATGACGCCACGGGACAGAACTGGCTCGTCACCAAGATGTACAACGAGGTCCTGTCGCAGTTTGCGGTGCTGCGCCATGCCGATGCTTCGGCCGCCAGCGGCGAGACGGTGCGCGTGAAGATCCAGAAGACCGCCGATACCGC
This sequence comes from uncultured Terriglobales bacterium, assembly GCA_964460655.1. Classification (GTDB taxonomy): domain Bacteria; phylum Acidobacteriota; class Terriglobia; order Terriglobales; family Acidobacteriaceae; genus CAVUAF01. The sequence continues at coordinate 2,834 of CAYWSH010000102.1, read as the reverse complement.
CACGCTGCCGGGATACACATTCACGCAGGATACGCAAGATTTCTAGTCGCTCCGCTCCTAAGACCGCTAGAGAGCATTGCTTCCCCGCTGACCCTTGAGGCCAGCAATCGCGCTGCGCGGCCTGCACCGGCCGCTCCGCTGTCGCGAGACCAACCCGTAGATCCTTCGGCCAAAAGAAGGCCTCAGGATGACGTCGTTTATATTTGTGGGCGGGATCGATGTGGTCGGGACAGGACTTGCTAGCGAAGATCATTGCTGCGCTCGCGGTGTTCATCATTGCCATCATTTCGGCGATGGGATATGCGGGCGTGGTGTTGCTGATGGCGATCGAATCGGCGTGTATCCCGCTGCCGAGCGAGGTCATCATGCCGTTCAGCGGCTACCTGGTGTACACCGGACGCTTTGACCTGTGGATGGTGGCGGCGATGGGCGCGTTGGGATGCAACGTCGGGTCGGCGCTGGCGTACTGGGTGGGAGCGCGTGGCGGAAGGCCACTCGTGGAGAAGTACGGCGCGTACGTCCTGCTGAGCCGCACGGAGCTAGACTGGGCCGATCGCTTCTTTGCGCGCTACGGTTCGATCACGGTGTTCGTGTCGCGGCTGCTACCGGTCGTCCGCACATTCATCGCTCTACCGGCAGGCATCGCGCGCATGCCGCAGGTGCGGTTTCACGTTTACACGTTCGTCGGATCGTTCCCGTGGTGCCTGGGTCTGGCATGGATCGGCCTGAAGCTCGGGGAGCGCTGGGATTCGGACCCGCGGCTGAAGTCGTGGTTCCATCGGTTCGATGCGGTCATAGCGGGCGTGATCGTGCTGGGAGCGGTGTGGTTCGTGTGGACAAGGTGGAAGCACCGGGTGAGAGCGAGTGCTTGAGCGAAGGCAACCACAAGGTCCCTCGACTGCTCCGTCACTGCGTTCCGGCTCGCTCGGGATGACAAAAGAAAAGAAGAAGTGAGAAGATAGCCGTTTCATCTTCCACTCTGAAGGAATCCTGAATGGCGAAGCATCGCGCAAGTGCGCGGAAATCTGCGAACAAGAAACCCAAGACAAAGAACAAGGTAAGCGCCCGCGTCAGCGTGCGCGCTGCGGCTGCGCCGACGCGCGCGGCCGACAACATTGCGCCGGCGAAGGGGAAGCTCGGCGTCATGATCCCCGGCATGGGCGCGGTGGCGACGACGTTCGTAGCGGGCGTGGAGGCCATCCGGCGCGGCTTTGCGCGTCCTATCGGGTCACTCACGCAGATGGGTACGGTGCGGCTGGGGAAGCGCACCGAGGGGCGCACGCCGAAGATCAATCAGTTCGTGCCGCTGGCGCAGCTCGATGACCTGGTGTTCACCGGCTGGGACATTTTCCACGACAACATGTACCTGGCCGCGGCCAACGCCGGCGTGCTCGATCGCAATCTGCTCGAGCAGGTGCGGCCGTTCCTGCAATCCATCAAGCCGCGCAAGGCGGTGTTCAGCCGCGACTATGTGAAGCGGCTGGAGGGGTCGAACGTCAAGAAGGGAAGCAGCAAGCGCGACCTGGCGGAGCAGGTACGCACCGACATCCGCGAGTTCCGCAAGGCGAGCGGCGCCGATCGGCTGGTGATGATCTGGTGCGGCTCGACCGAGGTCTTCCTACAGCCGAGCGAGGTCCACCAGAACCTCAAAGCGTTCGAGCAGGGCCTGCAACGAAGTGACGCGAACATCTCGCCCTCGATGATCTACGCCTATGCGGCACTGCAAGAGGGGGTGCCGTTCGCCAACGGCGCCCCGAACCTGACGGTGGACCTGCCGGTGATGCAGGAGCTTTCGCGGCGGCACCAGGCGCCGATCTGCGGCAAGGACTTCAAGACCGGGCAGACCCTGCTGAAGACCGTGCTGGCGCCAACGTTCAAAGCGCGCATGCTCGGTCTTTCGGGCTGGTATTCGACGAACATCCTGGGAAACCGCGACGGCGAGGTGCTCGACGATCCCGGGTCGTTCAAGACCAAGGAAGAATCGAAGCTGGGCGTGCTGGAGCACATCCTGCAGCCGCACGTCTATCCCGAGTTGTACGGCAACATCTTCCACAAGGTGCGTATCAACTATTATCCGCCGCGCGGTGACAACAAAGAGGGCTGGGACAACATCGATATATTCGGGTGGCTCGGCTACCCGATGCAGATCAAGGTGGACTTCCTTTGCCGCGATTCCATCCTAGCGGCGCCGATCGTGCTGGATCTCGTGCTGTTCCTCGACCTGGCACAGCGCACGCCAAGCCTGCGCGGCCTCGGGATCCAGGAGTGGCTAAGCTTCTACTTCAAGTCGCCGATGACGGCACCAGGGCTGTATCCGGAGCACGACCTGTTCATCCAGTCGATGAAACTGAAGAACACGCTGCGCCACTTGAAGGGCGAAGACCTGATCACGCACCTGGGTCTCGAGTACTACGACTAGGGTCCGCGATTGGCAAGAGCACGGCGCCGGGGTGTAGGCTGGAAGATGCTGTACAAGACCCAGGGCCAAAGCGCCAGGCGACCCATGGTGGCAGCGTCCTTTGCTTGATCGACCGCCGGCGGAGCGCCGTGGGGCGCGCTTTGCGGCGGGCAGGCTACGCCGTCATCGAAACATTCTCGCCAGACCAGGCCGTCGCGATCGCGGTGGCCAACCAGGTCCTGCTTGCGGTGCTCGACCAGGAGTTCTTCGTCGAGACGGACGGCTGGTCGGTGGCGCAGTCGCTGAAGCTGGTGCGTCCGAACCTCTCGGTGGTGTTGATCAGCCGCGCCGCGCGGCTGCATGGCGGTCCGCCACAGGGCGTGGACATGCTGCTCTCCTCGCGCCAAAAGCCGAATACCCATGCGGACGAGATCAA
>CAYWSH010000101.1:8003-12594 GCA_964460655.1 uncultured Terriglobales bacterium | reverse complement strand
ATACTCGACCCGATGATCAACGCATGGATGTCATGCGTCCCTTCGTACGTCTTCACCGACTCCAGGTTCATCATGTGCCGCATCACGGGATAATCATCCGCGATGCCGTTCGCGCCCAACACGTCGCGCGCCAGCCGCGCGCACTCCAGCGCCATCCACACGTTGTTGCGCTTCGCCATCGAGATGTGTTGATGGCCCACGCGGCCCTCGTCCTTCAACCTGCCGACCTGCAACACCAGTAGTTGCGCCTTGGTGATCTCGCTGATCATCCACACCAGCTTCTCCTGCACCAACTGATGCGATGCGATCGGCTTATCGTGGAACTGCTTGCGCACCTGGCTGTATTGCAACGCCGTGTCATAGCACGACATCGCTGCCCCGATCGCTCCCCACGCAATGCCGTACCGCGCCTGGTTCAGGCACATCAGCGGTGACTTCAGTCCGCCCGACTTCGGCAGCAGGTTTGCCGCCGGCACGCGCACATCCTGGAGTGAAAGGCCGCTGGTCACGCTCGCCCGCAGCGACCACTTCCCGTGTACATCGTCAGCTTTGAATCCCGGCCGGTCGGTCTCGACGATGAAGCCGCGGATCTTCCCGTCTTCGTCATCTACTTTCGCCCAAATGATGGCCAGATCGGCGATCGTCCCTGACGTGATCCACATCTTCTCGCCGTTCAGGACGTAATCGCCGCCGTCCTTCTTGGCTCGCGTCAACATCCCGCCCGGATTCGATCCGAATTGCGGCTCGGTCAGCCCGAAGCACCCCAGCTTCCGGCCAGCCTGCATCTCCGGCAGCCACTTCTCTTTCTGCTCGTCGCTGCCGAACTCGTAAATGGGATACATACAAAGCGCCGACTGCACGCTCACGAACGAGCGCACGCCCGAATCGCCGCGCTCCAGTTCCTGCATCACCAGGCCGTATTCCACGTTCGACATCCCGGCGCAGCCGTAGCCTTTCAGCGACGCGCCAAAGAAGCCCAGGTCGGCCATGGGCTTCACCAATTCGCGCGGGAAACGCCCTTCGCGGTTGCATTGCTCGATGATGGGGACCAGGTTGTCTTCGATAAAGCGCCGTGCCTCGTCGCGCACTAAACGCTCGTCCGGCGAGAGCAAGGAGTCGAACTCGATGAAGTCAACGCCCTTGAATTTGAGGGCCATAAGAGTAGTGGCTGGTACCTGTGGTCTTTGAAACGTTATAAAGCAAACTAATGACACTAGCAGAGCGGCACACTTGAAGCAATCACCGTTCACTATCGCTCTGTCATCCTGAGGCCGATCGCACTGTCATCCTGAGCCCGCCGCGGCGAGCGAAGGATCTACGGGTTTGCGCGGGTGCCCCACACAAGCCCTCTTGCTTGTGTGGGAGCAAGCAGAAGCGCACGTTCTCATTTACAATAGGTGCATCGTCAGGCGGCGCCCCGCGCCGCTCTTTTTACGCACTCTTAGGAGAACGTTGTATGGCCAAGATCGCCAAGACCGCCGACCGCAAGAAAGTGATGGACACCACCAAGAGCACCGACTGCCCCAAGTGTGGCAAGCCCACCCGCATCGTCAAGCGCATGAAGGACCGCGAGCGCGGCATTTCGGGCGGGATCTTTATCTCGTGCTCGGGCTGCGAGTTCTTCGAGAAGCTGTAGTCGTCGGCTAATCCGTGCGCGGGCCCGCGTCCTGCAGCTCGCGCTTCGCATCCAGCTCCGCGCGCACCCGCCGCACCAGCTCCACCGGACCAAAGGGTTTCTGCAGGAATGTGACGCCGGCCTCGAGCTCTCCTTGGCGCACGATCGTCTCGTCCGGATAGCCGGAAACGTAGAGTAGTCGCGCCTCCGGGCGCACCTTCGCGAAGCGCGCCGCCAGCTCGCTGCCGCCCATCACCGGCATGATCACGTCCGTCACCAGCATGTGGATCGGCCCGGGATACTGCTCGGCGATCTCCAATCCTTGCGGGCCGTTCGCCGCCTCCAAGACCGTGTAGCCGCTCGTCTCCAGCGACGTGCGGAACAATTCACGCAGCGATGCTGAATCTTCCACCACCAGGATGGTTCCCGTGCCCAGCGCCGTCTCGGGCCCTGGCTTGGTCTCTTCCGTCTCGGGCGCGTCCACTTGCGGCAGGTAGACCCGGAACGAAGTTCCCCGTCCGACCTCGCTATAGACCCAGATGTAGCCGTCGCTCTGCTTCACGATGCCGTACACCGTCGCCAATCCGAGGCCCGTACCCTTGTCGCGCTCCTTGGTGGTAAAGAAGGGCTCGAATATGCGCGTTTGTGTCGCCGCATCCATGCCAATGCCCGTGTCCGTCACTACGACCACGACATAGTTGCCTGCCCTGACGGCTGCCTGCTTCGTCGCGGCATACGCTTCGTCCACTTTCACGATCTCGGTCTCGATGCTCAGCGACCCGCCCTGCGGCATCGCGTCGCGCGCGTTCACCGCCAGGTTCATCAATACTTGCTCGAGCTGCGTGCGGTCGGCCCTGACTTTGGCTGTTTGCGGCGCGGCGCGGAAGTTGAACTCGATGTTTTCCGGCAGGAGTCGCGCCAGCAGCTTCTGGCTATCGGCCACGATTTTGTTCACGTCGAGGACCGTCGGTTCGAGGATCTGCTGCCGGCTGAAGGCCAGCAGTTGCCGCGTCAGGCCCGCGGCGCGGCGTGCTGCGCGCTCCACTTGCTCCAGCCGGTCCACCGACTGGGGCAGCAGCCCTTTCTGCATCTGCAGGATCTCCACGTATCCGATGATCACGCCGAGCAGGTTGTTGAAGTCGTGGGCAACGCCGCCGGCGAGCTGTCCCACCGCTTCCATCTTCTGCGTCTGCCGCAGCTTCGCCTCCAGATCCTTGCGCGCGCTGATGTCGCGCTCCACCGAGATGATGTAGCGCTTGCCACCGATGCTGGCCACCGACACCGAGGCCTCGACGAAGATCTGCTCTCCCGTTCGGCGCACGCCGCTGAACTCATAAGTCGCCGGCGCGGGTCTTCCCTCCAGCCGCAAGCGGCCGTAGTCCTGCAGGCGCTCGTTGTCGGCGCGGTCCCGGAAGCGCGCCAGCCGCCTGCCGATGATCGCCGCGGTGTCTTCGTATCCATAGAGCCGCGCCAACGCACGGTTCGCAAACACGATGCGCTCGTCTGCCTCCACCGCGATCCCGTCGCGCGAGCTCTCCAGCACCGCCGCCAGCCATTCGCGGCTCTGCTCCACTTCTTCTTCCGCTGATTCGCGCTGCCGCGCCAGCAGGTTGAGCGACTTCGCCGTCCACACCAGGAACCCGAAGAAGAACAGCGCCGTCGTAGCAGCGGGAATGCCGATGCCCATCTCCTTGCCCGCCCATCCCAGGCGCTGACCGAGGATGCGCACCCAGCTCACCGGGATCGGGATGATGAAGGCGACCGGCAGAAAACGCCGCAGCAGGAATCCGCCCGTTGTGTCGCTCGCCACCAGCCCCACCCAGCCGCGGTCAGGCCGCGCCGCCAACACTCCGGCAGAGAGCACCAACAGGATGACCGCCGTACTCGCCGCCATGCCCGCATTCGTGAAAGGCAACAGGGCCAGCGGCCGGAAGGTGTACACCAGCAGCCCGAGATACCCGACCATCCACGCCGCAAAACCCAGCCATTGCGCTGGTGAGCCGCCACCACTCGTCTCGCGCTTGAGCAAGAGTAGAGCCGCGCCGAGTAGCGCCATCGCGAACGCCGTGCTCGGCTCCATTCGGGTCAACGAGGGTCCGGACACGAGGCCCGCGTCTTCGGCCAGCGCTGCCAGCCCGATCAGGAGCACCGGCAGTGCTGCCAGCATGCCGTACACCCGAAGGCCGGTCCGTTGCAGCCACAGCGCCACACTCGCTAGCAGGAAGCAGGCGGCCACGCTCGGCTTGACGGTAAGAAAGGCAAGATTCAGCGTGTCGCCGAACAGGAACACGGCCCCCATGAGAGCGCTTACGCCCGCTGCCAGGGTGGAGAACCTTCGCAGCGCCGCCGCGACCGGGACGTCTGGGCTGGTGACTGTCATGGTCGAATCCGCGATCAACTTCCGCGGGCACGAACTACGCGCTCTATCCGAGTGGTTCTGTTAAGACTACTCCTATTGCCGCTTAAAACAGTTGACGCTCTGACTTCCATACCGTCTCATGAAAATGTTACGGATGACCGAACTCGGCGGTTCGTCGCATTTCCTCTATGGTTGCCCGTTGTTAGAGGTTGTTAGAAGTAATGACGCGTTCCCTTTTGCTCCTATTCTTCGCTACCTGCGCCAGCGCGCAGACGCCCGCGCCGCCAGCGCAAGCGCCGGCGCAGAGCGGTCCGCTCGCCGAAGACGTCTATTCCAACGTCGTCATCTTCAAAGGCAAACCGGCTACGCGCCTGCTGCCCGCCATGATCGCCATCCGCGGACTGCTGGGCGTTGAGTGTACTTATTGCCACACCGAGCACGACTGGGCCAACGAATCGAAGCCGCAAAAAGCGCGCGCGCGCCAGATGTTCACCATGGTCGGCGACCTGGACGACAACTTCTTCAAGGCGAACCGCGTCTCTTGCTGGACGTGCCATCGCGGCCACTCTAAGCCCGAGACGCTCACGCCCGATCCCGACATGGAGGCGCGCGTCGCC
>CAYWSH010000101.1:0-7903 GCA_964460655.1 uncultured Terriglobales bacterium | reverse complement strand
TCCCGTGCTCGGTGAGCAAATCTCGCACTACAAGATCCTCGACCGCCTCGGTGGCGGCGGCATGGGTGTGGTCTATGAGGCTGAGGACCTGAACCTCGGCCGCCACGTCGCGCTGAAGTTCCTGCCGGAAGTGCTCGCCAACGACCCGCATGCGCTCGAACGTTTCCGACGCGAGGCGCGCTCCGCTTCCGCGCTGAACCATCCGAACATCTGCACCATCCACGAAATCGGCGAGCAGGCGGGCCGGCAGTTCATCGTCATGGAGCTGATGGAAGGCTCCACGCTGAAGAACCGCATCATCAATCATCCGCTCAAACTCGAGTCGCTGCTCGACTTCGCCATCCAGATCGCCGACGCGCTCGATGCCGCGCACTCGCAAGCCATCATTCATCGCGACATCAAGCCCGCGAACATCTTCGTCACCAAGCGCGGCCAGGCCAAGATCCTCGATTTCGGGCTCGCCAAGACTGCCGCCAAGGCTGCTGCCGAGCCGAGCATGACGGCCGACTCGGCCAACCTCACCAGCCCCGGCACGGCACTCGGCACCGTCGCCTACATGTCCCCCGAGCAGGCTCGTGGCGAGCCGCTCGACGCGCGCAGCGACATCTTCAGCTTCGGCGCGGTGCTATACGAAATGGCCACCGGCCAGATGCCCTTCAAGGGCAACACCTCCGCCGTCATCTTCGACGGCATTCTGAACCGGGCGCCCATCGCTCCCATCCGGCTGAATCCCGACCTGCCGTCGGAGCTCGAGCGCATCATTAACAAGTCGCTCGAAAAAGATCCCGACCTGCGCTACCAGTCCTCTGCCGACCTGCGCACCGACCTCAAACGCCTGAAGCGCGACACCGATTCCGGTCGCAGCGCCGCCCACCAGGCAGTGACTCGTGTGGCGACGGGCGACTCGCCCGTCGAGCCGGAGCGAAGCTCCGGAGCCTACACAACTGCCGGCCGGGGACCCCTGCCTTCCCCTTCAGCTGAGACCTCCACTCTCACCGCGGCGCAATCGGTCGCCACCGCTGCGGTCAAGGCTGAGGTTCCCAGTAGAAGCAGGCTGGTCTTCGTCGTCGCCATTACGGCGGCGGTCGCGGCGCTCGCCAGTGCTGCCTGGTTCATCAACCTGCATCGCTCGCACTTGCTCGGCGACAAAGACACCGTCGTCCTGGCAGATTTCGTGAACACCACCGGCGACGCGGTATTCGACGGCACGCTGAAGCAGGCGCTCTCCGTCGCCATCGGCCAGTCGCCGTTCCTCAACGTGCTTTCTGACCGTCAGGTGCGTGCCACGCTCAAGCTGATGGGCCGCTCGGAAGATGACCGCCTCACCTCCGACGTCGCCCGCGAGCTCGCGCAACGCGCTAGCGCCAAGGCGGTGCTCGTCGGCAGCATCGCGCCGCTGGGTTCCAGCTTCGTCGTCACCCTCAGCGCGCTCAACGCCGCCACGGGTGACAACGTCGCCCAGTCGCAACAACAGGCGGATCGCAAGGAAGATGTCCTGAAAGCGCTCGGCAGGGCTGCCTCCGAACTGCGCGGCAAGCTCGGCGAATCGCTCGCTTCCATCCGGCAGATGGACCGCCCACTCGACCAGGCCACCACTTCCTCGCTCGACGCGCTGAAGGCCTACGCCGAAGCCGAGCGTATCCGCCAGACGCGCGGCGACCTGGATTCCGTGCCGCTCTACCGCCACGCCATCGAGCTCGACTCCAACTTCGCCATGGCCTATGCGCGCCTCGGCGCCGTGCTCGGTAACCTCGGCGAAGCCGAGTCGGCGCGCCGGAGCCTCATCGAGGCCTACAACCGCCGCGACCGCGTCAGCGAGCATGAGCGCCTCTACATCCAGGCGCGCTACTTCGATGGCGTCCAGCAGAACTCCACCCGCACCATCGAGACCTACGAGCAGTGGAAGCGCGAGTACCCGCGCGAGTGGTCCCCCTACAACAATCTCTCCGTCAACTACGGGAACAGCGGCGAGTGGGAAGCCGCCCTGCAGAACGCCAATGAAGCTGTACGCCTGGGGCCCGACAACCTGCTCCCCTATGAGAACCTCGCCTTTGGGTATCTGTCGCTCGGCCGCCTTGATGAAGCCCTCGCTACCACCGAGCAGGCCTATCGTCGCGGCCTCGATGCGCCCGAGCTCCACGTCAACGACTTCTTCGTCGCCTACCTGCGCAACGACACCGCCGGCATGCACAAGATCGCCGACCTCGCCCGCGGCAAGCCCTGGGAGGCTTTCATCCTTAGCATCCAGGCCGGCATCGACGCCGGCCGTGGCAAGTTGCGCCACTCGCTCGAGCTACGCCGCCAGGCTGCCGACATCGCTGCGCGCAACGGTTTCACGCAGAGCGTGAGCGAACTCTGGCTCGGCGCCACCTTTGACGCCGCCGTGGTCGGCGACCAGAAGACCGCGCGCGCCATGCTCGACCGCGCCCTCGCCGCCAGCTCGGGCACGCTGACCGACCGCAACGCCGCCATCGCCGCCGCGCAAGTCGGCGATGCCGCCCTCGCGCGCAAGATCGTCGCGCGTGTCCGCGAGCTTTGGCCTGACAATGTCATCCTGCGCGACCGCGAACTCGCCGACGTTGCCGCCATGCTCGAGCCCGATCCGCGCAAGGCCATCGCGCTGCTCGAACCGGCGCGGCGTTACGAGCGCGGTCAAGTCTTCACCGCTTACGACCGCGGCGTGCTGGCTCTGAAGGCGCGCGACGCCGCCTCCGCCATCACCGAGCTCAAACACGCGGCGGAGAACCGCACCATCGACATCCCGGCGTCGTATCACCAGGTAGCGCTGGTGCAACTTGCGCGCGCCTACACGCTGCAAGGCGACACCGCCAAGGCCCGCACCGCGTATCAGGATTTCCTGGCGCTGTGGAAAGACGCCGACGCCGACCTACTGCTCCTGCAGCAGGCCAAGGCCGAATACGCCAAGTTGCAATGAATCAGGCTACGAAGTACTTCGCCACCGGATGATGCACCACGATCGCGCTCGTCGATTGCTCCGGCTCCAACTGATACCCCGACGTCAACCGCACCCCGACCGTCTCCTCGGGATGCAGCAGCGCAAAGATCTTCGTCTGGTCCTCGAGATTCGGGCACGCCGGATACCCGAACGAATATCTCGACCCGCGATACTTCTGGTGGAACAGGTCGCGGATGTGCGGCGAATCGTCGCCGGCGATGCCCAACTCCTCGCGCATGCGCTTGTGCAGCACCTCGGCCAGCGCCTCTGCCGTCTCCACGCTCAACCCGTGCACGTAGAGATACTGCGTGAACTCGCCCGCATCGAACAGCCGCTTCGTCTCCACCGACGCGCGCTCGCCCATCGTCACCAGCGACAACCCGATCACATCGAACCGGCCTGACGACTTCGGCAGGAAGAAGTCGGCGATGCACAACCGCCGCCCTTCCTTCTGCCGCGGGAACGTGAACCGCTCGACTTCACGAAGCTCGTGTGGCACAGCCCCCCCGGCTGTGCTCGGCGGCTCATACAACACCACGTCATTTCCGTCACTCTGGCTCGGCCAATACCCGTACACCGCCTTGGGCTCCAGCCACCCATCGCGGACCACCTGCTCCTGCAGCTCGCGCAATATCGGACGGAACTTCTCCTCCACCAGCCGCGCGTAGTCTTCCTGCGACGCCGTCTTCAGCTGCCACTGGTTCTTGAACAGCGCCGTTTCGTTGATGTAGCGGAACAGCTCGGGCAGATCGAAATCCTTCGCGACGCGCTTTCCCCAAAACGGTGGCTGCGGAGTATTCGGCGCTTCCGGGATCACGATTGCCGGCGCCGCCACCGCTTGTGTGGACGCGGGCGACTCGCCCGCGCTCGCTGCGGCCGCCTTCGTAAACTCCTTCCGCGTCTTCCCTTCCTTGATGCGCGCCTCGCGCGCCCCATTCGGTGACGTCAGGTCATCCATCAGGCGCAGTCCCGCGAACGCATCGTCGGCATAGAACACCGCCGAGTGATACACCTTGCGCAGGTCGTCCTCCACGTACTTCCGCGTCAGAGCCGCCCCGCCGCAGATCACCGGATACACCAGCTCCTGCCGCTGCAGGTCCTCGAGCACGTACTTCATCTCCAGCGTCGACTTCACCAGCAATCCGCTCAGCCCGATTGCGTCCGCCTTCTGCTGCTGCGCCGCTGCAATGATCGCGTCCGACGGCTGCTTGATCCCCAGATTCACCACGCGATACCCGTTGTTCGACAGGATGATGTCCACCAGATTTTTCCCGATGTCGTGGACGTCGCCCTTTACCGTCGCGAGCACGATCGTTCCCTTGTGCGCGCCCTCTTTCTTCTCCATCTTCGGCTCGAGATACGCCACCGCCGCCTTCATCACTGAAGCGGAGTCCAAGACCGACGGCAGCTGCATCTTGCGTGCACCGAACAGCTCGCCGACTGTCCTCATGCCGTCGAGCAGCACCGTATTGATCAGGTCGAGCGGCGTGTACTTCGCGAGCGCCGTCTCCAGCACCTGCTCCAGCGACTGCTTCGCCGCGCCCTCGCCGATCGCCTTCTCGCCATTCACGATCAGGTACTTCAGTCGCTCCTCGACGCTCAGCTTCGACGTCTCGACCTTCGGCGCTTCCGTCTTCTTGCCCTGCGAGGCGAAGAACTGCATGTAGACCTGCAGCGGATCGCCGCCGGACTTGTCGAAGTAAATGAGCTTGCGCGCCAGCTCGACTTCCGCCTCGGGGATCTTGTGCAGCGGATATACCTTGGCGTAGTTCACGATCGCCATGTCGAGCCCGTGGTTCACCGCTTCGTACATGAACACACTGTTCAGCACGCGCCGTGCGTACGCGTCGAGCCCGAACGAGATGTTCGATACGCCGAGGATCGTGTGTACCTCCGGCAGTTCGCGCTTGATGCCCTGCACCGCCTTCAGCGTCTCGATGCCTGCCGTGCGGTACTCCTCTTGCCCCGTCGATATCGGCAGCGTCAGCGCGTCGAAGATTAGATCAGCCGGACGCACACCGTATTTCTGCGTCGCCAGCTCAAAGATGCGCTTTGCGATCGCGACTTTTTTCTCCGCAGTCAGGGCCATGCCCTGCTCGTCGATCGTCAGCGCGATCACCGCCGCGCCGTAGCGCTTCGCCGCCGGCAGCACCCGGCTCGTCCGCTTCTCGCCATCCTCCAGATTGATGGAGTTGATGATCGCCTTGCCCGGGATGCGCTTCAGCGCCTCTTCGATCACGTCCGCTTCCGTGGAGTCCACCAGCACCGGCGCGGGCACACGCGTCGCGACCTTCTCCAGGATGCCGTTCATGTAGCCCTTTTCGTCCTCGCCCACGATGGCCGTGCACAGGTCGAGCATGTGCGAGCCTTCGTTCACCAGCTTCTTCGAGAGTGCCAGGATGTCGTCATACTTCTGCGCCCGTACCAGCTCGCGGAACTCTTTCCGCTGCGTCGTCGTGTTCATCTCCTCGGCGACGATCAGCGGCTTCGGATCAAGGTCGAGCGGGACTGATGTGTACGCGCTCGCCGCACTCGCCTGTGCCGCGTTGTCACGCTTCCGCGGCGTCAAGTGCGCGCATTTTTCGACGACCGCCTTCAAGTGGTCATACGACGTGCCGCAGCACCCGCCCACCACGTGCACGCCGTACTCGCTGATGAAGCGCTCGTGATACTCGGCGAGTTCGTGTGGCTGCAACGGGAAAAACGCCACGCCGCCGCGGTTCTCCGGCAAGCCGGCGTTCGGCAGGCACGAGATGATCTTCGTCGAGTTGTCGCACAAGTAGCGGACCGCGTCGTTCATCTCCTTCGGTCCAGTCGCGCAGTTCAGCCCCAGGATGTCGATGTCGTACGCTTCCAGCGCCGTCAGCGCCGCGCCGATCTCCGTGCCCAGCAGCATCGTGCCCGTGGCTTCGAGCGTCACCTGCACCTGCACCGGCAGGCGCTTGCCCGCCTGCTGCATCGCGTCGAAGATCGCCGCCACCGCGCACTTCGCCTGCAACAGGTCCTGGCACGTCTCGATCAGCAGCACGTCCACGCCGCCCTTGATCAGCGCCAGCGCCTGCTCGGTGTACGCCGCCGCCATGTCGTCGAACGATATGTGCCCCAACGACGGCAGCTTGGTCGTCGGCCCGATCGAACCGGCGATGAACCGCGGCTTGCCGTTCCCGCCCTGCGCCGCCTCACGTGCCAGCTTGCATGCCGCTAAGTTGATCTTCTCGACGTCGTTCTGCAGCCCGTATTCGGCCAGCACGATCCGTGTCGCACCGAACGTGTTCGTCTCGACAACGTCACACCCAGCGGCGAAGAATTTGCTGTGGATGTCCTGAATAATGTCCGGCCGCGACAGCACCAGGATCTCGCTGCAACCTTCGTTGCCCCAGTAGTCGTCGATGGTCGGGTTGTGCGCGTGGATGTTGGTCCCCATCGCCCCGTCGTAAATGACGACGCGCTCGCGCACGGCCTGTAGATAGCTGGACATATCTTTAAGAATCACTCGCCGTCATCCTGAGCCCTGAGCGAAGCCGAAGGGCGAAGGATCTACGGGTCTCTCTGCAATCGCCGTCATCCTGAGGCCCGTTTTTGGCCGAAGGATCTACGGGTTTGCTTTTGTCGCCTTTGCGTTTGATTTTACGGGCTTTTCAGCGATTCAGAAACACGCGCGCACCAGCGCGCGCAACGCTACAGCGCGAGGGAGGGACGCATTCGACGGGTGTCGATCATCGATATCAGAGTACCACAACGGCGCCGTCACGCTGACTGAAGCGACGTCGCGTCGCGCGCTAGCCACCCACCAACTGCTGACGGAGCGGCTTGACGCGTGGATGATACTGCTCAGTGGGTTCCATCTCACTTCGATACGAGGTGTATATGCAACGCATGCTCTCGATGGTCCTAGTCCTGACGCTCGCTGGCGCTTCCTTTGCGACCTCCGTGCCACCGGAAATAAAAACTGTCGTCGGATTCGTTTTTGTGCCCAATGCTCTTGGCCAGCCAGTAGCCAACGGGACGTGCTTCTTTGCATCTGTGAAAGATAACGACCATCCTGGCAGGTTGTGGATTTACGTCGTTACGGCGAAACATGTGCTCCAGCAAAATGGCACCTTCTATCCTCGCGTGTGGATCCGAATAAACAAGAAGGCAGGCGGGACTGAATCCTTTGAGCTCCCGTTGGCTGTCTCTGGCGCTAACCGGACTTTGTTTCTTCACAGCGATGCTACTGTCGACCTAGCTGTTGTACCAATCAGAATTGCGGATCCAGCAGCTTTCGATCTGAAGGTGCTTACTGAGGACATGTTGACCAGCCAAGATGACTTCGAAAAACTCGCAATTCGCGAGGGCTCCGATGTTTTCTTTACGGGGATGTTTTTACCGCACATTGGAGCTAACAAGAATTACCCGATTATGCGCTTTGGAAGAGTCGCGCTTCTGAGCGACGAAAAGATCTCGTGGGAAGGAATTCTTACCGACCTCTATTTGATCGAAACATTTTCTTTCGGTGGGAACAGCGGGTCACCGGTCTTCTTCTACCTCGGCTCAGATCGGCAACCTGGTTCAATCATTGCAGGTCCTCCAGTTCTGAAATTAGCTGGTGTTATGAAGGGTTACTTCGGCGAGCTTGAGCCAATTGCGGTCATCGATACGCGGCCGGTACCCGCGTCAAAGCTCAATTCTGGCATCGCTGCAGTGACGCCTGCTTACAAGCTACATGACATTCTGTATGCTGCTGAACTCGAACGTCTTCGCAGTGGCCGCAAATAGCGGGTGCGCATGCGATTTTGGCCCTTCGATTGCCCTTGACGATCTCCTCTCATAGCCCTATGCTCACCCATGTACACAGTCAATAACTTAAAGCAATTCTGCATCACAACTCCCGCCGCTTCAATACTTTCCTTGATTTATCAAGACTTTACGCGGTAACCCCATCGCCTAAACCCTTTGTTTTCCTAG
>CAYWSH010000100.1:5958-12641 GCA_964460655.1 uncultured Terriglobales bacterium | reverse complement strand
CTGACGCCCTCGACATCCTCGCCATCGCCGCGCATCGCGATGACGTGGAGCAGACATGCGGCGGTACCCTGCTGAAGCACGCGGAACGCGGCCGGCGCTGCGGCATCCTCGACCTGACGCGCGGCGAGATGGGCACACGCGGCACGGCGGAAGACCGTGCCCGCGAAGCCGCGGAAGCCGCGCGCATCCTGAAGGTCGTGTGGCGCGAAGCGCTCGACATTCCCGATGCGCGCGTCGAGAACACCTGGGAGAACCGGCTGAAGATCGCGCGCGTCATCCGCGAGACGCGGCCGCGCGTCGTCATCCTGCCCTACTGGCAAGCGCGCCATCCCGACCACGCCAACACGTCGCCGCTCGGCTACGAGGCGTGCTTCCTTGCCGGGTTGAAGAAGCTCGACGTGCCGGGCGAGCCGCATCGCCCGTTCAAGATCATCTATGCGTCGCTCTATGCCGACGTGCGGCCCACGTTCGTCGTCGACATCAGCGCGCAGTTCGAGCAGCGCGTCGCGTCACTCCTTGCTTATCGCTCGCAGTACGCCGACCAGCAGACCGCCGTCACCCTCTTCCCTGCCGAGAAACAATTGCGTGAGCGCGTGGAGACGATGGCAAAGTTCTACGGCCTGCTCGCGGGCGTGCAGTACGCCGAGCCATTCGTGCAGAAAGAAGTCGGGCTGGTGGATGACGTGCTCGGGATTCCCGTCGCGTCTATTTAGGATGCTTGGCAGTTAGCGATTGGCGAACAGCTCTTGCCAAATGCAAACCGCCAATTGCCTACAGCTTCATCGCCACCGCCACACCGTCGCGCAGCGGCAGGATCGTGGTGAAGAATTCCTTCGTTCCGTAGAGCGCGCGGTTGAATTCCACGATGGCGCGCGTGTTCGCGTCGGGGTTCGTGTTGCCATCGGCGACGCGGCCGCTCCACAACACGTTATCTGTGATGAACAGCCCGCCCTTGCGCAGACGCGGTGTCGCCAGCTTCAGCACGCGCGGATAATCTTCCTTGTCGACGTCGTTGAAAATGACGTCATACGACGCCGGCTTTTGTTCGCTCAGGATCTCCAACGCGTCGCCGATCTTGATCTCGACGCGGTCCGCCACGCCCGCGCGCTCGAAGTAGCGGCGGGCTTCATCGGCGTTCTTGCGGTCGCTGTCCGTATAGACCACGCGGCCACCCTCGCCCACGGCGCGCGCCCACCAGATGGTCGAGTAGCCGATCGCGGAACCGGCTTCGAACACGGTCTTGGCCTGCATGAGCTGCGCCAACTGGAACAGTACGCGCGCCACTGCCGGGCCGACGATCGGGATGTCGCGCTGCTTCGCCTGTGCTTCCATCTCGGTAAGCACCGCATCGCGCGGCGGCAGCACGGCGTAGAGATACTTGTCGACTGCGGCATTGGTGATCGGGTCCATGTGCGTCAGGCCAGCGTCTCGCCGGGCGCCAGGACGCACAGCGTCGTGCCGGTGTCGGCGAGCAGCTCGCTGAACTGGTCGGGCGTGCCGGTCAGTAACGGGAACGTGCCGAAGTGCATGGGGATTATCGTACGGGGGCGGAGTAGTTGGCAGGCGAATGCCGCTTCCCGCGGTCCCATGGTGAAGCGGTCGCCGATAGGGAGCATCACGAGCTGCGGCCCGTAGAGTTCATGAATGAGGCGCATGTCGCCGAACACCGCCGTGTCACCCGCGTGGTAGACCTTCAGTCCGTTATCGAACTCGATGACGTAACCGGCGGCCTCGCCACCGTAAATGATCCGCCCGTCGTCGTCGGTGATGCCGCAGGAATGATTGGCGTGGACCATGGTCACGCGGATGTCGCCGACCTCTTGCGAGCCGCCCTTGTTCATCGGCGCCGTGTTCTTGACGCCTTTGCGCTCCATCCAGTTGCACAACTCGAAGTTGCCCACGACGGTGGAAGAATGTTCCTTCGCGATTGTGACCGCGTCGCCGATGTGGTCAAAGTGACCGTGGGTGCACAGCAGCACGTCGACGCTGGAGAGTTTCTTCTGCGCTTCCGGGCACGAGGGATTCCCCATCACCCACGGATCGATGATCACGCTGTTGCCGGCCGGCGTCTGGACGTGGAACGTCGCGTGCCCGAGCCAGGTGAACTTCACGCCTTTCAGATCGACTTTCGGCATCCTAATCGTCCCTGCATACAAGATGGGTGCCCCACCCTTGCGCGCAGCGCAGGGTGGGACTCGCAGCTCATTCGTTCTTTTCCTTCCACCCGCGGTAACCACCGCTCAACGACATCGCGTTCTTGAATCCCATGTCTTCAGGCTCTTCGCCGCCAGCGCCGACCGGCTGCCACCGCCGCAATAGCACACGATCGGCCTCTCTTTGTCCGCCGTCACGTGGTCGACCTGGAGCTCGAGCATCCCACGCGGGATATTCGCCGCGCCCGGGATCATGCCTCTCGCGTGCTCTTCCGGCTCGCGCACGTCGATGAGCGCGAAGTCCTCGCCGGCCTGTTGCATACGCTGCAATTCAGCCAGATCGATCTCTTTGATCTCACGCTTGGCGGCATCAACGATCTGCTTGAACTCGGGCAACGTCATGACGGGTCCGCGGCGGATGATTGTAGAACAAATGGGATTGGGTGGACGCGGGCGACTCGGGGTCCCCGCCGAGCCCGCATTTGGCTCGGTGGGGCAAGGACTCGCCCGCGTTCTGGTCGCCTACAAAAAGCAGCGCGGAGCCGAAGCTCCGCGCTTGCGTTAGAACGTCATCGTTATTTCGGTGGCGCTTTCTTGGTGGCAGCTGCTTTGCCCTTCGTCGCCGCGCCGGTCTTGCCCGTCGCCTTCCCGGGCGTCGCTTTACCCGGCGTAGCTCGTCCGGGCGTCGGCTTTGCCGCCAGCGCCGCGCCGACCTTCTTGCCCGTGCCGGCGACGAAGCTGCCCGCTTCCATCTGCACCATGAAGGGATTCGGGGTGAAGCTCTTCGGCGTTCCCTGGAACTGGATGGTGTCGCCTTCCTTCAGCACCGTCGCCGCCAGGGCCTTGGCGGGGATCTCGGCAGCCATGGTCAGGTCGATGTCGGCCTTGTTGCCTTCCATATCGTCCACTGTGCCGGCGACCGTGAGCTTGGCGGCGGTGAGGTTGATGAGCTTGCCTTCGAGCGCGATCGGCTTGTCTTTGATCGCGTTCCACACCTGGTCCGCAGCCTGCTGATTTCCGGAAGTCAGGATGAACTCGATCTCATCGAAGCTCATGTCCTTGACCTGCTTGCTGGCGACCATCTTCGCGGCCTGTTCGGGCGGCGTGGGCGCCGGCGTCACGCTCCAACCGGCCGGAGGAGTGGCAGACGTCTTGGCGGCAGCCATCAATTCGGGCAGACCGGTGTCGTCACCGTGGAACTTGATGTAGCGATTGCGCACGTAGCGCGTGATCTGGTCCGCGGCTTGCGCATTCGGCGCCAGGCCCGCGGCGCGCGCGCCGTACCAGAGACCGGTCGGGTCCACCGGCTGGCGCTCGAGATACGACAGCGCCAGTTGATAATTGACGGTCAGGTCGTTCGGATTATCGGCAGCTGCGGCCGAAAGATACTGCTGTGCCTTCGCGTAATCCTTTAACTGCAGCGCAGCGAAGCCCGCCGTGCTGTTGAACACGCCGGTCAACGCCTTCTTCTGGGTCGCCCAAACGTTGGGATCGGTGCCTCCCGGTGGCGTGGCCGACTGCAGCGCCTGCAAGCCCTTGATCGAGTAGTCGAGCGCCTGCTGCGCCACCTGCGGGATCTGCTCTTTGGGCGTCTGCCCGCCCTCGATCTTCGAACGCGAGAAGAAAGCCGCGATCAGCAATCCGCGATAGCTCGCGGGATTCACCTGCAGCAGAGCCTGTGCCGTAGCTTCCAGCTTGGGACCGTTGCCGGCTTGCTGGTAAGCGCCCATGAGGGCTTCGAGCGCGTCTTCCTTGACCACGCTGGCGGGATACTTCGCGAGGTAGCCTTCGAGAGCAGCGGCTTTGGCGTTCGGGTCGGCGGTCTGGAGCGCGCCGACGTAGGCCTGATACTCGGCCGGGTCCTTGATCTCTTTTTGTTGCTGGGCTGGGGCGCCGGCGGGCTGCTGCGCCGTAGCGAACGCAGTGGCCAGCATCAGGACAAGTAAGAGCAACTTCTTCATTCCGAGCTCCTTGAGCAGTGGAAGGATAAGGAACGGTCACGGACGCTGGCGCGTGCAACTGCGCTACGACCCGCTAGGGCCTATCGCCCCAACACTATAGACACCGCGTTGGGCGATTCCGCCTGCGCAAACGCCAGGGTGCAGGGCAGGCGACAAAGGCGGCAGTGTACCCGCGCCGTGCGCCCGAGGCAAGATGCGTTTCTTGGCGGTCCTTCCGGTTACCACTAAGATGCTATCGCTGGAACGCTGGATGTTTTTCTTCTGGTGACGAAAGCCGCATCCAGCGCGGCCTGCAGGAGGTTCAGCGTGACAAACGCCCGACCCGTTGCGGTGGTCACGGGAGGTGGCCGCGGCATCGGCGCGGCGATCGCCACCACGCTCGCTGCGTTGCAGATGCGCGTAGTGATCTGCGGAGCGGAGCCGCCGTCCCGAACCTTCGGGACAGGCGGCGAAGCGCGATCGCAGGCCTCGTGGGTCAGCGGGCGAGCAGTGCCCATCGGCGGTTTTGGAGCGAAGCGACATGATAGGATAAAGCGTTTAGGAAACGCATCTGGAGGCCTCTATGGCACGCGATGACAGTGGCAATGGGTTCTTGTGGTTCCTCACCGGCTTGGGATTGGGCGCGATCATGGGCGTGCTGTATGCGCCGAAGTCGGGCGCTGAAACGCGCGAGTCGCTGCGTCGCAGCGCCGAAGAAGGCCGCGACTGGGCGGTCACGAACGCCCGCCGCGCTCGTGAACAAGCCAACGAGTGGGTGGAGCGCGGCAAGGAAGCGGTGGGCCAGCAGAAAGAGACCTGGAACCAGGCGATCCAAGCCGGCAAGCAGGCGTATCGCGAAGCGACTGGCGGCGACGCTGGCCGTTCCGGCGGTAGCCAGGGCTAAAGGCTCTTCTCGGTGACCTTCGTGCCGTGATTTGAGCGGCGCTCCGCGGAGCAAATCAAAGCGGAGCCGCCGGTTCAGGCGGCGCAGCGCGTCGCCAGGCCGCGAAGGTGCCCGGTTGGAGAACGCTCTCTGGCGGTTTGGAGCGCAGCGACAGGAACAATGGACACGACGCTCATCACGGCGTTCATCATCATCGCGTCGGTCGCCATCGTCATCCAGGCGGGCGTCCTGGTGGCGCTCTACGTCTCCGCGAAGAAGACCGGTGCGCAAGTGCAGGCGCTCGCCGCGCAACTCGAAGAGCACGGGATCCCGGCACTGAGGCTGGCGCGCGAAATGCTGGTGGAGAACGGGCCGAAGATCCGCGAGATGATCTACGACGCCAACGCCACCGTCAGCAGCCTGCGCGACCAGGTACAGCGCATCGACGCCACGATGTCTGACATGGTGGACCGCGCGCGCCTGCAGGTGATCCGTACCGACGAACTCGTCACGCGCACGCTCGACAAAGTCGAGGAGACCACCGACTTCGTGCACAGCACGGTGATCTCGCCGGTGCGCACCGTGGCAGGCCTGCTGCAAGGCATCACGAGTGGCGCGGGAGCCATCTTCGGCACGCTGCGCCGCCGGCGTCCGCGGAACGGCGCCGGTGAAGAAGAAGGCATGTTCATCTGATTGCGGAATTGACAACCTATCCGCGCTGCTTACGCGCTGGTCTTTCGATTCCGCAATTGCTCGATTCCGCAATTCCGCAATCTACTTGATCCAGCCGCCGCCTACCACCACATCATCCTGATAGAAGACGACCGCCTGTCCGGGCGTGATGGCGCGTTGCGCTTCGCGGAAGGTGACGAGGACTTCGTCGTCATGCACGGGCTCAACGGTTGCCGCGGCGGGTTCGTGGCGATGGCGGATCTTTGCCGTGACCTCAAGCGGTGCGTCCAGCCTCTCGGCCGCGATCCAGTTCAGGCGATGCGCGCACAAGGTGGTCGAACGCAGCGCCGCATCGTCGCCGACCACGACCTGCTTCTTGTCGCCGCGCAGCTCGATGACGTACAGCGGCGAGCCGGTCGCCACACCGAGCCCCTTGCGCTGGCCCACGGTGAAGTTGTGAACACCGTGGTGTTCGCCGATCACTTCGCCGCTGGTCGTGACGAGTTCGCCTGACGTGTCGGGCAAGCTCTCGCCCTGCTCGGCGAGATACGCATCGAGGAACGCCTTGTAGTCGCCGCCCGGTACGAAGCATATCTCCTGCGAGTCGGGCTTCTCGGCGAGCGCGAGCCCATGCTGGTGCGCGAGCGCACGCACGTCGTCCTTCTTCATCTCACCGAGCGGGAACAGCGAGCGCGAAAGCTGCTCCTGCGTCAGGCCAAAGAGAAAATACGTCTGGTCCTTCTTCACGTCCGCGGGACGCAGCAGCAACCAGCGCTGGCGGTCTTCACTCCACGCGACGCGCGCGTAGTGCCCGGTGGCGATGCGTTCCGCGCCGATCTGTCGCGCAGTCACGAGCAACTGGTCGAACTTCAGGTGATTGTTGCACAGCGAGCACGGGATGGGCGTGCGGCCCGAGAGGTAGTCCTGGACGAACGGGCGCACCACGTCGTGCTCGAAGCGCTCTTCCTGGTTGACGACGTAGTACGGGATGTCGAGCTGCTCGGCGACACGGCGCGCGTCGTAGACGTCGTCGAT
>CAYWSH010000100.1:2287-5858 GCA_964460655.1 uncultured Terriglobales bacterium | reverse complement strand
TCGGGAAGCACTGACAGCGCGAAGTCGATGTCTTCCTTCGTTGTCTGCTTGCCGAGCGAGAAGCGGATCGAGCTGCGTGCCTGCTCGGGCGAGAGGCCCATCGCCGAGAGCACGTGTGACGGCTCGACGGCCCCCGAGGAACACGCCGCGCCGCCGGAGACCGCCAGGCCTTTCAGGTCGAGCGCGATCACCAGTGCTTCGCCTTCCACGTGATCGAAGCGGATGTTGGTCGTGTTGGGTGTGCGCGCGGTGCCGGCGCCGTTCACGCCGGTTTCTTCGATGCCCCGCAGGATTCCCTGCTCCAGGCGGTCACGCAGCCCCGACATGTCCTTGTCGTGACCGGCGGCGAGCCATTCAGTCGCGAGTTCTGCGGCCTTGCCCAGGCCCACGATGCCGGGAACGTTCTCTGTACCCGCGCGGCGTGAACGCTCGTGCTTCCCGCCATGAAGTTGCGGTTGCAACAGCGTGCCCTTGCGGACGAACAGTGCGCCCACGCCTTTCGGCGCATGCAGTTTGTGGCCGGAGATACTGGCCAGATCAACACCGAGCTGCGCGACGTCCATCGCGATCTTGCCCGCGGCCTGCACCGCGTCGGTGTGCAGATAGATACGCTCGCCATCGGCGGAGTTCGCGTCGGCGAGGACCTGCGCGATCTCGGCCAGCGGTTGCACGGCGCCGGTTTCGTTGTTCGCCAGCATCACGCTGACGAGTCGCGTCTTGGCGCGCAGGGCACGGCGTACATCGTTAGGCGAGACCAAGCCGCGCTTGTCCACCGGAAGGAACGTGATGTCGCAACCGAGTTCCTCGAGCCGATGGCAGGACTTCAGCACCGCTTCGTGCTCGATCGAGCTGGTGATCACGTGGTCGCCGGGCTGCACCAGACCTGGTTTCACTAGACCAAAGATGGCCAGGTTGTCACCCTCGGTGCCGCCGCTGGTGAACACAACCTCGGCCGAACGGCAGTTGAAGAGCTTGGCGACGGAATCGCGAGCACGCTCGACCGCCGCGCGCGCATCCTGGCCAAAACGATGCACCGACGAGGCGTTGCCGTACTGCTCGAGGAAGTAAGGCCGCATCGCCTCGAAGACCTCGGGCAGGACGGGCGTGGTGGCGTTGTTGTCGAGATAGACGCGGTGCATGGGTTGAATTGTACTCACTCCCTTCCCCTTGAATCACCACCAAGGAGGAGGGGCCTTTCTGAACTCGTCAATGCTCTCGTACTGCCAACAGGGGCTTGCGGGTGCCATCTTCTGCCACTTCTGGCGGATAACGGGATTCTTATCCACCACGCACAGCCTTGGTCGCTCGGAGGTGAGGCTACGTACCGTAATTGTCTGTTGAAACAGTGACTTGGCCTTCAAATCCGTGGGCGGCAACGAGTAGCCAAACACGACGAGATTCTCGCAGCGCCTCAGTTTACGGCCCGCATCGTGCCAGATTTGGGCCCACGGTTTGATCTCGATTTTCTTTTCCCAGAACGGCAGGAGGATTGGGAATTCGTCTTCGAAAATCCTATGCGCGGAGTAGCCTGGCGATTCATCGAATTCATCCCAGCTCTTCTGCCGAACCGAAAAAACCTTGTCCTTAATGATCCAGTTTGCACTGCCGTGCAACTTGAAAATGACTGGAACCTGCTGCGCAGCCTTAGGGGTTATTTGTTGCCGCGCATTCCCCCCGTAAAGCCAGATTCCAAAGGAAGAAATATGCCGATGCAGGGATGCCAATGCGCGCTCCGCAACCAGATCGTAGTTCATCGAGATAATTGCGTCATTCGATCCGAGCTTTTTGAAGAGAACGCTGTGATGCTTACAAATCTTCTTGCCGTGAGCTCTCCTCAACACATACGACACAGTACGCGCAAACTTGTAAAGGAGATCGTCGACGTTGTCCGGGACCGTTCCCTTCAGGAGCGCTTCCATTACGGCGTTGAGATGGAGCGTGTAAAACGCTACTTCCATAGAGTTTCGAACTTCCAAACTGTCAGGAAGGTCGAAAACGGCTTGGAGGATGGAATTAACATCCTCATACATGCGCCTCTGTCGTGCGCTCGCCGCTTTCCAGCTAAATGAATCGACCAAACGATTCAAGATTTCAAAGAAATCCGCGTCTAAAGGTGACAGGCAAGCCATATCCCTGCCGTACGAGACGCTGCGGCTCGCTCCTGCTCCCAGCACGATTACGGTTCCGATCGTGGATGGAGATGGCTTGGTGCGTCTTCTTGTCAATCTGCTGATGGCTCAGGTTGCATTTTGCCTAATCGTGCAGTGGCCGCGCTCGCACAAACAAAGCCTTACAGTCCCTGCCGCTTCGCCCACTGCTCGATCGCGTCGAGCGCCTTGTTCAGGTTCTCGTACGAGTTCGCGATGCTGAAGCGCAGGTAGCCTTCGCCGAATTCACCGAACGCGGTGCCGGCGAGCGCGGCCACGCCGGCTTCTTCCAGCAGCGCATCCGCGATCTGCTTCGACGTGCGACCCGTCCCGGTGATGTTCGGGAAGCAGTAGAACGCGCCCTTGGGCACGCGGCAACTGAAGCCCGGGATGCGATTGATGCGCTCCACGAACAGGTCGCGACGGCGCTGGAACTCGCGGCACATGTTCTCGACCGAATCCTGCGGCCCGCGCAGCGCCTCGATGCCCGCCATCTGCGTAAAGCTGGCGGTACAAGAGTTGCAGTTCGTCATGAGGCGCGCGATGTGCGAAGCGAAATCGGCGCGCATCACGCCATAGCCCATGCGCCATCCGGTCATCGCGTAGGTCTTCGAGAAGCCGTCGAGCAGGATGGTGCGGTCTTTGAAATCCGGCTCCGAGATGATCGAGTGGTGCCGGCCCTCGAAGATCAGGCGGCTGTAGATCTCGTCGCTCAGCACCGCGATGTTGCGGTCGCCGATGGCGGTGCAGACGTCGCGCACGTCCTGCTCGCTCATCATGCCGCCGGTCGGATTTTGGGGTGAATTAAGAATGATGAGCTTCGTGCGATCCGTGATCTGGTCGGCGAGCTCGTTCACATCGAGGCGGAAATCCATCTCCTCGCGCAGCCGGATGGGCACGGCGCGCCCATTGAGGAAGTGGATCATCGATTCGTAGATCGGGAAGCCGGGATTCGGATAGATGACCTCGTCGCCTTCCTCGATCAGCGCCAGCATGGGGAAAAACAGCATCGGCTTGCCGCCGGGCACCACCACGACTTCTTCCGGCTTCACCGCGACGCCGCGCGTCTTGGCGATGTAGTCGGCGATGGCTTCGCGTAGCGCGGGCAGGCCGGCAGGCGGCGAATAGTGCGTCCAGCCGCCGCGCATCGCCTTCACGCCCGCGTCGATGACGTTGGCGGGCGTATCGAAATCGGGCTCGCCGATCTCCAGGTGGACGACCTCGCGACCCTTGGCTTCGAGCGCCCGTGCCCGGACCAGGACTTCGAACGCGGTCTCGGTCCCGAGCCGCGCCATGCGCTCCGCGACTGGCAACGGATGCGTGGCCCTACCCTCGGTGACAGTGGGTGTCATGCTGGTACCTCAGCTGGTTGCGGTTTCATTATACGAACTGCGGGCGGGAAAACACATTAACCGCGCGGTGAC
>CAYWSH010000100.1:0-2187 GCA_964460655.1 uncultured Terriglobales bacterium | reverse complement strand
TTGCGGTTTCATTATACGAACTGCGGGCGGGAAAACACATTAACCGCGCGGTGACCAGGCCTGCTTGTGTGGACACGGCCCGGTGCCCGGTGCCCCATGTCTGCGCGGGTTGGGCGCAGACGTGGGGATTTTCTCAGAGTCGTTCGGTGACGGTGCCCCATGTCTGCGCGGGGTTGGCGCAGACGTGGGGATTTTCTCAGCGCGTCCCGTCTTTCGGAGGGGCACGGCTTCAGCCGTGCCGTTACCGCACAACAAAGAATCGGCTTTAGCCGCTGAGGTATCTTCACCTCATCTCGATCACGCTGAGCAGCCTACCGGCTGCAATTGCATCCAGGGGTTTGAGCTCCTGGTAAATCTGTTTCGCCTTCGATTTCTTGCCGATGCGCGCATAATGGAGGCCGAGAAAACTGAGGGTGTACGGGTCGTGCGGTTTGAGCATTAGAGCATTCAAATAAGCCTTCTCTGCCTTCAGATGTTGATTCACGGAATCGTAGCTCATCGCGAGTAAGCAAAAGTCGCCGGAGTCCTTCGCCACTCGAGCGGCCGATGCTAGCGTCATCTCAGCTTGTTTGCGGTCGAATCCCAAGTACGTTTGAAAGAGGCCGATGTGCAGGGCCAGGTTGTTCGGTGCAAGCCGAATTGCCTCGTCATATGCGGCTACAGCGTCGATCCGTTGGCCCAACGCCGTCCGCGACTCGGCTACTTCGGCCCAAACAGACGTGTCTCGCGGAGCAAGAGCCAATGCCTGCCGATAAGCGCTCTCCATCAATTGCGGCTCTTTGAGCTTCTTGTACGCCGACGCCAAATGAAGCCACGGCCGAACATCGTTCGGTATGAGGCGCGTAGCCTCAACATACGCAGGAATCGCGTAGGTGATTTGTCGACGCATTTCTTGTACCCGGGCGTCCTGGCGTGCAGCCCATTCCTCTTGCTGTCTCAACGTCATATTCATCAGGTCCGGAACTCCTTCGGTTCTCCAAGTAACCGCTTTTGCCTTATCGAGGATCTGATCCGCGAGTAGCATCCAATTCTCCCCTGTCTCCTGAGCAGTCTGATGGTCTACGCGATATACGTCGTCCACCGGAATCGCAAAGTTGAGGTTTTGGCCGTCAGCGATGCTCGCAGTCGTGATGCCTACAAGTTGCCCCTGGGCGTTGAACAGTCCCCCGCCGCTTGAGCCAGGTGAAATTGCTGCCGTGGTCTGCAGCCAGGTGTGCGTGCCGTGTCTTCTCTCTCCTGAAACCAACCCGTCAGAAATCGACAACTCCAAGCCGAGCGGCGCGCCGATCGCATATACCTTCTCGCCGATACTCGTCGATTTGTGCACGGATTCCACCACGGCCGGAAGAGGACCTTCGGTCTGCAGAAGGCAAACGTCATCCGCTAGGTTTAGTTCGATTATCCGCGCCGGGTAATCTGTACCGTTTCGTCGAACGGCAGGCGTCCCACCTCCCAGAAACACGTGGCAATTGGTTGCGATCCTGTGGGAGCCAATCGCGACGCCGCTTCCCTGCGCAATAAAATGCCCCTCATTGCTGTTCACCGTAACGACGAAGACGCTTGGGCCCGAAAACTTAAAAACCTCCTGCGCTGTAAGTATGCTTTCATCTGCCTCTTTTTTGCGTTGTCGATCGTAACCTCTTGCGATTGTCGGGAGAACTGTCCCTGATGCAATCAGAATTGCAGACAGCGTAGCGGCCCCATAAGTTTTGCAACCTCTTGCCACGGGCGCAGTCTACTCCAGAGGTATCAAGCTCGAAAATACGCGCGCACAAAGTGCGACGTATGATGAGGTTCGCAACGGTTGCTAACGTTTGGCCGGAAGCTGGGAGAAACTGTGCAACTCTTCAGAGCACAACTTAGCGAATCGATTAATTCATCCGATTTTGAAGAGGCCTGGCGCAACGAGCAACAAGGCCCTCCTGCACACTTTCTTTTTGCCGGCGATTCACTGATCATCAAGACGAGCGGTTGGGATCCGGAGAGTCTCCGAACGACCATCCTTTTGGCAATTCACAAAGTAGATCGCTCCTGTATGATTCAGTGGCTCTGAAGTTTGCTTATATCTTTAAGACATTGTCCACAGCCACATTCCTCTTGACAGTTGTTCCCCTCCCCGCTAGTCTCGCTCTGCGCTCACGACGCTGCCGCTCCTCCCGAAACTTCGGGATGGGGCGGCATTTGTTC
>CAYWSH010000099.1:0-12870 GCA_964460655.1 uncultured Terriglobales bacterium | reverse complement strand
TCCGGCCCCGGCTCCGGCCGCTGCCGCCCCGGCCGCCGCGCCGATGGCTTCCGACTCGATGAAGTCCGACGCCAAGCCGGCCGCCAAGCACCACCACAAGCATCATGCGAAGAAGGCCGCCGCGAAGAAGGCCGACGACATGAAGAAAGACGACTCGATGGCTCCGGCTCCGACCAAGTAAGCCAGAACGCGTCAAGCAGCACCCCTGCCGCGCCGGCGACCCCGGCGCGGTATTCTTTTTGGGGAATCGCAAGGAAAACGGATGCGCATCCTGATCGTCGAAGACGACCCGCACACCGCCGCCTTCATCGCCAAGGGCCTGGGCGAGGACGGCCACACCGTGGACCAGGCCGACAACGGCCGTGACGGTCTGTTCCTCGCGACGACCGAGAACTACGACGCGATCGTGCTCGACCGCATGTTGCCGGCGGTGGACGGGTTGACGGTGCTGCGCACCCTGCGCGGCGCGGGCAACGCGGTGCCGGTGCTGGTGCTGACCGCGCTGGGCGACGTGGACCATCGCGTCGAAGGCCTGCGCGCCGGCGCCGACGATTACCTCGTCAAGCCTTTCGCCTACGCGGAACTGTCCGCGCGCATAGACAGCCTGCTGCGTCGCCGCCAGTCGGTGGGCAGCGAAGTCACCGAGCTGCGCGTGGGCGACCTGGAACTCAACCTGCTCACCCGCGAGGCGCGCCGCGGCGGCAAGACCATCGAACTGCAGCCGCGCGAGTTCCGCCTGCTCGAATACCTGATGCGTCAGGCCGAGCGCGTGGTCACGCGCACGATGCTGCTCGAGGCCGTCTGGGACTACCACTTCGATCCGCAGACCAACGTGATCGACGTGCACATCAGCCGCCTGCGCCAGAAGATCGACCGCGGCCATCCCAAGCCGCTGCTGCACACCGTGCGCGGCGCAGGTTATCGCCTGGGCGTGCGTGAGTAACGCGCTCGGCCGGCTGGTGTCGCGTTCGACCAGCGCGCGGCTCGCGCTCGCGGTCGGCGGCCTGTTCCTGCTCGCGTACGCGCTGCTCGGCGCGGGCCTGTACTACGCGGTTTCGCGCATCTTCGACCAGGACCTGCACGAGGTGATCCGCCTCGACAGTGCCGACCTCGTCGAGCAGTTCCGCGAATCCGGCGCGGGCGCGCTGGCCAGCGAGATCGCCGCGCGCACCAGCCAGCCCGACGACGACAACGCCGTCTATGAACTCATCGGCAAGGACGGCACGTTGCTCGCCGGGCAGTTCGCGACGCTGCCCGACGAGATCCGCAACGGCACCGGCTGGAAGGAGTTCGACGAGCGCAACGACGAGGGCCTGCTGCGCGTGGTCGCGAAGATCCAGCCGCTCAAGGACGGCAGCCGCCTGCTCACCGGCCGGCGCAGCCGCAACCAGGCGCGCTTCGAGGCGCTGCTGCGGCGCACTTCGCTGTACGCGCTGCTCGCCGCGGGCGGACTCGGCGGCCTGATCGGCTGGATCACCGCGCGCCTTGCAGCGCGCCGCCTGGAGAGCACTTACGACATCGCGCGCCGCGTCGGCGCGGGCGAGCTCGCGCTGCGCATTCCCGAGGACGACAGCGACGACGCGTACGCGCGGCTCGCGCGGCAGATCAACGCGATGCTCGACCGCATCGAGGAACTGCTCGACGGCGTGCGCCACGCGACCGACCACATCGCGCACGACCTGCGCACGCCGCTCACGCGCCTGCGCAACCGGCTCGAGGACATGCGCATCGAGAACGCCGGACGCGCGCAGTCCGCGGGCGAGCTCGACGCCGCGATCGCCGAGACCGACCAGCTGCTCGACACCTTCAGCGCGCTGCTGCGGCTCACGCGCATCGAGGCGCAAAGCGCCGGCGCGAACGATCCGGAGCTGCCGATGGAACCGCTGGTGCAGGACGCGGCGGAACTGTACGCGCCGATCGCAGCCGAGCGCGGCATCGTGCTCGACGCGCAGACCGTTCCGTGCACGCTGCGCGGCGACGCCGACCAGTTGTTCCAGCTCGTCGCCAACCTGCTCGACAACGCGCTCAAGTACGCCACCCGCGGCACGCGCGTGAGCCTGCACCTGTACGACGACGGCGAAGCGGTGTTCCTGCTCGTCGGCGACCACGGCGCGGGCATCCCGCCCGCCGACCGCGAGCGCGTGTTCGACCGCTTCGTGCGGCTGGAGGAACACCGCGGCTCGGCCGGCAGTGGCCTCGGCCTGAGCCTGGTGCGCGCGATCGCGCACCGCCACGGCGGCAGCATCGCGCTCGAGGACAACGAGCCCGGCCTGCGCGTGCGCGTGCGGCTGCCGCATCAGGCGAAGGGGTGAGATCCGTTTCGAGACGCGTATCGCGGCCCGGCGATCAAACGATTGACTGAAAATCGCCATGCCACAGGCGATTCCCCGTTTCAAGTTGCACGCGTCACACTTCATCGGCAGGATTACGCCGGGGCACCGCCGCAGGGGCGACGGATCCGAATTCAGGGTGAAATCATGATGCGTTCGAAGTGGGGCGTCCTCGCCCTCGGGGGAGTGCTGTCGGCGATTATTTTCGCAGCGGCCACCGGCAATTTGACTTCGGCGGTAACAGCCGTCAGCAACGGCGTCCAGGCGATGGTTGCCGCGGTAACGCAAGCGTCTGTAGTCGCGCCGGACCAGGCCGTCGTTTCCCTTTCCGGCGAATTGCCCGCGCACGATCCGACTGTCGGCCGCGTTGACGGCAATGCCGGCACCTCGGGCGGTGCGGCGACCTACACCATCCCGATCGCATTGCCGCCCAGCCGTCGTGGAATGCAACCGGACCTCGCACTCAGTTACAGCAGCCGCGCAGGCAACGGCATCGCCGGCGTGGGCTGGTCGCTCTCCGGGCTGTCATCGCTGCATCGTTGCCCTGCGACCATCGAACAGGACGGCGTGATCGGCGCGGTTAGCCTGACCAACGCCGACAAGCTCTGCCTCGACGGACAGCGCCTGGTCGCCACAAGCGGTGCGTACGGCCAGCCCAACACGACCTACGACACCGAACTCGAATCGTTCGTGCGCGTGACCCAGCTCGGCGGTGACCTGCAATCGGCGAGCACGTACTTCGAGGTCGAGACCAAGTCCGGCGACATCCTCTGGTATGGCAACAACTCGATCGCCGCCAACCCCGCGCGTGTCGTGCAAGGTGGTGTCACTGTGCCGCTCTCCTGGATGATCGCGCGCAAGGAGGATCGCGTCGGCAACTTCATTCGCTACAGCTACGCCAACTACGGCAACGGCGAGGTATTGCTGAGCGACGTTTTCTATACCGGCTTCCAGACCACCGATGGCGATCGCAGCGTGCATTTGACCTACGCCGCACGGCCTTCCGGCGCAGGCATCAACGACCAGAGTTCCTCGTACCTGGCCGGCGGCGTCACCATGCAGACGCAGCGGCTCACCGCGATCTCGACCTGGTCGGGCACGAGCAGCGATCCGAGCAACAAGGTGCGCGAGTACGACCTCGCTTACGCCGCTCCCAGCCAGAGCACGAGTCGCAGCCTGCTCGCCAGCGTGACCGAGTGTGGGTTCCAGGCCGGCACGAGCGTGTGCCGGCCGCCGACCACGTTCGCTTGGCAGCAAGGGCCGATGCAGACGGTGTTTCATCCGGCGACGGTGCCGGGGGGCCTGCCGGTGATGTACATGCTGGGCGATCTGGACGGAGACGGGAGCAGCGAAATCCTCGCAGGCTCGCCGACCGGCACGCAGACGATCGTTTCGTTGAACGCCGATCGCAGCCTGAAGTCTTCGATCGACGTCACCAATTTCAATCTGCCGCCGCTCACCGGGTTCAATGAAGCCAACAATGCGGATTTCGACGGCGATGGTCGGGCCGATCTCATGGCTCGGGACGCCAACAACAATCTCGTCATCTATTTCTGGGATGGGCCGCGCACCGCCACGACGTTTGCGCAGGCGTTCACCCGTAGCTGGAACACCGGGATCCAGGCGGTTCCATACGGCGGCACGTTGGGGACGGCGACGCTGCAGATGGTGCGGGACATGGATGGCGATGGCAGGCCGGACTTGGTGCTGTTGCGTCAGTTGACGAACACGACCAGCAATTGCTCCGCGAAACTGGAAATCTATCGAAACGTGGCCAATCCGCTCGGGCCGAGCCAGCCGGCGAGCTTCCCGTTGCTGACGTCGGTGTGCATGAACGGTCTGCACGACCAAGGTTATCAGTTCAACGAAGGTCCCCGGGATGTCATGGACCTCAACGGCGATGGCGTGCCGGATATTTTGCTGGCGCCGGCGGTCAACCAGGTGAACCCGAGCCAGCCCCAAGGCGACGTTCTGTACGGTCAACGCGGCGCGTCGTTCACCTACACCCGCGCCAGCTACGCCTCGCTGTTCCCTGCGTCGGATCCCGAGCACTCGGACGAAGCCGACGGGTTGTCGTACAAGCAATGGCTCGACGTCAACGGCGACGGACTGAAGGACTTGCTGCACGCCGACCTGAGCGGCACCTGGTCGCTGCGGCTGAACACCGGCCATGGGCTGGGCAATCGCATTGCATTTTCGAACAAGAACGGCATCGAGAAGTGCTACAACGGCAAGAATTACGCGTGCTTGCACACATGGACACCCGTTTACGCCTCGCGCTTCCGCGTCGCCGACATGAACGGCGATGGCCGGCAGGAACTACTGATACCACGCCGCTTCGCGACGCAAGTCTGCGCGGCGCTGGTTGATTACAGCAATCCTGCCGAGCCCCAGAATTACTACGCCTGCCCGGAGGATCCGGTCACAGGACTCATCAACTGGGCGTCGGTGAGCAACCTCAAGGGCCAGGGAATCCCGATCAAGCCGGCGTACGGCACCGGAGTAGGCGACACCGACAACAGCGCCTACCTGATGAATGCGCTGAGCTTCGTGCAAACCGGACCGAACCAGTTCCAGATCGTCGAATCGCAGACATCGCGGGTCGATGGCAGTACCTATGCCTTGAATTCGGGGGACATGTATGGCGACGGCCTCGAAGACACCATCACGGACGTGAGCTGTCCATATGCGTCTGATGCATGCGCGCTCGCCTTGGGCGGCGTGGGCCTTCCCGGCGGCTACCCGCCCATGTCTTCCGGGCCGTTCATCAACGAGGCCGTCGGCCCCAACGGCCAGGCGAACCCGGACGGCAAGACGCCGCAGTTGCCCGACCTGATGTCGATGGTCACCGACGGCATGGGTGCCCAAACCGTCTGGACCTACTACCCGCTGTCGAGCACCGCAGGGCGCACTTCGGCGCAGACGCCGCTTTATACGGTGCCGACCGATCCGGCGCAGAAGTACGTGGACAGTCGCCATGTCTATTTCACTTCGTCGATGCCGGTGGTATCCGACATGGCGAGCAGCGACGGCATCGGCGGCTATCACAGCATCCGCTACGGCTACAGCCAGGCGATGTACAACACGCAAGGCCGCGGTTTCCAGGGCTTCCGCACGATCACCGAGGAAGACACGACCGTCGGCCTGCGCACAACCACGACCTTCAACCAGAAATTCCCGCTTGCGGGGCAGGTCGCAGATGTCGTCGTCAACGCGCTCACGCGCAACGGCACCGATGGGGCGATCAAGCACGAAGTCTATAACTGGCGCTGCAACCGCTCCAATCGCGCGGACACCACCGCGTGCACGCCGCCGAACGGCGTTGCTGCGATCAAGTTCCCGTTCCTCGACGAGAAGGACACCTGGACCTACGACAGCGGTGTCGCGCTGCAGGCGACCGGCACACCGGCGCAGATCGGCTATACCCAGGAAGTGAACGCCGACGACTCGACCTGCGCGGGCAGTTTCGCTACCGCATCCGGTTTTGATGCCTACGGCAACCTCACCGCGCACACAGTGCTCGCTTCCGACAGCGGCACGGGTACGGCCGGCCTGCGCGCATTCGTCGCGCTGCAATGCCTGCGCACGCGCTCGACCTACACGGCGAACACCAGTACGTGGTGGCTCGACCAGATCAACAGCACGACCACGACGAGCGCGATCACCTACAACACGACCAACCACCCGCTGCCGGCCGGCGCATCCAATCCCGCACAAACAGTAACTACGAACTTCGTGTGGAATGCGGACCGCACCTTGCAGTCGCAGACCGTGCAGTCGGGCGTCGCCAACCAGCAGAAGGCGACCGCGTACGGCTATCCGACGCCCAGCTACGGATTGCCGGGCACGGTGACGGTCACCGCCAGCGGCGATCCCAACGGCGCGCGTAGCAGCTCGATCGGCTACAGCGCCGACGGCTACTTCCCGAGCAGCACGACCAATCCGCTCGGCCAGCAGACCCAGACCACGGTCAGTCCGCGCGATGGTCAGCCCACGCTCGCGGTCGATGCCAACGGCCTGCGCACGTTGATGACCTACGACGCGTTCGGCCAGCTCATCAAGACCCAGTTCCATGGCACCAGCGACTCCGTGCAACGACTGCCCGACAAGTTGTTCGCGCGAAGCTGGTGCGCCAACACCTGCCTGCCCGGACCGCAGGCCTTGTTCAAGACCACCGACGTGCAGGACGGCACGCCTACCAAGATCGTCGCCTACGACCTGCTCGGCCGCACCCTGCTCAGCGCGCAGTGGGCGTGGGACAACACGCTGCCTTTGGTACTGACCCAGTACAACGCGCAGGGTTGGGTCTCCGCGCAGTCCAATCCGTACGACGGCACGGCGCAGCACCTGTTCTGGACCACGTTCCAGTACGACGCGCTCGGCCGCATCACTCAGAAGATCGTGCCGAAGGGCGCCGACGACGGCCGTGGCGATCTGAAGACCACCTACACGTTCAGCGGTCTGCAGACCGCGATCCAGGTCTGCGGCACCGCGGATGTCGGCACCGCGAACTGCCTGAACATGACGCGCACCACCGACAGCATGGGCAAGTACATGGAGACGCTGGATGCGCAGAACGGCCGCACCCAGTACTGGACCGACGCCACCGGCAACACGCTCGCGCTGATGGATGCCAAGGGCAGCGTGACCAATGCGGTGTACAACGCGCTCGGCCAGCGCAGCAGCGTGAGCGATCCGAACCAGGGCACGTGGAGCTGGACCTACGACGCGCTCGGCGAAGTGCTGACCCAGACCGACGCGCGCAACGTCGTCACCAGCAGCAGCTACGACAAGCTCGGCCGTCCGCTCACGCGCAACGCGAGCATCGACGTGACCGGCGACGGTGTCGCCGATGCGATCGCCGACAGCTGGAGCTACGACCCGCTGTACGCGGTGGGCGCGCCGGCGACCAGCCAGCGCCTGGTCAACGGCGCGATCGAGCGCAAGCAGGTGTTCACGTATGACACCCTCGCGCGGCCGGTGCAGACCGACACCACCCAGCAGATCGCGACCGGCAGCACCAAGGCCTACACGCAGACGATCGCCTACGACAGCTACTACGGCCGCCCCAAATCCCTCGGCTACCCGAACGGCGAGGCGGTGGCGACGTACTACTCCAAGTACGGCATTCCGATCCGCAGCTTCAACCCGGCCGACAACTCGGTGTATCGCGAAGTCACCGCGGTGGATCTGGCCGGCAACCCGACCAACGCACTACTCGGCGGCGGCATCCTGGCCGAGACGCGCAGCTACCGCATCCCGACCAGCGAGTTGCTGTCGATCAGCTACAACAAGTCGGGCGCGGCGGTGCGCCGGCTGGACTACCAGACCGACGTGTTCGGCAACCTTCGGCAGCAGAGCCTGAACTCCGGCGCGACGGTCGAGAACTATGCCTACGACACCCTGCAGCGGATGACCCAGGCCACGCGTACGGGCGCGGTCAACGCGAGCATCAGTTACGCCTACGACGCGGCCGGCAACTTCACCAGCAAATCCGACTTCAGCACTACCGCGGCCAACGCGTACACGTACACCGGCGGCAGCTGCGGCGGTGGCGCCAATGCGGTCAAGTCGGTGGCGATCGCGAGCGGCGGCAGTCGCAGCTACTGCTACGACGCCGATGGCAATCTGACCTCCGACAGCGCCGGCCTTGCGGTCAAGTACGACCACGACAACCTGGCCTTCCAGACCACCCGCGGCAGCTACACGATCAATCTCGCCTACGGCCCGGACAACCAGCGCACCCGCGAGTGGGGCAGCGATGGCACCAAGGTCTACCTCGACGGCGGCTACGAGGACTGGATCAGCCAGGGCAGCAGCAAGGTGTATGTCGGCACCGAGGCGGAGATCAGCAACAACGGCGGCACGCGCACGGTGAACTACCTGCTGACCGATCGCCTCGGCAGCGTGGACAGCATTGCCGACAGTACCGGCACCCTGGTAGAGACGCGCGGCAGCGACGCGTTCGGCAAGCCGCGCAGCGGCACCTGGGCCGATCTGTCGCCGGCGCAATTGCAGAGCACCGCGATCACCGCGCGCGGCTTCACCGAGCACGAGCACCTGAACTCGGTGCAGCTGATCCATATGAACGGACGCGTGTACGACTATCAGCTCGGCAGGTTCCTGAGCGTGGACCCGTTCATCCAGTTCCCGCTCAACAGCCAGTCGATGAACCCGTACAGCTACATCCTCAACAATCCGCTGGCGGGGAAAGATCCGACTGGATACTTGGGGGTCTGCGACACCTTAATCGTGTGCAGCATAGGACAAGCCCTCGATCCGAGCTACAACCGTCCGCTAAATTTGAGTGGCGACGGGAAGAACAGCAATGGGGGTCAGCAGGGTCAAGGGGCCAAGCCGAATGCGCAGCCGTCCGCAAAGCCTGACGATCAAACAGCTCAAATTTTTCCTCAGCTTGATGAGCGAAAATTCCAGCGCATGGGAGAAGCAAATCCAACGACCCCAAGCTATACACAAGGAAAAAATAGCGGTGGAAATAATGGCGATGAACTCGACGAGCTATCCATCACACAAAATATTCTTAAGTCGAGCGAAAAAGGTGATTTGAAAGACGTTCATGGAATAATCCTCCATAGAACTGGTGGTTCCACGATTGATTCAGCGATCAACCAATGGAAAACCGACCATCTCGGCACGCATTTTGTGATTGATGAGAATGGAAATATTGTTCAAACAGCACATTTAGACAAATACACAGCGCACATCGGCAAAATTAAGTCAAAGTGCTTTGATCAGTCGACTTGCTCTGCCGCAGAGGCAACGACCATCAGAAGGATGGGGTTTGCACCGAAGAAGATCTATCGGCACGAGATGTCAAAGACATATCCGAATCGATATCCCATGAATCAGGATTCAATCGGAATCGAAGTAGTGGGTGCATATAATGCGAAAATCGACAGTTATGCGCCTGCAACTAGCGCCCAATTGAATTCAGTGCAGTCTTTGGTAGGAGCCCTGCAAACAAGATACAGTCTGACTAACAGCGATGTGTATACGCATTCTCAAGTGTCTTACAAGGCAGGCAATGAAGGGTCAGGATTGGGGTATTGATTATGAATTTTTCCAACACTTTCTTGGTTGTGGCCCTCTGCGTTTCACTCGCATTGAGTCAGGTCTATGCTGCTGAGAGCTTGAAAGTGATCTCGGTTTCAGACACGAGTAGTGTCGATTCTCCGGAGTACTCATTGTGTAAGCGTATTCCCTTTCAGGTTACGGATAGAAATATTGGCTTGTACTTGAAACATTCCGCAAAGATAGAAAAAAATGCGTGGTTAAATTTGGAGCACTACCCCTGCAAGCGAGGTATTGCACTCCTGTCTCATGGACGAACTCTGCAACTGAAACTAAACCTGTCTGGCGCAGGAGTGCTTTTTGATAATGGTTCGGAAGAGACGTATCTATATTGCGACGCGCGGTGCATGAAAAAATCACGATTGCCTCTCGTTAGATAGCCAAACGTAAGAGAAAACAAAGAAAGCGCGGGACAAAAACACGGGACCTACGACGCGCTCGGCGAAGTGCTGACCCAGACCGACGCGCGCAACGTCGTCACCAGCAGCAGCTACGACAAGCTCGGCCGTCCGCTCACGCGCAACGCGAGCATCGACGTGACCGGCGACGGTGTCGCCGATGCGATCGCCGACAGCTGGAGCTACGACCCGCTGTACGCGGTGGGCGCGCCGGCGACCAGCCAGCGCCTGGTCAACGGCGCGATCGAGCGCAAGCAGGTGTTCACGTATGACACCCTCGCGCGGCCGGTGCAGACCGACACCACCCAGCAGATCGCGACCGGCAGCACCAAGGCCTACACGCAGACGATCGCCTACGACAGCTACTACGGCCGCCCCAAATCCCTCGGCTACCCGAACGGCGAGGCGGTGGCGACGTACTACTCCAAGTACGGCATTCCGATCCGCAGCTTCAACCCGGCCGACAACTCGGTGTATCGCGAAGTCACCGCGGTGGATCTGGCCGGCAACCCGACCAACGCACTACTCGGCGGCG
This sequence comes from uncultured Terriglobales bacterium, assembly GCA_964460655.1. Taxonomy (GTDB): domain Bacteria; phylum Acidobacteriota; class Terriglobia; order Terriglobales; family Acidobacteriaceae; genus CAVUAF01. The sequence goes on along the minus strand of CAYWSH010000099.1, from coordinate 2,515 downwards.
GCATCCTGGCCGAGACGCGCAGCTACCGCATCCCGACCAGCGAGTTGCTGTCGATCAGCTACAACAAGTCGGGCGCGGCGGTGCGCCGGCTGGACTACCAGACCGACGTGTTCGGCAACCTTCGGCAGCAGAGCCTGAACTCCGGCGCGACGGTCGAGAACTATGCCTACGACACCCTGCAGCGGATGACCCAGGCCACGCGTACGGGCGCGGTCAACGCGAGCATCAGTTACGCCTACGACGCGGCCGGCAACTTCACCAGCAAATCCGACTTCAGCACTACCGCGGCCAACGCGTACACGTACACCGGCGGCAGCTGCGGCGGTGGCGCCAATGCGGTCAAGTCGGTGGCGATCGCGAGCGGCGGCAGTCGCAGCTACTGCTACGACGCCGATGGCAATCTGACCTCCGACAGCGCCGGCCTTGCGGTCAAGTACGACCACGACAACCTGGCCTTCCAGACCACCCGCGGCAGCTACACGATCAATCTCGCCTACGGCCCGGACAACCAGCGCACCCGCGAGTGGGGCAGCGATGGCACCAAGGTCTACCTCGACGGCGGCTACGAGGACTGGATCAGCCAGGGCAGCAGCAAGGTGTATGTCGGCACCGAGGCGGAGATCAGCAACAACGGCGGCACGCGCACGGTGAACTACCTGCTGACCGATCGCCTCGGCAGCGTGGACAGCATTGCCGACAGTACCGGCACCCTGGTAGAGACGCGCGGCAGCGACGCGTTCGGCAAGCCGCGCAGCGGCACCTGGGCCGATCTGTCGCCGGCGCAATTGCAGAGCACCGCGATCACCGCGCGCGGCTTCACCGAGCACGAGCACCTGAACTCGGTGCAGCTGATCCATATGAACGGACGCGTGTACGACTATCAGCTCGGCAGGTTCCTCGGCGTGGATCCGTTTATCCAGTTCCCGCTGAACTCGCAGTCGCTGAATCCGTACAGCTACATCCTCAACAACCCGCTGGCGGGGACGGACCCGACGGGGTATGTGGCACAGCCGACAGACTCCGGCGCAACGTGCGGCCACGAGGGCGATAGTCAGCCGTGCATGACGCCTACGCCGCTATCGGATGGCTCCGATGAACACAAGCACGACCAAGGAACGGGCTCGCGAATCGCGGGCATGTCCGATCCGTGGGTGAAGAGCAATATCAATGGCGCGGAGGGGCAGGGGACGGGTGAGGGGAATCGAAACCAGATTCCATCGCAATACGCGCCCAAGTACCGGGACATGGGGGAGACAAAGGCATCCCAAGCGGACCGACAGGCCACTGATGATTCAACGTTATGGACTGCAGGTAATGACACTGCGACAACGTATCCGCTTGGGTCAGCTCCACCCGCTGAACAACTTCAGCTTGGCGAGCTTGAGAACCAATTCGCTATGACTACGAGCCCGGCCGGATTAGAGCTCATCAAAGGCTGGGAGGGATGGAATGGGACGTACGATAAGAAACTCAACAAATGGTTACCCAAAGACGATGGATACGGCAACCTAACGATTGGATGGGGCCATAATTGTGGCAAGTGCGAAGACTTCAAGAATGGCATTACAAAGGAAGAAGGTGATGCTCTTCTTAAAACTGATGTCACGAAATTTGATAAAGCAGTAAACACACTTAGAACGCCGATGCACCAGCAGGAACATGACGGGCTTGTGGATTTTGCATTCAATGTGCGTAGTTATACGGGATCGACGCTGTTCAAGAACGTGGCCTCAGGAACCCCGGTTACGCAAGAAAACTTCACTGCATATGGTCATGCACATAAACGCGGCAAATTGATAGAAGTCCCGAGCCTAATGGCTAGACGGCGAAGCGAGTATGACGCCTACGCGAACGGAACCTACGATAGCAGTCATTGAGAGCATGAAATGCGTACCCTAATTTTATTTATCACAATGATGCTCGCCGCTACGGCGAAGCAGGAAAAAGTTCCGCCTGGTCTAATTGGAAAGTGGGCGGTTGGCATCCCCTACGATGTACGACAGCCTATTGGTCTGGATGCTGGTCAAGAAGACAAGATAAAAAATTTGAAGATCACACTGACTAAGAATCACATAGAGGTGTGTGGTAAAACCGTTCCGTTAAAGTCTCTCGATGTAGAAGATCTCAGCCAAGAGCAATTTCTAGCACGGTACAATTTCTCCGCAGAGAAAATTGATCTGCGTGGCTCTCATATCACTGAGGTGACGATAAACAGACTCGAGTCGACTAATGCGTGTGGCAATTTTGAAGATCCGGGAACACATTTGTTCGTTAGTGTGCGAAAAGTGGTAATGGAAACTGGAAACGACTATTTCCCTCTCAAGAGACGTTGAAATTGGGAATAATCGGGGACGTACCACGATTTTTTTGGTCAATGCAGCCGCGGCAAGTCGCCGGTTGAATCGACGACGTTCTTTTCCAACCCGCTTTTGAAGTTCAGACGGGAAAAAGGGGACGTACTGGACTGACCCTGATTCCACAGACAGGTAGTCAGGATACAGATTTGCTTCGGTAA
>CAYWSH010000098.1:0-13058 GCA_964460655.1 uncultured Terriglobales bacterium | reverse complement strand
TAGCGATAGAAGCGCTCGATGTCGTTGCCCTTGAAGGTGCTGCCGTCGCCCCAGATGTTGACGTCGTCTTCCTTCATCGCGACGACGAGCATGGTGCCGGTGACGGCGCGGCCCAGCGGCGTCGTGTTGAAGTAGGTCGCGCCGGCGGTCGAGATGTGGAAAGCACCGCATTGCAGCGCTGCAATACCTTCCGCCACCAGCTGCGGGCGGCAGTCGATCAGTCTTGCTTTCTCGGCTCCATATTGGAGGGCGCGCTTGGGGATGGCGTCGTAATCCGGCTCGTCAGGCTGGCCGAGGTTCGCTGTGTAGGCGTAGGGGATAGCGCCCTTGGCACGCATCCAGTGGAGCGCCGCGCTGGTGTCCAGACCGCCGGAAAACGCGATGCCGACGCGCTCGCCGGCAGGAAGACTCTGCAAGATGTTCGACATTGTCCGTCATTGTAAACGGCGGGTTAAGGGAGACCGATGAGAGAGTCGGAATGGGTTAAACTAGGGCTTCCCTGCAATCTGGCGATGCGGGCAGTTGCCCATCAGGACAAGGCCGCGGCGGCCTAAATTCCTTGCCGGGAACGTCCCAATAGCGTGCTTTCCTTTCAGGCGGTTGCCGGTCTAACCGGGATGCACCTTGGAAGGTCATTTTTTCTCGTCTGAGCGGAAACTTTCGCGGGAACCAAACCGTCTTTGTTTTCGTAGTAGCTGACAAGACGGACATAAGCTGCGGCCCCACGCGCGCCGCAGGGAGGATCCAGTGGCAAACGGTAATGGCAAGAAGAAGACGAAGCGTCGCCTGCTGTACGGCGGCATTTCGGTCGCAGTCATCCTCGTCATCGCAGTCGCAGTCATGGCGGCCACCCGGGGTGGCACCAAGATCGATCCGTCGAAGATCGGCACCGTCGAAAAGGGTGACCTGGCGAAGAGCGTCGTGGCGACCGGCAAGATCCAGCCGGTGACGCAGGTGGACGTGAAGTCCAAGGCCAGCGGCATCATCAAGAAGCTCTACGTGGATGCAGGCGACAAGGTCAAGATCGGCCAGATGCTGGCCGAGTTGGACCGCGAAGAGATCCAGGCACGCGTGAACCAGGCGCGGGCCGGCCTGGAGGGCGCGGAAGCCAATCAGCGCGCCGCCGAGGCCGACTTCGAACGCGCCAAGGTGGATGCCGAGGCTCCCGATGTCCCGCTCTTGAAGCGCGCCTACGATCGCGCCAAGGGTATGGCGAAGGATGGCGTCGTGTCGGTGTCGCAGCTCGATGACGCGCAAAAGGCCTACGAGATGGCCGTCAACAAGCAGAACGTCGCCAAAGCGCAGTTGACCATCAGCAAGGCGAAGGTCTCGCAGGCGACGGCGCAGGTGGCGCAGGACAGGGCGAACCTGAAGCAGTTAGAAGAGCAGCTGGGCTATACGACGATCACGTCGCCGATGGACGGCTTGTTGCTGTCGCGGCCGGTGGAGATCGGTGATGCGGTCAGCTCGATCCTGCAGGTCGGCTCGAACGCCACGCTCGTCATGACCGTGGGCGACACGAAACAGGTCTACGTCAAGGGCAAGGTGGATGAGAGCGACATCGGCAAGGTGTATCTCGGCCAGCCGGCGCGCATCAAGGTCGAGTCGTTCAAGGACAAGACCTTCCAGGGCAAGGTGACGAAGATCTCGCCCATGGGCGTGGAGAAGGACAACGTCACCACGTTCGAAGTGCGCGTCTCGATCGACAACGCCACTGGCGAGCTGAAGGCCGCCATGACGGCGAACGCCGAGGTCATCCTGGACGAACATAAGGGTGTCCTGATGGTGCCGGAAGGCGCGCTGATCTACGATAAGGACAAGAAGGCGTCGGTCGAAGTTCCCGATCCGAACGGTAAGGACGGCAAGCGCAAGGTCAACGTCGAGGTCGGCATCTCCAACGGAGCCAAGACGGAATTGCTGAAGGGCCTGAAGGAGAACGACAAGGTCGTTCTTCAATAGCTGAGCTTTGGCTACGCCGGCGTTGCGGAAGAGGCGCCGGCGAGCAGCAACGCAGGCCCGCACCATCGCCCTACTACCCTCCGGCGATGCTGCGGGCCGCGCTGTAAAGGAGAGCCTATGAAGTCCACACGCTTCTTCTTTCTGCTGGCGCTAGCCGGCATGACTTTCGCGCAATCCCAGCCCGAGTCATTCCAGAAGACACTGCCGCTGAAGAGCGGTGGCTTGCTCGAGGTCCGTAATGGCCGCGGCAGCACCACGCTCGATGGCTGGGACAAGAACGAAGTGAAGGTCGACGTGGTGAAGCACTTCGAGCGCGGCGACGAGGGCCAGCGCGCGCGCTGGATGCAAGAGACCACGGTGGACTTTGAAGCCAGCGCCGACCGGGTGGCGGTGAAGGTCCACACGCCCAACAATTTCTGCGTCGGTTGGTGTGACTACAACGCGTGGGTCGATCTCACCATCCATGCGCCGAAGAACCTGCAGGCCGACGTCGATAACGATCGCGGGAAGGTACACGTGGCCGACATCAACGGGGACCTGCGGTTGCGCGTGGATCGTGGGAACGTAGATGTACAGCGAGTGACGGGTGGCGTCTCGATCCGTACCGACCGCACGCCTGTCGCCCTGCGCGACGTGGTAGCGCAGCAGTCGGTCGACATCTCGGTGGAACGCGCCGATCTCGATATGGACAACGTTGCGCTGAACAAAGGCGGCACGCTTTCCGCGGGACGCGGCTCCATCCGCGCGCGGCTGGCGGGAAACGTCGGCTTGAACGTTGACGTTGACCACGACCGCCGCTCGAGCTTCCACAGCGATTTCCCGATGACGACGTCGGGCAACATCCGGAGCGGCTCCATCCACGGCAGCATCAATGGCGGCGGCCCGACGCTGCGCCTGCGCGGCGAGCGAGCGTCCATCAGTTTGGAGCGGGCGCGGGGCAGCCTGTAGCTGTCAGCTGTCAATCCCAACTGGCTGGGCGGAACCCAGGCTCGATCCGCGAAATCCGCGGTCTTTATCTGCGCAATCTGCGGTTTAAGATTCTTGGCTGGAAGGAACGCCTTAAACCGCAGATTGCGCAGATAAAGACCGCGGATTTCGCAGACTGGTGACGTTCCGCCGACAGAGCCGTCAACTAGGCAGCAAGCCCAGAGGAGAGAGACATGAAGCACCAAACCATCAACCGTATCGCGGTCATTGCGGCATTGCTGCTGTTTGCCAGCGCGGCCTTCGCTGCGGTCGAAGGTAGTTTTGATCGCACATTGAAACTGACGGGACCGCTCGATCTCGAGGTCTCGACCGGCAGCGGCTACATCCATGTAACGACCGGCCCCGCGGGCACGATGTCGTTGAAGGCGCACGTACGCGTTAACGAGCGCTGGTCGGGCGGCGACTCCGCCGAAGCACGGCTGCAGCGCATCCTGGCGAATCCGCCGATCGAACAATCGGGCAACAACGTGCGCATCGGCCACAGCGACGATCACGAGCTGTACAACAACGTCTCCATCACCTACGACCTGGTAGTCCCGGCGGAGACGCGGCTGGCCTCGCACACCGGCTCCGGCGACCAGGACATCGCCGACATCCGCGGGCCCCTGGAAGCTTCGACCGGCTCAGGCAGCATGAAGATCGGCGCCATCGGTGGCACGGTTCGCGCCAGCACGGGCTCGGGCGACGTCACGGTGCGGGGCGCGATGGGCAATACGCGGGTCACCACCGGCAGCGGCAGCGTGCATGCATCGCGCATCGCGGGGCCGTTCGAGGGATCGAGCGGCAGCGGGACCATCCAGGTGGAGCAGACCGCCGCCGGCAGCGTGCGCGTGAGCACGGGATCGGGATCGATCCAGGTGGCCGGAGCCAAGGGCGGCGTAACGGTAGGGACCGGCTCGGGCGACGTGCAAGTGGAAGGCGAACCGGCAGGCGATTGGCGCGTGGAGACAGCTAGCGGTAGCGTGCGTTTGACGCTGCCGCCGAACGCCGGCTTTGATTTTGCCGCGCACAGCAGTTCGGGCAGCATCAACATCGCCGATGCGCACCAGATGACGGTCAGCGGCACCATCGGCCGCCACGACTTCCGCGGCAAGGCGCATGGCGGCGGGAACCTGGTGGAAGTAAGGACGGCGTCGGGCTCGATCTCAGTGCGGTAGCAATCTCTTGCCGCGGATGAACGCCGATCAACGCAGATAGCCTTTTGCGGGCGCTATGGCTTCGGCCGTTGCGCCCGCGCTTCATTCTTGTAGACCACGCCACCCTTCATCACGAAGGTAACTTTGCGAACGGCGGCGATGTCTTTCGTCGGGTCGCCGTCCACCGCGATGATGTCGGCTTCGAGGCCAGGCGCAAGCGCGCCGATCTGGCCTGCGAGTCCCATCGCTTCCGCCGCAAGTGAGTTCGCCGAAGTCAAGGCATCGAGCGGAGCGACGCCACCCTGTTGCACGCGGTTGATCAAGTCTTCCCCGTTGTGGCCGTGCATACCCGCGAGCGCGTCGGTGCCGTAAACGATCTTCAGGCCCGGGACCTTGCGGGCCCGCTGAATGACTTCATGCGCGACCGGCAGCAGATCTTTCATCGGCTCGAATTCCTGCGGCGTCTTGGGGAAGAACGGCGTGCCGGCGTAGCGCTCGCGATTGTCGTAGTAATTCTGGATGAGCTGGCCGGCCTGCGGATCGAAGTACATGCCTTTCTCGGCCATCGCATGAAGATCATTATCGGTGGCGCCGAGGCCGTGCTCGACTTGCGTGCAGCCGGAGGCGATGGCGCCGTGCACGGCGTCGTAGTTCGCGTGGACGAGCGTGCGCAGGCCGACTTTGCGCGCTTCGTCGCAAGCGGCGTCAAGCACAGGTTGCGGAAGGGTCTGTTCGTGCGAACGCATGCCGCCGGAGGCGTAGATCTTGATGAAGTCAGCGCCAGCTTCCTTCTGTTTGCGGACCCAGGCGCGCGCCTCCTCGGGTGTTCCGCTCTGGTCACCGCGGCCGGCGAGCGACTCCACGACGGTCAGGATGCGCGGCGCAGCGATCTCGCCGCGCGCAGCAGCATCGCGCAGCACGGTGACTCGATCCATGCTCTGGATTGTCGTAAAGCCCGCAAGCAGCGTAGCGTAGGCGTTCGCGGCGGCGCGTAAAGTGGCTTCCGGCGTGGCCGTGCCCATGCCGGCGTTTTTACCGTTGGCATCGAAGCTCGACGTGATGTGTACGTGCGCATCGATCAAGCCCGGCATCACGGTGAGTCCGCGCAAGTCATAATCCACGGGCGATGCTTTGGAATCGACGGCAATGATCTTGGAGCCGGAGATGACGATGCGCGTGTCGCGCAGCGTGTGGCCTTTGCCATCGAGCGCGGTGCTGACAGCGATGACGGTGCGGCGCTGTGCGGCCGCGACATGACTGATGACCATAACGAATAAGAGAACGATCGCCTTCACGGTGGAGAATCTTAAACCGCAGATGACGCAGATAACGACCGCAGATCGCGCCGGTCGAGTCGTGATGCTGGCACAGCGCGCGAACGCCGCTCCCTGCCTTGACTTTGCGTAGGTGCCGCGCTAACTTCGCCGCTCAGTCCTGAACGGAGCCCGCTTGCCTCAGCGCCTGGTCACCTTCACCACCGATTTCGGAGTTTCCGATCACTACGTCGGGGCGATGAAGGGCGTCATCCTCAACATCAATCCGGACGCGAAGATCGTAGACATCTGTAACTCCGTCGCGTCGTACGACGTGCTCGATGGCGCCATCACCATCTCGCAGGCGTACCGGTACTTCCCGTCGGACACGATCCATGTGGTCATCGTCGATCCCGGCGTCGGCTCGGCGCGGCGGCCGCTGGTCGTCACCACCGAAAAGCATATGTTCCTCGCACCTGACAATGGCGTGCTCTCGTTCGTCTACGAGCGCGAAGAGCGGCTCTCCGTGCGCCACATCACTTCCGAGCATTTCTTCCTCCAGCCAGTGAGCCAGACTTTCCACGGCCGCGACGTGTTTGCCGCGGTCGCAGGCTGGATGTCGAAGGGCGTGGAAGCGCTCAAGCTGGGCGAAGAGATCACGGACTTCGTCCGCCTTGCGGCGCCCAAGCCGAAGCAGGTAGCGGCGAATGCGTGGAAGGGCATCGTGATCAAAGTGGACAAGTACGGGAACATGGTCACGAACTTCCATCCCGCGGACCTGCCGCAGCTTTTCCCCACCGAGTCGGCGGCGTTCAAGGTCACGGTCGGCAAGGCCGAGATCACGCAACTGAAGCATTCCTACGCCGAAGGCACGCCCGGCCAGCTCTTCGCCATCGAAGGCAGCATGGGCTTCGTGGAGCTGGCGACGAATCGCGGCTCGGCGGCGCAAACCGCCGGCGCTGGGCGCGGCGCGGAAGTGACGGTTCAAGTCGGCGAGGCCACGGCAGCTGCCGGCGGTTAGTGCACGAAAACCGTCAACTCAGCCGATTCGCTGTGGCCTGACGCGTCCGTCGCGGTGAGCTTGTACTTGGTGTCCTGCTTCGGACTTATCTCTACACAACGACTCTGTGACGGCCACACATCTTTCACTTCTGGATCGAACTTCACCGTCTTGGCGTTGACCACCCCGTAGCAGAGCTGCGCCGTCTCGCCGCGCTTGATGTTCGCCGTGCTCAGCGACAGGTTCATGATCTTGACCTGGCCGTTCCCGTAGATCTCGCGCATCTTGGCAGCTTCCGCAGCTTGTTTAGCTTCCTGCTGGCGCTGGAATTCGCGCTCCGAGTCCCAGCGCGAGTACAACACCCACCCGGACCATAGCGCCGCGACGCCGATCGCGACCCAGAGGACAGGGCGCATCTGGCGAAGCAAGGAAAACGGATCGGATGGCTCAGGCATCGTCATCAGCCTAGATCATCTACGAGCTTCCTACCAGCACACCGGTGAGGAATACGAGCGTACCTCCAGCCATGACTTGCAAGGTCGCAGAGAGCGGCGGTGTGTCCATGTAGCGATGCCGGACCCACGAGATCGCAGCCAGCTCCGCAACGACAACGGCGATGGCCACGGTGGTCGCGACGGAAAACGTCGGGATCAGATACGGCAGGGTGTGGCCGAGACCTCCGAAAGCCGTCATGAGTCCGCAGACGAGGCCGCGCACCCAGGGATGGCCGCGACCGGTGAGGCTGCCGTCGTCGGAGAGGGCTTCCGCGAAGCCCATACTGATGCCCGCGCCGAGCGATGCCGCAATGCCCACGGCGAACGCATCGTGGGTGTTGCGCGTGGCGAAGGCGGCGGCGAAGAGCGGCGCCAGGGTGGAGACGGAGCCATCCATCAAGCCGGCGAGGCCGGGCTGCACGACTTGCAGAACGAACAGACGGCGCTCCGCCGCGTCTTCCTGCCGACGGGCGTCGGCGTGGACGTGCTCCCCTTCAAGTTCCTCGGCGCTGCGCTCATGCGACCGCTCCTCGAGAATGAGGTCGTCGAGCAACTGGCGTATGCCGGCATCGCGGGTGCGCGCGGCGGCGCGCTCGTAAAAGCGGCGCGTCTCGACTTCCATGCTCGCGGCCTGCTTGCGCACGGCGTCAAGTCCGAGGGGACGGACGAGCCAGATCGGCCTGCGGCTCACGAAACCCTTGACGTCCTGCTTGCGGATGAGCGGGATGTGTTCACCGAAGCGCGAGCGGTAAAGTTCGATCAGGCGTTGGCGATGACGGCTCTCTTCCGCGCGCATGCCGTCGAAGACGGCAGCCGATGCGGGAAACTGCTCGCGCAAGCCTTCGGCAAAGTCGGCGAAGACGCGCTCGTCTTCTTCTTCCAGCGAGATGGCGAGAGCAAGGATCTCCTGTTCGGAGAGACTGTCAAAGGTGCGCACTGGGACCTCCGCGAGCTTCTAGCGTAAATGAAGACTCGCCTTGCAAAAAAGAACGCGGGCGAATCGCCCGCGTCCACACAAGAGGAATACCGCGACCGCTACTCGCCGGACTTCCCTACCGCCTTCGCATTGCCGCTGGTCGCGGCAATAAAGTCCACGAAATCCTTCTTCATCTTGGCGTGCGACTTTTGCTCGAGGTAGACCATGTGGCCCGAGTCGTACGTCGCATACGAGATGTTCTTGCGGTACTCCGGCGGCAGGTTCATGTGATCGAAGGTGTACTCGGCGCCGAAGAACGGCGTTGCCAGGTCGTAATAGCCTTCCATGTTCAGGACTTTCAGGAAGCGGTTCTTCGTCATCGCTTCGCGCAACGGCGTGGCGGTGTCCTGGAAGCCCTGGCCGCCGAACGGACCCTGCTGCGAACTGCCCCACTGGAACAGGCCAGACCACGAAGCCGACACGTAGTACGGCATGTCGACTTTGTAGTTCAGCTCGCGGCGGATGTAGTCCTGGAACGCCATGGTGAAGGGCGGCTCCGTCTCGCTCGAGGCCGGATCAGCACCGCCGCCGAAGGCGTTGAAGCCCTGCGGATCGGGATCGGCGTACCGGCCGTCGAGCCGGCCGACGCGCAGCAACTTGTCGGCGAGCAGGTAGTGCGTGAACGTGCCGACGTCGATGCGCAGATTGTTCTGGATGATGATGTCGCGCGGCAGACCGGTGTAACGCGCGAGCTGCGTGATCACCTGCTCGCGCTCCTGCGCCGTCATCAGGTCACCCTTGTTGAGCGCGTTCCAGTATTCGTTCATCGCCCAGCGCTTCACGTCTTCCCGTGTCTTGTCGATGTTCTGCAGCAGGTCAGCGGGGAGCTTCTTGTGATACGCGGCGATCATGGTGAAGCTGGGCAGGATGAGCGGATACGGCACGTCGTTGGTACGCGCGAACAGCAGCGTCTCGAAGTTCATCACCGTGCTGAGCAGCACGATGCCGTTGAAGTTCATGCCGCGGCTGGAGAGATAGCCGGCCACACCCGAAGCGCGCGTCGTACCGTAGCTTTCGCCCAGAATGTAGAGCGGCGACGCCCAGCGTTCATTGCGCGCGATGTACATGCGCATGAACTCAGCCGTAGCGACGATGTCGCCTTGCGGGTTCCAGTACTTGCGTCCTGCGGCGGCGTCGGCGGGACGGGAATAGCCGGTACCGATAGCGTCCATCATGACGATGTCGGTCTTGTCGAGCGGCGTGTTCTGGTTCTCGACGAAGCGGTACGGCGCCTGCGGCAGCCAGCCCTCCTGTTGCATGGCGATGCGCTTCGGACCGAGCGCCCCCATGTGCAACCAGATGGAGGACGACCCAGGTCCGCCGTTGAAGCTGAACGTGAGCGGTCGCGTGCCGGGGTCGGCGCCGTCGAGCGTGTAAGCAACGTAGAACATCAGCGCCTCGGTGTGGCCCTCGGCGTCGCGTATCGGCAGCCGTCCCACGGTCGCGGTGTAACGCAGCGCCTGGCCGTTGAGCTGCATCGTGTGGTGCGTCTGCACGGGCGCGGCCTCAGTCATGTCGAAGTGAAAATTCGCACCGCCGCCGCCCCCGGCAGCTGCGGCAGCAGGCGTCTCTTGTTGTTGAGGACGCGGCGCTGCCGGTGTAGCGGACGGCGGTGAGGGTTGCGGCTCGCCGGCGGGACGCGGCTGGGGTGTGCGTTGCGGCTCGGCTGCCGGTGCCTGTGACGCGGCGGGCGTGGCTGGGCGCTGCGCGGCAGGCGCCTGCGTGGCTGATTGTGCTTGCAAGAGTGCGGGCCAGAGCAACAGGATCACGAGAGATCGCTTCAACGTGGTTCTCCTCCGTTTTGGCTTCAGAAGCCTTGCTCGCGGCATCGTTGGACAGCTGCAAGCCCAGCCGCGCGGTTCTTGCGACGAACGGCAAATCCTACGCTGCAGACGGCGCGGCGCAAAGCGGTTTTGCACGATAGAATCGGCACTTCGTTATGAGCGCGACGCTCGTCAGTCCGATTACCGCAGCCCCCAGCGCTCCACGCGCCATCGCCTGGGGCGGATTGCTCGCAGGTATCGGTGATATCACCCAAGCCCTCATCGTGTTCGGCATGCCGGCCTTCGGCAACGTTGCCCCGCTGCGCATCTTCCAGAGCATCGCGGTCGGCGTGCTGGGACGCAGTTCATTCCAGGGCGGCTTGCGCACTGCGACCCTCGGCTTGATGCTGCACTTCCTGATCGCGACCATCTGGGCCGCGGTCTACTACCTGGCGAGCCGAAAGCTGCGCATGTTGGTCGACCATCCCGTGATCTGCGGACTCCTGTTCGGCGTGGTCGTCTTTCTATTCATGTACCTGGTGGTGCAGCCGCTGTCGCTGGTGCATCGGAACCCGAGTGCCAGCCTGTTCACCACGTCGCTCCTCATCACCGGGTGGCTGGGTCATCCGCTGCTGGTGGGGCTGCCGATCGCATTGATGACGCGGCGATATGGGCGTTAGGGACCCTTTCCTCAACAGCTAAAGCCGCAATCTTCCGGTACCTTCATGTGCCCTTTCAAGGCCTTTCGCGATACAATCCGCGAACTTCTGTCCGAGGAGTCCTCTGTGAAACCCACCGTACTGCGCTGGTTTGCTCTCCTATTTGTGGTCGTTTTTGCAGTCGCTTTCACCGGCCAAGCCTTTGCGCAAGATGAACCGCAGGGCGAAGGCGAACAGCGCCCGCGCGGGCCGCGCACACTACCGCTCAAGTCAACGGAAAAGATCGAGTTCACCACCGACGAAGGCACGTGGATGTCGCTCGACGTCTCGTCGGACGGCAAGTTGCTGGTGTTCGACCTGCTCGGCGATCTGTACACGCTGCCCATCGGAGGTGGCGAAGCGAAGCGCATCATCGGCGGGCTCTCATTCGAATCGCAGCCGCGCTTCTCGCCCGACGGCAAGCGCATCGTCTTCCTGAGCGACCGCGACGGCGCGGAGAACGTGTGGACCGCCGACATCAACGGCGAGAACCTCAAGCAGATCAGCCGCGCGCGCAATACGTCGTTCGTCTCGCCTGCGTGGACACCGGACGGCAATTGGATCGTCGTCTCGCGTTCCGACGACAACCGCGCGCACTACCTTTATCTCTATGACAAGGCCGGTGGCTCCGGTGTACCGCTCGGGCCGCCACCGCCGCGCCAGAATCCCGACGCTGACCCGACACCCGGCGGTCCGCCGCAGCAGTTGCCGAACAAGAAAGGCGCGGTCGTTTCGCCTGATGGGCGCTTCGTCTACTACGCGCAGCGCCTCGGCGGCTTCAACTACAACGCGACGTTCCCCATCTGGCAGGTCTATCGCTTCGACCGCGACACCAGCGACATTGCAAACTTGACCGAAGCGCAAGGCAGCGCGATGCGGCCCGCGATCTCGCCCGACGGCAAGCAACTCGTCTACGCGTCGCGCTTAGAGACGGGCACCGCGCTGCGCGTGCGTGACCTGGAGACCGGCGAAGAGCACTGGCTGAACACGGCCGTGGTGCGCGATGACCAGGAATCGCTCTCGACGCGCGACACCATGCCCGGCTACGCGTTCACGCCCGACGGCAAGGCGATCATTCTGAACGTCGGCGGCAAGATCCAGCGCATCGACTTCGAGACCGGCAAGCCGACGGTGATCCCCTTTACCGCGAAGGTCGAGGCGGAGATCGGGCCGCGCGTGTACTTCACGCATCGCGTGGACGACAGCGACATGGTGAAGTCGCGCCTTATCCGCTGGCCCACGCTCTCGCCCGACGGCAAGCGCGTGGCGTTCAATGCGCTCGATAAGCTTTGGATCGCTGACCTCCCCGACGGCAAAGCAAAGCGCCTTACGCATTCGGCCGATGGCGAATTCATGCCTACGTGGTCACCCGACGGAAAGTACATCGCGTACGTCACGTGGTCGAACCACGGCGGCAGGATCTTCCGCATCGCCGCCGACGGAAAAAGTGATCCCGAATCGCTGACGCGGCGCGAGGCGTATTACTCCGACCCGGTGTACACGCCCGACGGGAAGAAGATCGTCTACGTCGCGGGACGCAAGGACGACCAGTTGTTCGCCGACCTGCACGACATGGAAGGCCAGAGCGAGGCGGACCTGCCCGATGATCGCATGCTGCAGGAGCAGGCGGAACGCGAGATCAGCGGCGTCCGCTCGCCGCAAGACCTTGACCTGCGGTGGATCCCGGCCGAGGGCGGCAACTCGATGCTGATCACATCCACGCGCGGCGGCCGGCGCCCGCACTTTGCGGCGGCGCAACCGGACCGCATCTATCTGACGGGCAATCGCGGCCTGCAGTCCGTGCTGATGAACGGGCTCGACCGGCGCACGGAAGTCGAGGTCACCGGCACATCGCCGGGGCCGCGTCCGCCGAGTGCCGACGACATCCGGGTGGCGCCCGATGGGCTGCACGCCTTCGTCAGCCTGGAGAACAAACACTACATCGTGCCGCTGCCCCGCGTCGGCAAGGAGACCGTGCGGCTGAGCACGCGCTCCGGGCCGAACGGCGCCGCGGTCGAGATCAAGAAGATGTCCATCGAAGGCGGCGACTTCCTCGGGTGGACGCCGGACTCCAAATCCATCACCTGGGCGTGGGGCTCGAAGTTCTATCGCCAGGCACTGACGGCGGACAAGCCCGAGGTCGTCGATCTGGCGGTGGAAGCGACGCGCGCGCGCCCGCAGGGCAGCATCGTGCTCACGGGCGCAAAGATCGTCACGATGAAAGGTGATGAGGTCTTCCCGCGCGGCGATGTCGTCATCACCAGTAACCGCGTCACCGCCGTCGGGCCGACTGGCAAAGTGCAGGCGCCGCTCGGGGCGAAAGTCATCGACGTCCGCGGCAAAACGATCATCCCTGGACTCGTCGACGTGCATTCGCATATGTGGCCGCCCCGCGGCGTTCACCAGACGCAGGTGTGGCAGTATCTCGCCAACCTGTCGTTCGGCGTGACGACGACGCGCGATCCACAAACTTCAACCAATGACGTGTTCGCCTACACCGACCTCGTCGAGACCGGCGACATCCTGGGGCCGCGCGTCTTCGCCACCGGGCCGGGCATCTTCTCGCGCTCGGGACTCGAGAGCCTGGAAGCCACCAAGGCGTTCATCAAGCGCTACAAAGAGGCGTACCACACCGACACGGTGAAGAATTACGTCTCGGGCGATCGCAACGTGCGCCAGTGGGTCTCGATGGCGTGCAAGGAGTACGGGCTCACGTCGACCACTGAAGGCGGACTCGACATGAAGCTCGACCTCACCCAGATGGCTGACGGTTTCAGCGGCAACGAACACAC
>CAYWSH010000097.1:0-13090 GCA_964460655.1 uncultured Terriglobales bacterium | reverse complement strand
TTGATAATTTATATTATGTCAAATACGTACACCCAAAGGCGCACGTCAGGATCAAGTCGATCCTCGACGCCCCAACTCCTTTTCACCGCTGTCACCAAATCACGCGAGCAGATATTCGCGCGCCAACGTACGTGCACGATGAAGGCGGCTTTTTGTCGCCGGGACCGATAAACCCAGGCTTGTAGCGATCTCGCCGATCGTGAGCTCTTCGAAATCGCGTAGCAGTAGCACGTCGCGGTAGTCGGGCGGCAGTGACTCCAGTGCGTCAACGAGTTCCTTGCGCAACGAATCGGTATCGTGTCGTGCCAGCCATCGATCAACTTCTTCTTCGTTATAAGGATCGAAGTTGAAGGCCTTTCGCCCAAGTCGCCGGCACTCGTGGCGCACGACGCTGAAGAGCCAACCGGAGAAAGCGGCTACCGCCCGGACCGATTGGAACTTGCGTGCCACGATGAGCAACACCTCCTGGACCGCATCGTCGACGTCCGAAATGAAGCAATTGCGTTGCGCATAGCGCCGGATGTCCGGTTGAAAGAGGCGCAGCAGGCGCTCGAGCGCGACCGGATCGCCCGAACGCGCTGCGTCTATAACCGCTTGCCGTTGCTCATCGACTGGCATATCAGGACTTCTGCTGCTTCGCGAGACGCCGGCCCACCAGCGCACACGCTGGACAGAACCCGACCAGGCCCGAAATGGTGATGCCTGCAGCCGCGAGTGCCACGACTATTCCGGCGATACCCTTAAAAGCAAGAATCGAAAACACGATGGCGCCAAGACCGAGAACAATACGGACAACTCGTTCCCAGCCGGGGACATTCTTTGCATAAATCATGGCTCAACTTCCTCTGTCAATGTGAGAGACGACGCCTCTCTGGAAGCTAAGAGGCAGCGACAAGCCGGATTGGTTCGCGCCCCAATTTAATTTTATTATGTTTGGACGCACAAGTCCGCTGCAAATATGAGCAACCCGGCGGCATCCCAACAAAACGCGGGCTGCCGTGCCCTCGCCCCTCGCCCCTCGCACTAGAAAGTGTGCCGCATCCCGATATCCACGCCGGTTGTCGTCCCTTGCGCGCCATACAACGGTTTCAAACTACTGACTGACAGCCCGGTATTCATCGCGCCATGGTTGTTCACGACGGCGAGCTGGGCATAAAGCGTGGTGGCCTTCGAGATCAAATACTGCGCGCCGATCGAGGCCAGCAGCGAATGATTGACCGTATGGTCGCGGTCGCTGGTTACCCAAACGCCGCCGTTGAGGTCGATATCGGGTCGCGGCAGATAGTCGAGCCCGCCGGAGTAGACGTTGTTGTTGGCCGCCCTCGCTACCTTGTAGTTGACGAACGGGCTGCTGCCTGAAGACACGAAGGTCCGGTCCTCAAAATATCTGAACAACTTGATCGAACAGGACCATCGTCACATCAAATCCAGAACGAATGTGATGCTTGGATTCAAACGGTTCAGGAGCGCCGGACCACGATTTCAGGAATCGAGTTGACGCATCGCATTCGCAATGGCCAGTTCGATCTCGCGAATCTCGGCGTCAAGGATGCCGCTGCGCCCGCCGTATGGAATGCGGTCCTGTCCGTTCGATAAGGTATCCTTCATATAGGAAACTTCTTAACCCGCTTACCTATTTGCACCAGAACCCATTTTCCACCAATCGTCAGCGCAAAGCGCTCGCGCGACGCTCGGCCTGTCCTCAGAGAGTCGCCTCGTCCCGCAGACGGAACTGCGCAACCGCATCGTTGAGGCGCACGCTCTGCTCTTCGAGGGAAAGCGCGACGGCCGACGCCTCCTCCACGAGCGCCGCGTTCTGCTGCATCGTCTGCTCCATTTTCGTCACGGTCACATTGACTTGCTCGATGCCGACCGACTGCTCGTCGGATGCGATGCTGATTTCGCCCATGATCGTGTTGACGCGCTCGACTGCGTCGGCAAGCTCGGCCATCGTCGAGCCCGCCTGCGCGACGAGGCCGCCGCCCTCCTCGACGCGGCGCGTCGAAGCGCCGATCAGCTCCTTGATTTCCTTCGCGGCCGCTGCGCTGCGCTGCGCGAGCCCGCGGACCTCGGTCGCGACGACCGCGAAGCCACGCCCCTGCTCGCCCGCGCGCGCGGCTTCGACGGCCGCGTTCAGCGCGAGGATGTTGGTCTGGAACGCGATGCTTTCGATCACGCCGACAATGCCCGTGATCCGCGAGGAGCTGTCCGAGATCGCCGACATCGTCGCGACGACACGTTCCATCGCTTGCCCGCTGCGCGCCGCGATGTCGGCGGCACCCTCGACATGGCGGCGCGCGTCCCGGGCATTGTCCGCGTTCTGCCGCACGGCCGCCGTCAGTTGCTCGACGCTCGCCGCGGCCTGCTGCAGCGACACGGCCTGCTGCTCGGTGCGCGAGGACAAATCGACGTTGCCGCTCGCGATCGCACGGACGTCGCTGACGATCGTTCCCACGCTCGCGCGCACTTGCTGCACCGTCGCGGTGAGGCCGGCCTGCATCTGCTTCAACGCGTTCAGCAGATAAGCCATTTCGTTCTTGCGAGCGACCACGACGATGGCCGTCAGGTCGCCCTTGGCGATCTTCTCGAAGTGATCGACAGCGAGATCGATAGGCTCAACGATCGACTTCGCGAGCGCGCGCTGCGCGAAGAAGCCGACGAAGAGCGCAAGCGCGGCTACCGCGCCCAACGCCCAGACAATCTTGCGGAATCGCTCGGCGGCAGCTTCGTAGCGGGCCCGCTCACGGTCGACCTGAAAGCTTTCGAGAGCCTCGATCGCCCCCTGGTACGCGGCGAAGAGCGCGGGCGGCGCAGCCCGTTGCGTGTCGAGGAAGTTGAATGCGTCGTCGTGGTCGAGCTGAGACAGCGCCTTCAAGAAGACCTGATCGAGCAGAGACTGGCGGGTTGTTTGGAGCGCGTCGAACAGGGCCTGCTCCCGCGCGTCGCGATCATGCAGGTGCGCGTAAGCGTCGAGTTCGCCGCTGCTTTGGTTGAGCAGCGTGTGAAGCTGCGCGACCTCATTCTTGGCCGGCTGACCGGCGGCGATGATTTGCGCGACGTCGCCAAAGCGCTCCCGCGCGACGAGCAGGCGCTCGGAGCTCGTCTTGAGGTGCAGCAGCGATGCGGTGTCGTCGCGGTACATCGATTCAAGCGCCGCATTGCCCACGTAAAGGCCAGCGATGCACGATCCGACGACCAGGACGAGTAGCACGGCGTAGCCGGCGATCGTCGCGGCGAGGCCGCCGCGGATGGAAAGCTGTTTGAGCATGGGGCTGCCTTGAACCGGCGACCGGTACGCGACCGGCGGCGGAGGTATCTTTCAGGTCACGAAACACGCTTGCCACCTCGCAGGACTCGGCAAACGCGGGAGCGATAGACGGGATAACGGCGTGGTCAAAAGGAAGTTTTGCGCTAATGCGACATTGACATGAAAAATTGCGACTTCCGTATGCGCGGTATAGGGTTTTGTCACATGGCATGTTTCTTCCGCTTGCTCCCAAAATACGGTGCGGTATCCCCCTAAACGACACCGGTCAAGCTAAAGGAACGGTCCCTATGTCCCCCGACCGTGCAGCGAGGTTCGCGCACTTCGCCCTCATGCCACTCCCCGACTTCACCATGATCGCGTTCGTGAACGCAATCGAAGTGCTGCGCATGGCCAACTACTTGAGCGGCGAGCCGCTCTACCGATGGTCGATCGTCAGCCCGGAAGGCGGCCCGGTGACGGCAAGCAACGGACTCGATATCAACACCGTCCCGGTGGAATGCGTCGGGCAGCCGGACATCGTGTTCGTCTGCGGCGGCGTCGACGTGCAGAACGTCACGACCGCCGCGTATTTGTTGGCGTTGCGCCGCTTTGCTCGCATAGGTGTCGCGCTCGGCAGCCTCCGCGCGGGCACATATGCGCTCGCGAAGTCCGGTCTACGGCAATCAAGGTCGCAGAATCTTCATCGCTAATTGGCTTGAAGAAGTTGCCAATAGCAGGTCAAATCTAATTTGACCTGCACCTCAACGCGGCGGCGTGACATCCGGGCCGCGAATGCTTGCCGCGATTCCGTCCAGGTAGATGCAAGCGTATCAAGCCGAATTGCGGGCGCCAGCAACATTTTCTTTGGCCTATCACATACTTTTGGTAATGGTTGGTCCGCGAAATTGAGTTCTAAGCGACCCTACAGTAGTGGAATGCATTGGCTTCGGCATCGCGCGACCATACCGAGACGAAGCGCGCCTGCGTCTGATTCATCCCTGCTCCTTTGCGCGGTGCGAGCGCACAGCCGCCCGGGTCCGTAGCCATCACGATGCTCACAGAAACTCCTTGCGAATATCGATACTCGACCGATGTCCGATGTTGCGGTGATGATTGGCGAGCCACGCGTCGGCTTCGCGCCGCCCGTGGTCGCGCAGTTCACACAGGAAACCCCAATCGGCGTTGTACTTGCTGGACACGCTGAGCGCGCACATCGCGTCGTCGGCACGAATCGAATGGATCAGCATTTCCTTCGTCTCGCCGCGATCGAGCTTGCCTTGCTGGATCAGATCGGTGACGAACGCGATCGCACGCATCTCACGCATCAGCGACGAGTTGAAGCTGATCTCGCTGATACGGTTGAGGATCTCGGCCGCTGTGACCGGCACGCCGCGGCGCACGAGCGGGTTGATGTGCACGATCACGACATCGCGCGTCTTGCAGTTGTAGATCAGCGGATAGATGGCCGGGTTGCCCATGTAGCCGCCGTCCCAGTAGTGTTCACCGTCGATCATGACCGCCTGGAACAGCGTCGGCACACATGCCGATGCAAGCACCGCGTCCGCGCAGACATCCTTGCCAGTAAAGATACGAATCTTCCCCGTCTCGACGTTGGTCGCGCACAGGTACAGCTGAATTGGACACTGCTTGCGCAGCACGGCAAAGTCGACCTGGCTTTCGAGCACCTCGCGCAGCGGATTCAGGTTATGCGGATTGAACTGGTACGGCGAGAAGATGCGCAGCACCATGTCGGCGAATGCATAGAGCGGCAAATGATCGAGCCCGAAGCTGTGCGTCCCTTTCAGCCACGGCGTCCAGCGCAGTGGGTTATAGCGCTCGGCGGATTGCGCGACCGCCTGCCAGAAGTCGTGCAGCGCCTCACGCGCAGCGTCTTCGCCGCCCTTCAGCAGCCCGTATGCGAGCACCGCGGCGTTCATCGCGCCGGCGCTGGCCGCGCTGACGCCTTCGATCGCGAGCCTGCCGTCCTCGAGCAGCCGGTCGAGCACGCCCCAGGTGAACGCGCCGTGCATCCCGCCGCCCTGCAACGCCAGCGCGATCTGTTTGGGCGCTTCATCGTCGCGACGTCTCGTGTGCGTGGTCGTCATGCCCCGTCTCCTCGGTCTCCGCGAATCGGCGTCAAGCAAACGGATGGCACGCCGGCGCGCCGTTCGCTGCCGCGCGTCATGCGTAGTTCATCCATCGCTCGCGGCTAGCGCATCCAGCAACGCTTTTGCGTCCCGCAGGTCAGCGGTGTCAAAGCCCTCCGCAAAGCGCCCGTACACCTCGGAGAGCGTCTGCCGTGCGTCGGCCGTCCTGCCTTGCCGTTGCCACAGCCGGGCGAGGCTCGACACCGTGCGCAATTCCAGCGATCTGGCACCATGCCGGCGAGCCAGCGCAATCGCGTTGTGAAAACAGTCCGCGGCTTCGTCGCTGTTCGCCGGTACGCCGTCCTCGTTGTTCAAGCCGCCGGACAGCATGCTTCCCTTGAGCCGGTATAACTCGGCCTCGTAACAATGCTCGCCGGATTTCTCCACGATCGACATGGCCTCTTCGAGCGTTCCCAGAGCGGCCTCCCTGTCGCCCGCGCGCCAATAGCTGTCGGCAAGCAGAGCCAGAAAATACGGGCGCTGGTCTTCGCCACCGGCGGCCCGCTGGGCGTCGAGTGCTCGGCGCATCTGGGCGATGCCCTCCTGAATGTGTCCGTGCGCGCTCATCGCCCAGCCTCGCAGAAGCATTCCCCACGCAAGCCAGTACGGCAGTCCCTGCTCGGTCGATAGCGTGATGACCGCTTCGGCATGCTCATGGGCGAGCGACGACTCGCGTCGCAGTTGATGCAACTGGGCGGCATAAGTCAGGCTGAACGCGAGACTCGGACCATAGGCAAGCTTCTGCGCGAGGGCCAGCGCCTCCAGGCTGCGCTTCCTCGCCTGATCGGGGTATCCCTGAAACCACAAGGTCAGAACGAGGAAGTTCAGAGCCCGGATGCCGGGGTCCACGCCGTGTGCGAAGACGTGGGCCTGATGCTGCTCGGGGTCGTAGATCGCAAGCGCCTGTTCCACGTGAGTGCGAGCGGCGTCGAAATCTCCCTGCAGGAAAAAGCATGAGCCCAGTGCGCTATGCGCCTCCATGAGCAAGCCCGGATCCTTTGCACGGCGTGCCGTACCGAGCATCTGCATGCCCAGTTCGTACGCTGTCGCGTACTCTGCGCGCACCAGATGGTGGATCCGCAATCCCAGTTGCGCCGCGAAGCGCTGCGACGTCTCGCCGGTCTGCTCGCACAATACCAGCGCACGCCTATAGGTCGCGCCAACCTCCGGCGTGCCGTAGCCGCGCACGTCCATCAAGGCCGGCCCCAGGGAAAGCAGTAGCGTCAGTTCCCGTCGCGCGCGCGCGGGCGTGTCGGGCAAACGCTTGAGCAACGCCAGCGCCGCGCCGAGGTGATGCAACGCATCCGGATGGGCGGCATGGCGGAGTGCCTGCTGGGCCGCACGATGCAGGTACTCGACAGCCTTCGGAATATTGCCGCTCAGACTGTAGTGATGTGCGAGTTCGCTGCAGTAATCGGCGATGCGGGTCGGGAACAGCGCCTCGATCGCCTGCGCGGCGCGTTCGTGCAGCGCGCTGCGCCGCTCCGTGAGCAGGGAATGCCCGGCCACTTCCTGGGTTAGCGCGTGCTTGAACGAATAATCCACGTCCGGGAAAGCGGGTCGCTCGTAGATGAACTCCGCGGCTTCCAGGTGGGCCAGCAGGCGGCGCAGTTCGTCGTCCTGCGCCGCCTGGTCGCCGCATATCCGCCGGATCAGGCTGAACGGAAACTCCTGGCCAATCACCGCGAGCGTCTGCAGCAACTCCTTCTCCGCGATGGGGAGCCGGTCGATACGGGCGGCCAGTACGCCTTGCACGGTGGTCGGAATATGCAGCGTCGCCGGCGTCTGCTCGATGCGGTAATGGCCCGCATCGCCGAGCAGCGATTTCTCCTCGGCGAGCGTCTGGACCACTTCTTCCATGAAGAACGGGTTGCCCTCCGTCTTCTCCAGGATGAGCTGCTTGAGCGGCGCGAGCGTGGGATCGTCGCCGAGCAGCGCCGTCAGCAGTCCCTGGGCTTCGGCCGGGCCAAGCGGTTCGAGCCGCAGTTGGCTGCAATAAGCCGCGCACTCCCAGGCAGGTTGGTACTCCGGCCGATAGTTCACGAGAAGCAGAATCCGCGTGTCCGGCACATGTTCGATCAGGTAAGCGAGGAAGGCTTCGGTCTCGCGGTCCAGCCATTGCAGGTCCTCGAACAGCAGATGCACCGGCTGATCGCGGCTCTCCCGCGCGAGGAGCTGCGTGATCGCGTCGAAGGTGCGGTCGCGCCGGATCCGCGCATCCATTTCCGCGAGCGCCGAACCGGGGTCGGCGATGCCGAGCAGGTAGAGCAGGTACGGCACGAGATCCTCGAAACCGCGCTCGAGGGTCAGCGCCTTACCGATGACCTTTTCCCGGCAGCGCCGCTCGTCGTCCTGCGCGGTGATCTGGAAATAGTTCTTCAGGAGCTCGATCAGCGGCAAATTGGCAAAGGCCTTGCCGTGCGATACCGAGAACGTCTCCAGCACCAGAGCGCCGCGTCGCGAACGCTCCTTGAACTCGTGGAAGAGCCGCGACTTCCCGACACCCGCTTCGCCGACCACGCCGACAACCTGCCCATGCCCCGCCCGGATCTTTTCCAATGCCCGATTCAGGTGCTCCATTTCCGTCTCACGGCCGACGAACCGCGCGAGACCACGATGCGCCGCCAATTGCAGGCGCGTGCGCAGCGCGCCGGGGCCCAGCACCTCATACACCGACAGCGGCGCGGGAATGCCCTTGAGCTGGGTAGCCCCCAGCGCCTTGAACTCGAAATAGCCTTCGGCCAGCTTGTGAGTGGATTCGCTGACCAGAATCGACGTGGGCGTGGCGATTCCTTCGATCCGCGACGCGATGTGAATCGTTTGTCCGACGGGATCGTAGTCGGTGTGCAGGTCGTCCATACGGATCGAGCGCACGACGACTTCGCCGGTGTGAACGCCAACCCGGATCTGCAGCGCAATGCCTTCCTCCAGACGAATCCGGTCGCCGTGGCGACGCATCGCCTGCTGCATCCGCAATGCCGCGAAGAGCGCGCGCTGCGGGTGGTCTTCGTGGGCGATCGGCGCGCCGAACAGCGCGAGGATGCCGTCGCCGAGCGACTTCGCCACATAGCCTTCGTAGTAGTGGACGGCTTCCATCATCAGAGCGACGACGGGTTTGATCAGGCGATGGGCCACTTCCGGGTCGAGATCGTGGATCAACGCCGTGGAACCGGCCATGTCCGCGAACAGCGCCGTGACGGTCTTGCGCTCGCCTGCGGTCTCGCCCCGCGCTTCCATGGCCGCGTGTTCGGCGCGGATGCGCTCGGCAAGGTGGTGTGGCGTGTAATGGATGGGCGCGGGCGGCTCTGAAACGGGTGCCGGAGGCAGCGATTGCATTGCCCGCGCCTCGGTCAGCGGCGCGCCGCACGCGCTGCAGAATCGGGCGGCGGATCCCGCCTCCTGCCCGCAACGCGGACACGTGCGTGCCAGCGTGGCCCAGCATGCTTCGCAAAATCTGGCCCCCGTGAGATTCTCAAACCCGCAGTTTGCGCAGCGCATACAACCCTCTTCCCTGCCAAGGGTCAACACTTAAACATTATGCGCCGACGCTCACCCATTGAAATTTGTAATCTTCATTGTGCTTCTGCAGCATCCGTTGCAAGGGCTTTGTCGCAGTAAGACTCAAGGTGCGAGCAGTGTCAGGAAGCGAAGTACTGCTTATGTTGCGAGGTCGTAGAATTGATCGGCGGCAGACATCGAGCGCGGCGAGATGGGCGCGTAGCAGAAAGTCAATCGTGTTGCCGTCCTTGTCGACGGCCCGGTAGAGATACCGCCACTCCCCCTTGACGCGAATGTACGGGTGAGTAGGCCTCGGGAATTGCGCCCGAAGTCTCTCGTAGAACCGTACGTGACACTCGCGCGTCATACGGCTCCCGTTATCCAACCTGTGCCCCATGAACCTGCCAGTGCATGAACTGTCGCGGGTACGCCTTCTTCATCTTGTGCAACCACGCTTCACTGCGCCTTTTATGCCGTCGCAGCGTCTTGTACTTGCGCTGGGCCCAACGCACGAGCTTGCGATCGAGATACCGACCGAGCCCGAGCATGGCCGTCCGATAGAAGGCCCCGTAGTAGTTCCACCAGCCACGTATCGTGGGATTGCATTGCTCGGCCAGCTCGACCAGTGACCCGGACGTTCGACGAGGCAACCGCCACCCCCGCACCGTCTGTCGCATCCGTTTCAAGGCAACAGGACTTACGCCGGGCAGAAAACTGGTAGAGATCTGCCTACAACAGAAGCCAGTCCACCTTGATGTGCTTGCGTACCGCCTTGAGCAGGAGGTCATGATCGATCTGATCGAACGCCGCCTTGATGTCAAACTCAACAACCCAGTCATACTGCCAGCAACGCTTGCGCGTCACCGCAATCGCCTGTTTTGCCGATTTTCCCGGCCTGTATCCATAGGAATCCGGATGGAACAACGGATCCAGTACCGGTTCTATCATGAGCTTGGCCACAGCCTGGGCGATTCGATCCGACACGGTGGGCACGCCCAGCTTTCTGGTACCGCCCGTGGCCTTGGGTATCTCTACCTGCTTCACCGGTGGCGGGAAATACGACCCCGACGACATCCGGTTCCACAGCTTGTACAGATTGCCCGACAGGTTCTGCTCGAACATGGCGATCGTTTCATCGTCCACGCCTGCAGCACCCCGGTTGGCCCTCACCAGCTGATACGCTTCCCAGACCGTGCGTTTCGCAATGTCATACGGTTTTGTTGAGGTCATGTCACTCATCCCCGCCATGCAGGTTGGTGACCTTCGTCAACAGGATAACGCTGCCCCTTCGCTCCACCCTCATTACAAAGGCTTCAACACTACTACGGGCAGCTCCGCCCCTCACTCCGGCATCGGTATTCTTCCTCATGGTGTCTGCCATTTGTCATTTCCCTTTGCATCCGGAGCAAGGTTCTCACGTTCCATACCAAAGCCTGTGTTGAGCTCATGCCGCCTCTACGCCGGCTGCCGTCAGGTCCGTAAACAGGTCTCGTCCTGACTGATCCTGGAGCGACGAAATGACTCCAGTTTTGACAGCGCTTTATGAATTAACGACGCGTCATCGAACGGTTTGCTCTCGCTCATCTTCTCAACACATACCTGCCATCCTTATGGATGACTTTTCCACGGTCGCTCACCACCACGCCTTTTGAACGCAGCAGCACCGGGCGGTTTGAAGCCTGCCCCTGCAGGCCGACTTCGGGAGGCCAACTCCCATCTTCAGTACAGCATCACAAGCTTTCGCTCGTGTTCGTGACACACTCTCGTCCATCCGCCAGCTCTTGCCAACCGGCCGCTTGCGGCGGCGAAACGCCTTCTCCAGCACCGGCAACAGCTTGATGGCCCAGCGATGCACAGTCGAATGATCGACCGCCGCGACGCTCGCATGCCTGTCACTCCGTGACGGGATGGCCGCCAACTTCGAATGCCAACCGCGCAGGCTGCTCGCGCAGCACGCGGCGGCGTCTGCAATCGATCTCGGCCAGCGTTGGACGCTGCCGCTGCGGCACTGCACGCCGTAGGTCGAAAATCTCCGCGAGGTTCGCTTGCGGCGCGTGCATTGGTATCAGCGAGTCGGTGGGACCCGTCAGCAGCGGCGTGACGCCCGGTCCGTGGCCGCTGACCGTGCTGTCGCCATGCACGATGACGCCGATGGTCACGCGGCCCGAGCTATAAAGCGGGCCGCGGCGCGTGTCAGCATCCGTAATCGCAACCATGTCGCCGAAGCGCAGGCTGCCCAGCCGGTAGTGCTCACGCGTCAACCGGTCGGCAAGCTGGATGTCGTAGTCGCCGCGCCATGCCGTGTTCTTGCCCAGGCCCGACCCCATCAGGCGCGCTGGCACAAGATGCGTGACCGGCACGTGCAGGCGTCCGTCGCGCTCCAGAATGCCCCAGCGGCGCAGCAGGCGCGGCGCGCAGTTCAGGACCTCTACGCGCGGATAAGCTGGCAGACGTAGACCGAGGCCGTGCGACACGATCTGCACGCGGTCGCCGATCTGCAGCCGCATCAGCACCTCGGTCGGGAAGTCCACCAGTACGTGATTAACGCCGCCGTGCTTGCCGGTGACCATCCCGACCTGGCCGACGCAAGGCCCGCTGATCACCCGCGCGAGATTGCCGACGCAGGCGGACGTGATCAGCGCGTTATTAGGACCGTCACGCGGGCCGATGACTTCGCGGCTGTTGTTGTGCAGCGCGACGCCGGGCTCGACATGATCGCCAGCCAGACCTACGCACATGTCGCCGATGCGTTTGTTCAGCGCGATACCGCCTGTGCCGGGCAGCACCCGCGCCACACCGTCGTAGCCGATGCGATAGGCCGACGCGCGGCCAACCGGATGCGCGATCTGGCCGGCAACCGCAGTGGCAACCAATTGGTCGGCATTGATACGTGGGCCAGTGTGGCGATCACGTTGCATGGGCAGGCTGCGGCTCATCGCGAATCTCCGATAGAGGGCGCCGGCACGCCGCGTCGTGATCTCGGCCCGAGGTGGCGCGGCTGTGTCGCTTACAGGTAGTACCACCACGCGCGTACGTCGTCCCACGGATTCTCGGCATCGGCCCAACGTTCCGGCGCAAGTCCCTCCTCCGTACCTGGCAACGCCTGCATCGCTGACGTCGCGAGCATCGCCGGGACGACATTCACGTGCAACGCGGCGAGCGGCGGAAGCTCCTGCGCCAGACTGGCCAGCCCTGCGGCCGCCAGTGCGTCGCGCAGCAACGCTCGCTCGGCGGCGAACAGCGATGCGCAATGCCCGGTCGGCAATGGATCGAGCAGTCGCGCGGGACGTCCAATACGCGCGAGCGCCTGCACCGGCCAAGGCTCCTGCTCCGGCACCGCCGCGGTCAGCACCAATGCGCCGTCCAGCGCCGCCGACAGTGCGATGGTGTCGACGCTGGCCTCGCGACGATTCCACCGCGACGGCCAGATGCCGGGCGCGAGATCGTCATCGGGCCGGACCCGCGTGGCCAACGCTTCGGCCAATGCTTCGTAGTGCATAACCACGCCTGAATCGGCGGATCCGTTCAGTTGCGATTCGGCGAGGTTGTCACCGATCCAGCGAAACGGCCACGAGCCCGCGTCGGTCGCATTGCGCAATGCAATCCACGCCCGCAGCACGTCCGCCAGCGGCCACGGTGTTTCGGCGTCATTGGCGGGCGTTGCGGCAGCCAGGCCGGGCAGCAGCAGCTCGCTCGCATCGATCACCTGCCAGAAGCTCCGCGTGAGCCAAGGTTCCAGCACCCGCGACAGCCGCAACGCGAACGCCAGCCCGACGCGCGAGCCGAGCACCAGCGCCGGATCGAGCACGCAAGCGAGCTTGCGGCTTCGCACCGAGACCAACATGTCGTCCGCACGCATGGCCGCTCACCCGCTCGCCGGCTCAGGCGCTGATCGCCTGAGGAACGCCCAGCACGCTCTTGAGCGCGGGCGTCACGCCGGGGAAGCCGCGCCCTTCCGGCGTCATCCGGTAGGCCGCGAGCCATGCTTCGGCATGCGCGCCCATCGGGCGCACGACGTTCTGGAACAGGATCGGGTCGACGGCGGTCTTGAAGTCGTTGTCGGCGACGAACTGCAGCATCCGTCTGCCGCTCTCGGCCATCTTGGCGCGCTGCGAGGGTTCGGCGACTCCGCCCAGGTAGCGATTCGACACGATCTCCACGACGTCCCACTTGGTGTTCGCGTCGAACGCCTTCTTGA
>CAYWSH010000096.1:11982-13112 GCA_964460655.1 uncultured Terriglobales bacterium | reverse complement strand
CAAGCACGAGCGCCCGCGCTCGCTCATCACCTCCGGCGGGCTCGGCACTATGGGCTTCGCGTTGCCCGCCGCCATTGGCGCCAAGTTCGCGCGCCCCGATGCGGAAGTGTGGGTCGTGGTCGGCGACGGCGGCTTCCAGATGACGATGGCCGAGCTCGCCACCATCGGCCAGGAGAAGCTCGACATCAACGTCGCCATCATCAACAACGGCTATCTCGGCATGGTGCGGCAGTGGCAGGAATTCTTCTACGACAAACGCTACAAGGCCACGCCGCTGCACAATCCCGATTTCGTGAAGCTCGCCGAGGCTTTCGGACTGCGCGCCACGGAAGTACGCCAGCGTGCCGATGTGCTGCCCGCAGTGCGCGAGGCGCGCCAGCATCGCGGCACATTCGTTATCGATTTTCGTGTCGAGCAGGAAGACTCGGTCTTCCCCATGGTGCCCGCGGGCGCCGACTTGCACGCCATGATCCGCCGTCCCACGCCGTTGGTGGAGACAGCACAGGACGCATGAAGGGGAGATGTAAGAGCGGAGCGACCCGTGCAGGTCGCGTAGCGCGATCGAAGGCCTCGAGGGATTTGGGGCGAGCAGTACTCACTAGCGGTTCTGGAACGGAGTGACCGGAAAAAATGACAACACTAACGCTGGAAGTCGCAGACAAGCCGGGAGTCCTGAACCGCGTGGCATCGATGTTCCGCCGCCGCGGCTTCAACATCGAATCGCTCACCGTCGGGCCGACGCAGACGCACGGTGTCTCGCGCATGACGGTCGTCGTTGATACCGACGCTGCCGGCGCCACGCGCCTCGAAGCGAACCTCTACAAGCTCATTCACGTGCTGCGCGTCGACAATCTTGCGACCGCGTCCGCTGTCTTCCGCGACCTGGCGATCATCAAGGTCTCAACCACGGAAGAGACGCGCGCCGCCGTCATGCAGGTGGCTGACGTCTTCCGCGCGCGCGTCGTCGATGTCGCCGTCGACTCGCTCGTGCTCGAGACCACCGGCACCGAGGACAAGATCGACGGTCTGGTGGAAGTGCTGCGCGGTTACGGGATCCTGGAAATGGCGCGCACCGGCCGCGTGGCCATGCGTCGCGGCAATCAGAACGTCGCCGCGAACGGCAAGCGGCG
>CAYWSH010000096.1:5778-11882 GCA_964460655.1 uncultured Terriglobales bacterium | reverse complement strand
AGGGTTTTATCAAGAACGATGCGCTCCGGCGGTTTTGGAGCGGAGCGACAAGAAAAAGAAGAGGAGAGCAAGGAAAATGGCAAACATCTACTACGATCGCGATGCTGATGCGCAATTGATCCGCAGCAAGAAGGTCGCTGTGTTCGGCTATGGCTCGCAAGGCCACGCGCATGCGCTCAACCTGCGGGACAGCGGCGTCGAAGTCGTCGTCGCGCTGCCGGAGAGCAGTAAGTCGCGCGCGCGCGCGGAAGCGCAAGGCGTGCCGGTGTTCACGCCGGCTCGTGCCGCGCAGTGGGCCGACGTGCTGGTCGTGCTCGTCCCTGACACGGCACAGCCGCAGCTCTATCGCGAAGCCATCGCGCCCAGCTTGAAGCGCGGCAAGACGCTGCTCTTCGCGCACGGTTTCAACATCCACTTCGGCACCGTCACACCGCCGCCGGACGTTGACGTCGTCATGATCGCGCCCAAATCACCCGGCCACCGCCTGCGTGAAGTGTTCGTCGAAGGCGGCGGCACGCCGGCGCTGCTCGCCGTTCATCAGGACGCCAGCGGCGCCGCGAAGCAGCTCGCGCTGTCGTACGGCAAAGCGCTCGGCGTCACCCGTGCCGGCGTCATCGAGACCACCTTCCGCGAGGAGACCGAGACTGATCTCTTCGGTGAACAAGCAGTCCTCTGCGGCGGCGTGAGCGCGCTCGTCAAAGCCGGCTTCGAAACGCTCGTTGCTGCCGGCTATCAGCCCGAGATCGCCTACTTCGAGTGCTTGCACGAGCTCAAGCTCATCGTCGACTTGATCTATCGCGGCGGCCTCAACTACATGCGCTACTCGGTCAGCGATACCGCCGAGCACGGCGACTACACCGGTGGCCCGCAGATCGTCACCGATGAGACGCGCCGCACCATGAAGCGCATGCTCGAGAACATCCAGCGCGGCGACTACGCGCGCAGTTGGATCGCCGAGAACGAGGCCGGTCGTCCGCAGTTCAACGCCACGCGGCGGCGTGAGCAGGACCAGGAACTGGAGCGCGTGGGTGCGCGCTTGCGTGCGCTCATGTCGTTCATCAACCCTGTGACCATCACGCCCGATGGTGGCAAGCCGGTCGCCGCTGAAGCAGCACCGCAGTCGACCGCCAAAGCCGCGGTCTAGTGAGGCCCGTTATGAGTGTGCACGATTGGAACGTGACTGAACCCGAATACCTGAGCAGCAACTATCGCCGCAAAGTCGCCACCGGCGAGAAGCTGAGCATGGCGCGCCTCGAAGTCCGCAAGGGCTCCGTGACGCGCCCGCATCGCCACGCGCACGAAGAGATGATCATCGTGCTCAAGGGCAGCTGGCTGTTCCACACGCCCGAGGGCGACGTGCTGCTCGGCCCGAACCAGGTCCTCACCATCAAGCCGGGGCGCGAGCACTCGTCCGAAGTCCTCGAAGACGTCGTCGCCATCGACGTCTGCAGCCCCGCGCGCGAAGACTGGCTCAGCGGCAGCGATCGCCCGCTGCACGAGGAAGATCCCGACCAGTGGCTGTGGGCGGTGTAAGGAGACACGATGTTCGACCGATCAAAATGGGTCTGGATGGATGGTGAGCTTGTCGCCTGGGAAGACGCCACGGTACATGTGTCGTCGCACGGCCTGCACTATGGGACCGGCGTGTTCGAAGGCATTCGTTGTTACGACACTCCGGATGGCCCCGCCGTCTTCCGCCTCGCGGACCATCTGCAGCGTCTCTACGCCTCGGCCGCGGTGTACGGCATCCCGCTGCGCTACACGCAGCAGCAATTGGCCGACGCGGTCTGCGACGTCATCGCGAAGAACGGCTTCGGCGCCTGCTACATCCGCCCCATCGCGCACTACGGCAGCCTGACGTTCAGCCTCTTTCCCGATCGCTGCCCCACGCACGTCAGCATCGTCGCGTTCCCCTGGGAGAAGTATCACGCCAGCGACGCGCAATCGCGCGGCGTGCGCGTCTCGGTCGCGTCGTGGCGCAAATTCCACCCCAGCATGATGCCATCCACCGCGAAGGCCTGCGGCCAGTACGTGAACTCGGTGCTCGCCGTGCGCGAAGCCGTTGCCGCCGGTTACGACGACGCCATCCTGCTCAACTCCGACGGTAACGTCGCCGAAGGCTCCGGTGAGAACGTTTTCATCGTGCGCGATGGCGCTGTCATCACCAACGCGGGAGAAGACTCCATCCTGCTCGGCGTCACGCGCGACAGCGTCATCCGCATCGCGCGCGACCTCGGCTTCGAAGTCCAGACGCGCGCCATCGCGCTCGGCGACCTGCTCGCCGCTGACGAAGTCTTTTTCACGGGTACCGCCGTCGAAGTCACGCCGGTGCGCGCCGTGGAAGACAAAAAGATCGGCAGCGGCGATCGCGGGCCGGTCACTGAACAGATCCAGAGTGTGTTCTTCCGCGCAGTCAACGGTTCCGAGCCCGCGTATCGCGCGTGGCTGCATCCGGTGCAGCGCCAGACCGCGGCCAACTACGCGTAAGCTGAAGTCGATTCGTTCACTCTGCGGTCCGATCCCGGGCAACCACGGCGCGCCGTGATCGAGTTCCGTTTGATGGACCTCCAGCCGCGCGTTGCGATGATGCACTACTCATGCCGCAGCGCGGCCATCGGCTCGATGCTCGACGCGCGCCGCGCCGGGATCAAGCACGCGATGAACGCAACCAGCAGCAGCACACCCGACACCGTGGCGACGATGGGCGTGTACGCCGCCTGTACGCCGTAGAGCAGGGCAGTCATCAGGCGCGTCGCGGCCAGCGCGAGCACGAGTCCGGCCGCGAGCCCGGCCAGCGTCAGCCGCATGCCCTGCCGGCTGAAAGCGATCAGGATGTCTCCCGCGGTTGCGCCCAGCGCCATGCGCACGCCGATCTCGTTCGTGCGTTGCGCTACCGCGTACGAGAGCACGCCATACAGGCCGATGGAGGCGAGCAGCAAAGCCAGCAACGCGAACGCACCTAGCAATGCGGTGCTCTGCGAAGGCGTGGAGAGCTGGCGGTCGACCATGTCTTCCATCGTCTGGATACGGGCCAGCGGCTGGTCCCTGTCGAGGGACCAGATCGCGCGCCGCACCGCCGGAACGATCGATGTCGGTTCGACCGCCGTGCGAACGACGATGCCGGCGGCCAGATCGTCTATCTGGTCACATTGCTCGCGCACCCGATAGATCGCGGGCTTCGTTTCATCGAGCACGCCACTTTCGGGGATCTGCTTCACGACGCCGACGATGGTGTGGCGATAATTCGTCGCGCGCGTTCCAAACTGGAATCGTTGGCCGAGCGGCGAGCCGCGCGGAAAATGACGGTTCGCCCACGCCTCGTTCACGATCGCCACCGGCGTCTCGGACTTCTGGTCCGTCGCATCGAAAAACCTGCCTTCGCGCAGACGGGCGCCGACCGTGGCGAAGTAGTCGCGGCTCACGTTACGAATGAGCGCGACTTGCCGGTTTGCACTCTCCTTGGGTTGGCCCTCCAGATGATAGAAAGTGGCATTGGAGGAATTGGTGAAGGGGAGGACGTCGATCGCGCCCGCGTTGATCACGCCGGGAAGCGCGCGTACCTTCTCCACCTCTGCGTTGAGGAAGGCTACGCGACGGTCGAAGTCCTTGTAGCGGAACAGCGGCGTCTCGAACGTCAATAACCTCTCGGTCCTCATCCCGATGTCTGCATTCCGCAGGTGCTGAAACGTCTGTAACAGCAGGCCACCGCAAGTCAGCAGCACTACTGCCAGCGCTGTCTCGACGATGATGAGCGAATGCTGCAGCCAGTAGCTCCGCGGGCCGGCGGCGCCCCGCCCACCCTCACGCAGTCCGGCTTGCAATGCACCGTGCGCGCCGCGCAACGCAGGCGCCAGCCCGAACGTCAACGCCGCCGCGATCGTTGTGGCGGCGGAGAACGCCAGCACGCGTCCGTCGAGTGTCAGGTGTTTCGCGCCCATCGCCTCGGGTACCAGACTTTCCAGGAACCGCATCGCGGGAAGCGCCAGCGCGAGTCCGGCGAACGTGCCGAACGCCGCCAGCACCAGGCTCTCGGTCAGGAACTGCGTCACCAGCCGGCTGCGCTTCGCGCCCAGGGCAACGCGCACGGCGACTTCTCGGCCGCGCGCTACGCCGCGGGAGAGCAAGAGGTTCGCCAGGTTGATGCATGCGATCAGCAGCAGCGCCGCCGCCGCCCACAATAAGAGGATGAGCGCCGTTCGCGTCCTGCCCGCCATCTCCTCCCGCAAGGGCACCACGAACACCGCATGCGGACCGCGGAAGTCCTTCGCCGATACTTGCAGGCTCAAGGCCTCCATGGATTTCCTGGCATGCTCCAAGGTGACGTCCGGCTTGAGCCGCGCGACGATCTGCGCGGCGTGCCACGCTACGCTTGTGCGCATCCAGGCCGGGAACGACGCCGGCATCCAGAGGTCGATGTCGCGCGCTGGCATGAAATAGAAGCCCGGCGACATCACGCCGATCACTTCATAGGGTTCGTCGTTCAGCGAGATCTTGCGGCCGACGATGTCGGGCGATCCCCCAAAACGACGCTGCCACAGCCCGTGACTGATGACCACGACACGCGTGCTGTTGTTGTCTTCCGCCTCGGTGAAGGCGCGGCCCTTCATCGGCTGGACACCTAAAACGTTCCAGAACGTCCACGTCACCCTGCGTGCCGGCACTTGTTCTGGTTCACCGTCCCCCGAAAGGGTCGCATCCACGGGCTGCGTCGCCGCGAGGTCGTTGAATACGCTATTGAGGCGCCGCCACTCGATCCATTCGAACGGGGTAGAGTTCTGCTTCTTCGTGACGTCGACCTTGCTCAGATTGTCCCAGATCATCACCAGGCGGCCGGCGTCGGCGTACGGCAGCCGGCGGATCAAGACCGCGTCGAAGGCGCTGAACATCGCCGTGATGCCGCCGATCCCGAGTGCCAGGGTCGTGATCGCGATGGCCGAGAACATCGGATTGCGCCGGATCTGCCGTAGCCCGTAACGCGCATCCTGCGCCACCCGCTCCAGCCACATCCATCCCCATTCGGCGCGCACGTCTTCACTGACCAGTGCCGCATTGCCCAGGGCGCGCCGCGCGGCATACCGGGCTTCTTCCTCGTTCACGCCGCGGCCCCGCTGCTCCTCGGCTTCCGTTTCCAGGTGTGATCGCAACTCGCGTGCCAGGTCTTGCTCGCGCTCTTTCCGCTGCCACCATTTCACGGCCCTACCTCCTGCCGGTTCAGCTCTCGTTCGCGGGCCACATGACCCTTGCGATCGCGCCGGTCAGTTGTCGCCACTTGGATTCTTCGTGGCTCAGGCGCTTCTTTCCCGCCGCCGTGAGCCGGTAGAACTTGAACTCGCGCGCCGAACCCTCGCCCGCCTCCCACTTGCCGGCGATCCAGCCCTTGCCCTCCAGGCGATGCAGGGCCGGGTACAGCGAACCGTGCTCCACTTGGAGCAGGTCGTTGGTCGTGCGTTGGATATGTTTGGCGATCTGGTGTCCATGGGCCGGGCCCAGGACCAGGGTCCGCAGGATCAGCATGTCGAGCGTCCCCTGCAGCAACTCGACCCGTCGTTGCGACTCGCGTGCTGTCATAAGGGAAGACATTCTACCGCTGCAGGGTAGACGGCCTACCATCAAAGTCGTTAGCGGCCTGGCGACCGTTCCCCGCTCAGGAAAGCCTGCCGCTTACGTTTTCCTGGTCAGGCCGTCTGCCCTTTTGGGGATGTGTCGCTAAAATGTCTGCCGTCGACTTCGGGGTCGAGGAACGGCTCGGTTCTCCTATAAACTTAGTTCACACGCCGAGGTAGCGCCATGGATGCAGTCCTGCAGGACATTCGCTTCGCGTTACGGATGATGACGAAGAGGGTCGGCTTCACGCTGGCCGCGTTGTTCTCGCTGGCGCTGGGCATCGGCGCCAACACCACGATCTTCACCATGGCCAAGGCCGTCTTCCTGCAGGGCGTGCCCATCGCCGAGCCCGACCGCGTCGTCTCCGTGTTCTCGAACACGCGCAACCGCAACGGCCAGGTGGCCGAGTTCCAGCCGCTCTCCAACCTGAACGCGCGCGACTATCGCGAGAAGAACAGCGTGTTCTCGGCGGCGTCGGTCATCATCGGGACCGGTACGCA
>CAYWSH010000096.1:0-5678 GCA_964460655.1 uncultured Terriglobales bacterium | reverse complement strand
GAGTTGCAGAAGCAGTTCCCCCAGCAGAACACCGGCCGCGGCGTGATGCTGCTGCCGATCGCGCAGACGAACATCCCGCCGAACCAACGCGCCATCTTTGCACGTGCGGGCACCATCATGATGCTGATCGTCGGCTTCGTGCTGCTCATCGCCTGCGCCAACGTCGCCAACCTGCTGCTGGCGCGCGCGACCGCGCGGCGGCGTGAGATCTCGGTGCGCGTGGCGTTGGGCGCATCGCGCTGGCGCCTGGTGCGGCAGCTTCTGACTGAAAGCCTGATCCTCGGCGTCCTCGCCGGCGCGTTCGCGCTGATGATCGCTTACTGGGCACGGGGCGGCATCACGCGACTGGTTCCCGGCGGTTTCCCGCAGAACCTCGATATCTCGATCGACGGCCGCGTGCTCGGCTACACGCTGGGGTTATCGCTGGTGGCGACCATCCTGTTCGGCCTGATGCCCGCACTGCAGGCCAGCGGCAACGCGCGCTTCACCGGACTGAGCGACCGCAGCGCGCTCGGCAGCGGGGCGAAATGGTACGGGTTGCGCGGCGTGCTGGTGATGCTGCAGGTCGCGTTCTCGCTCATCATCCTCGTCGGCGCCGGCTTGTTCGTCCACAGCCTGATCAACGCCCAGCAGATCGATCCGGGCTTCGAAACCAAGCACGCGATGACGATGTTCCTCAACATGAACGCGGCGCATTATCCGCAGCCGCGCGCCGAGCAGTTCTATAAAGATGTGGTCGAGCGCGTGAAAGCGTTGCCCATGGTGCAGGATGCTGCCGTTTCCGATACACAGGTGTTGGGTGGGAACATCGCACGCACGACGTTCCCCGACTCGGCCGACACCTCCGACCCGAGCAAGGGCATCTTGACGCCGATCGTTGGAACGGGGCCGGGGTACTTCTCCGCGGCCGGCATCACGCTGCAACGCGGACGCGATTTCACGGACCACGACGACGCGCCGGCGCCGATGGTGGCCATCGTCAACCAGGCGTTTGCGGACCGCACGTGGGGCAAAGGGGTCAACCCCGTCGGTCATCATCTGCACTTCGCGTTGCAGACGTGGGACGTGGAGATCGTCGGTCTGGTGAGTACGGTCAAGTACAACTCACTGGGCGAGCCTCCCACCGCGCTGGTTTACATGCCGCTGCGGCAGCACTACATG
The DNA here is from genome assembly GCA_964460655.1 of uncultured Terriglobales bacterium. Classification (GTDB taxonomy): domain Bacteria; phylum Acidobacteriota; class Terriglobia; order Terriglobales; family Acidobacteriaceae; genus CAVUAF01. The sequence goes on along the minus strand of CAYWSH010000096.1, from coordinate 4,517 downwards.
CCGTTCGTCACCTTATTCGTCCGCATGAAGGGTGATCCTTCGACCGCGCTCACTACCATCAACAGCGCAGTGAAGGCGCTCGACCCGGCGTTGCCGCAACTGCGGGTGCAGACCGTGCAACAGATCCTCGACAATTCGCTGAACGCGGCGCGCATCGGCGCGGAAGTCGTCGCCATCTTCGGCTTCCTGGCGCTGCTGCTGGCGGCGATCGGGACGTATGGCGTCGTTTCGTATGGAGTGAGCCAACGCACGCAGGAGTTCGGCGTCCGCATGGCGCTGGGCGCGCAGCGCGGCGACCTGCTGAAGCTGGTGATCGGCGGTGGCATGGCGATGGTGGCAGGCGGAGTGGTCGTCGGCCTTGCCCTTTCTGCCGTCCTGTCGCGCGCCATGAACCAACTGCTCTTCGGTATCGGCACGTTCGACGCGGCCAGCTTCCTTAGTACTGCGGTGCTGCTGATCGGCGTCGCCATGATCGCGTGCCTTATCCCGGCGCGTCGTGCCACGAAGGTGGACCCGGTCGTCGCGCTGCGCTATGAGTGAGTGGGTTATCGATCCGGAAAACCGGGAGATTGCCGCACGGCTTCTGCCTGTAGCAGGTGGCGGCCCTCGTGTTTTGCGATGATCTCTAACCCCGTTCCGACCGTGAAGCGCAGCAACGGGACAAAGGGGTTCCGATAGCGGATGCGGTTCACATCGTAGTCGCTCGCTTGCTCGATCAACTCTCGCGCCGCTTGATTGCTGTGCAGTAACGCTTCGAGAACGGTGGGCTCGATGTGGGCGGCAGGCGCGATCTTCTTGGGTGCCTTGGCGCGCGTTCCGCCCGGATTCGCAGCGATGTAGTTGCGAATGAACCATCGGCTCGGGCGTCGCAGAACGATGTCGTCCACGGTCTTGCGCTCGTGACCTGCGAGCGCAGCGGATAGGACCGGTACGAGGATCTCATTCCCGATCCGCAGATGTTCCAGGCATTGCCCCACACTACACGTGCCTGGCACGGGCCGCCAGTTCAGCTGGACCACGCTGAGCCCTTTCGCCACCGCCTCGGCGCGCAGGTCCGCTGCGTCGAGTTCAGCCATCAGTCGCGACGCCCATGCCGGCACCACAACAACTCCTCTATCCAGTCACTCTGGACACATTGCCGAACGGTCTTGCCTTTGCCATCGCGAGCGTTCGTGTCGGCGCCCGCCTCGACCAGCCGAACAATGATCGCTTTCTGCGCAGCCTTTGCTTCCGGCGACCCCGAGCCGCTCTTGCCCGTATTCTGCACGGCGAGGTGCGGCGGGGTTGATCCGCTCTTGTTCCTTAGACCGATGGCGGCGCCGCTTTGAAACGGGGCATCCACCGCTGCCAGGCAGCGATGCCGCACTGCGCGGTGCAGCGGAGCTACGCCACTCTATCAAAGCTCTGCATGCGGAGATGGACCGGCTGCACGCCGAGGTCCGCGTCGCCGTTCACGTTGTGTGCTAGCCTTCCTGCTCGTATGCGCGTTGACGTTGTTGTTGACGCCCTTGTACGCGACTTTGCTTACACGCTGCGCACGCTGCGTAAGCGTCCCGCGTTCGCCCTCACCGCGATCGCCACGCTCGCCCTCGGCATCGGAGCGAACACCGCCGTCTTCACCATTGTCCGGTCGGTATTGTTGCGGCCGCTGGCCTACCCGGATCCCGATCGGCTTGTCCTGATCACCTCCGGCGCCACTCCGCTCCGTTGGGACGAGTTGAAGAAGTCCGTTCACTCCTACCGCGAGATGGGCTGCTACTTCACCTCCAGCGCTGATGTCGCCCTCACCGGCGCCTTCACGCCCGAGGTCATCAAGCAGGCACGGGTCTCGGCGAACTTCCTCGCGGTCCTTGGCGTCGACCCGCTGATCGGACGCAGCTTCACGGCCGAGGAAGACTCACCGGCCGGCCCGCCGGTCGTCATCATCAGCTCCGCTCTGTGGCAACGACGATTCGGAGGCGATCCGCAGATCGTCGGGCACACCATCGACCTGGCTGGTTTCCCGCACACCGTGGTCGGGATCGCACCTGCGGACTTGAGGTTTCCTTTTTCTGACGAAGACGTCTGGCTCCCGCAGCCGGCGAAGGACGTGACGCCATTCAGCCCGCTGCTCGTGGTCTTCGGACGGCTTGCGCCAGGCGTGACCATGGCACAGGCGAGTGCGGAGCTTCAGGTCATCAACGCGCGCTATGCGGCCGCGCACCCGGGGATGCTCGACACGAAGAACCGGCCGGCGCGGATCGAGCGCCTGAAGGAGAGGCTCGTCGCCAACGTGCGCAGCATCCTCTGGACCCTGTTCGGCGCCGTCACTTTCGTTTTGCTGATCGCCTGTGCCAATGTCGGGGGATTGCTGCTGGCCCGCACCAGCGCGCGCGCACGCGAGTTCGCGTTGCGTGCGGCCCTGGGCGCTTCTCGCGGACGGGTCATTGCGCAAGTCCTGATCGAGAGCGCAACCCTCTCCCTGGTAGCGGCGATGCTGGGGACGGCCCTGGCCCGATGGATCCTGCAGGGGATCATGGCGACCACGCTCGGTCGTGCGGAGCTGCCGCGGATGAGCGAGATCCACCTCGATGTAGCTGTGCTTGCGTTCGTGGTCGCGCTTGCCGCCGCCACGAGTGTCATCTTCGGACTCTTTCCCGCAACCACTGCTTCACGCCTCGACCTGGTGTCCATGTTGAAGTCGCGGGGCGGATCGCCGCCGGCCGCACATCGGTTCCGTTTGCTGGACCTGCGTAGTGCGCTCGTCGCCGGACAGATCGCTCTTTCGATCGTTCTGCTGAGCGGCACTGCGTTGCTGGTCCGCAGCATGGTGCGCCTCAACCAAGTCGATCCCGGTTTCGATTCCTCGGATCTGCTGACGTTCCGCGTCTCGCTCTCGCCCACGCGGTACCGCGACACGCAGTCCCAGGCAAAGTTCTACGACGACGTCCTGCGCCGCATCGCTTCCGTTCCCGGCGTGCAGGCATCGATGGTCTCGCTCACGCTGCCGATGATGGGCTTTCCCATGATGCCCGTGCAACCGGCCGATGCCCCGCCACGCAAGCTGAACGAGCGCCCTCTGGGGATGATCCAGTTCATCAGCCTGGACTATCTCCGCACGCTGCGCATCCCATTGCGCCGCGGCCGCGGATTCACCGCACGCGACCAGGAGGACGCGCCGCCGGTCACCATCATCAATGAGGCGCTCGCACGCAAGCTCTGGCCGGCCTATCCTCGCTTCGACCCGATCGGCCAGCGTCTGCTGATGGGCGCACATGTGCCGCACTACGAGATCGTCGGCGTGGTGGGCGACATTCGGCAGAGCCTCGACGGCGAGCCGACGCCCAGCATGTACTGGCCGATCCGGCAAACCGTCTCTCCCACCATGATGGTCGCGGTGCGCACCAGCGGCGATCCCCTTCGTTATGCCGAAGCTATGCGTCGCGCCGTGCTCGCCGTCGATCCTGCGCAGCCGATCTCCGCGATTCACACGATGGCGGAGCTCGCCGAACAGGAGGAAGGACAGCGCCGGCTGGTGCTGGTTGTCCTCGGCGCCTTCGCCGTCGCCGCCGTACTGCTCACCACGATCGGGATCTACGGCACGATCACGTATTGGGTCGTGCAGCGCACGGCGGAATTGGGCATTCGCCGGGCACTAGGGGCATCGACCGCGAACATTCTTTGGCTGGTGATCGGCCGGGGACTGGGAATGACGGCTGCAGGTCTGGTGGTTGGCATTGCCGGTGCGGTCGCGCTCACGCGCTTGCTGCAGTCGCTCCTGTTCCATGTAAGCCCCAGTGATCCTCTGGTCCTGGGCGCTGTCGCGCTCGTCACCATCGCGCTCGGTCTGGTGGCCAGCTACCTGCCCGCAAAGCGCGCTGCCGGCGTCGATCCCATGGAAGCGTTGCGGGCCGAGTAAGCTATCGGCTCGATGATTTACATTTCCTGTCCCATAAGGTCCTCATGACGACCAACAAGCTCCTTTATGTCATCGTGCTGGCGATCAGCGTCGCTCGTGCTCCGCGACTCGCCGCCCAAGTACAGACGGAAGTACCTCCCGTCGAGCCCAGCGCGAAAGCCGTCTCGGTGGAGCGCATCAAGGTGCACGGCGCGGCGCTCGAAGGGAACCTGGAAGGCGACACCGTTGACCGCGACGTCATCGTGTATTTGCCGCCGAGTTATGCCAGGCGATCGTCGCGCCGCTATCCCGTCGTCTATGCGCTGCACGGCTATTCCGTCGGCGCCGAGCAATGGAGCAAGGAGATCCACGTCCCGCAAACGATCGAAGGTGCGTTTGCGCAAGGCGCCCGGGAGGTGATCGTCGTTGTGCCGGACTCGAAGACCGCGCACAACGGATCAATGTATTCCAGCTCGGTCACGACCGGCGACTTCGAGCAGTACATTGCGCACGATCTGGTTGCGTACATCGACGCTCATTACCGGACGATCGCGGATCGGCTGGGCCGCGGGCTGGTAGGGCATTCGATGGGCGGATACGGCGCTACTCGCATCGGCATGAAGCATGCCGACGTCTTTGG
>CAYWSH010000095.1:0-13251 GCA_964460655.1 uncultured Terriglobales bacterium | reverse complement strand
TCGCAGCTGAGGCCCTGCGCATCACGGCCGACGATCTGCAGAAGATGGGCATCATTGACGGCATCGTGCCCGAGCCCATGGGCGGCGCGCACAAAGACATGGACGAAGCTGCACGTCTGCTCGGCGAGGCTTTGCTACGGGAAGTCGGCGCGCTGCGCGGCGTTCCGGTGCAGCAATTGCTTGCCGGACGCTACGATAAATTCCGCCGCATGGCGCAGTTCTTCACCGAGTCTTAGTTTCTCTCGCCTCCGGCTCCAAAACCGCTCAGCCTTGGTGAGCAACGAAGATCCGCGAGGCGCTCGTAACGGCCGGCTCGGCACGCAAGCGTCCGGTCCGCTTTGAAATCGCGCAAAACTGCGATATAACTGAGTGGACAACTTGCTCCGCGTATCGCGTCCGCGATGCGCGTTCCACTCCGCAGTAGCTCAATGGCAGAGCATCCGGCTGTTAACCGGAGGGTTGTAGGTTCGAGTCCTACCTGCGGAGCCATTCTTCCACTCACTCATTCAGTTCTTACGTCGGTTGGATCTATTCGAAGGACGGTAATCCCATGGAGAAGAGTCTCACCGGAGCGATGGCAGCTGTTCCCACTCATGGATCTGGTCAGACCGCTGAAGCGAAGTGCCCGGTAGTGCATGGCGCACGCCCAGCGCACACGAATGCCGATTGGTGGCCGAACCAACTCAACCTGCAAGTCCTGCGGCAGAATTCCGAGTTGTCGGACCCCATGGGCGCCGGGTTCGACTACGCGAAAGAGTTCAAGAGCCTCGACCTGAACGCTGTGATCAAGGACCTGGGCGCGTTGATGACGACGTCGCAGGAGTGGTGGCCGGCCGATTACGGCCACTATGGGCCGTTGTTCATCCGGATGGCATGGCATAGCGCAGGCACGTATCGCATCGCTGACGGGCGCGGCGGGGCGGGCGCCGGACAGCAGCGCTTTGCGCCGCTGAACAGCTGGCCCGACAATGCCAACCTCGACAAGGCACGCCGCTTGTTGTGGCCGATCAAGCAGAAGTATGGCCGCAAGATCTCGTGGGCCGACCTCATGATCCTGGCAGGCAACGTCGCGTTGGAATCGATGGGATTCAAGACCTTCGGCTTTGGCGGCGGGCGCGAAGATGTGTGGGAGCCCGAAGAGCCCTATTGGGGACCTGAGACCAAATGGCTCGCCGACGAGCGTTACAGCGGCGACCGCGAACTGGCGAATCCGCTCGGTGCGGTGCAGATGGGTTTGATCTACGTGAATCCTGAAGGGCCGAATGGCAAGCCGGATCCGCTCGCGGCCGCGCGCGACATCCGCGAGACGTTCGCCCGCATGGCGATGAATGACGAGGAGACGGTGGCGCTCATCGCCGGCGGACATACGTTCGGCAAGACGCACGGAGCGGCGGCCGCAACGCAATATGTCGGTCCTGAACCTGAAGGTTGCGATATCGAGGCGCAAGGCTTGGGCTGGACCAATAAGTTCGGCGATGGCAGCGGGGTCCACACCATCACGAGCGGACTCGAAGGCGCCTGGACCACGACTCCGACCAAGTGGAGCAACAACTACTTCGAGAACCTCTTCGGCTATGACTGGGAATTGACGAAGAGCCCGGCGGGTGCGAATCAGTGGACGCCGAAGAATGGCGCCGGTGCCGGCAGTGTTCCTGACGCGCACGATCCCGCGAAGAAACACGCGCCGTTCATGCTGACGACCGATCTCGCGCTCAAGCTGGACCCGATCTATGCACCGATCGCGAAGCGCTTCCACGACCATCCACAGCAGTTCGCAGACGCGTTCGCCAAGGCATGGTTCAAGCTGACGCATCGCGATATGGGGCCGATCGCTCGCTACCTGGGCCCGCTCGTCCCAAAGGAGCCGCAGTTGTGGCAGGACCCGGTCCCGCCAGTCGATCACCGACTGATCGACGAAAAGGACGCGGCTGCGCTGAAGGCGAAGGTCCTCGCTTCGGGTCTTACGATCTCGGAGTTGGTCTCGACGGCTTGGGCAGCAGCGGCGAGCTTCCGCGGCTCCGACAAGCGCGGCGGAGCCAATGGTGCGCGCCTGCGGCTTGCGCCGCAGAAAGATTGGGAAGTGAATCAGCCGACCGTACTGGCGAAGGTATTGCCGAGACTGGAGGCGATCCAAAAGGAGTTTAACCGTTCACAGACGAACGGCAGCAAAGGCAAGCGGGTCTCGCTGGCGGACCTGATCGTGCTCGCCGGCAACGCCGCGGTCGAAGAAGCGGCGCGGAGGGCCGGACACGACAGCAAGCTCCCGTTCTCGCCGGGACGCACCGACGCCTCGCAGGAGCAGACCGACGCGCAATCCTTTGCCGTGCTCGAACCGCGTGCTGACGGGTTCCGCAACTATGTGCGGAAGGGCATGCAAGCGACCCCAGAGCAATTGTTGCTCGACCGGGCAGAGTTGCTGACGCTGACGGCCCCGGAAATGACGGTACTGATCGGTGGCTTGCGCGTCTTGCATGCGAACGTTGGACAAGCGAAGTACGGCGTCTTTACCAAGCGACCCGAGACGCTGACGAACGACTTCTTCGTCAACCTGCTCGACATGAATACGAAGTGGCAGCGTTCTTCCGATGATGTCTACGAAGGGCGCGATCGCAAAACCGGCGAACCGAAGTGGACTGCTACGCGGGTCGATCTGCTCTTCGGTTCGAACTCCCAACTGCGGGCACTCGCCGAGGTCTATGCGTGCGACGATGCGAAGGCGACATTCGTGCGGGACTTTGCCGCGGCGTGGAGCAAAGTGATGAACCTCGATCGCTACGACGTGGCGTGATGTCAAATAGCAAGACGGGGCGTGCCTTAGGCACGCCTCGTTTTGTTTTGCTAAGTGAACAACGGGATCGAGACCCTCTACGGCAGGTTCTTCAGATCGACGAGCAGGTTGGCGACGTTCGGCGTGCCCCAGCCGGTCGTCAGATCGTACCCGGCACCCGCGGAGAACCCAATGGATGTCCCAACCAGCGTGTTGTTCCCAACCGTGATGTCGTGGAAGTCGGTGGCGTAGCGCGGGCCCTGGGCGATCCCATACAGACCGGGGTTCACGAAGCCGAGCGATCCTTTCCCGCCGGCAGCGCGGGCCGTATTGGCGAGCGCGAAGATGCCGGCCCACTGCGGAGAACCGGCGCTGGTGCCGCCGATGATGTAGAAGCCCGCAAACGACGGGCCGAGCGCCGAGTAGTAGATCAGCACGCCACCATCGACGGCCGCGTTATAGGCAACATCAGGCACGGCACGGCCGGTGAAGCCCAAGCCGCTCTGGTACGCGGGCGGGGCGAAAAACGCGCTGAGTGCGCCGCCACCGGCCGCGCCGATCCATGCCTCATTCCAAACCTGCTCGGCGCCGTAGCCCACGGGAAGGCAGGAAGTCGTAGCGGGCGGTGCGCACGTCCCTGCAAGAGTGACCAGATTGCCGAGCGGCAGGCCTTGCGTCCCGCCGACCGACGTCACGAACGGATCGGAAGCAGGGAATCCGGCATTCGCTACCGGGAAACCACCGTTGCTGGCGCCTGAGTCGCCGGAAGATGCGAGGACGGTGATGCCCTGCGCCACCGCGTCAGCGTAGTTCTGGTGCGCCTGCAGGAACTGCGCGTTGTTGCCACGGAAGGCGGCTTCGGCGATCCCGAAGCTTTGCGAGAGGATGCTGCCCGGATAGTGCGCCACCGCGTACTTCACGGCGTTATTGATCGAGTTGCCGTGCGGCGTCGAGGCAACGATCAGCCTGATCTTGGCGAGCGGTGCGATGGCGTGTGCCCACTCGACGTCGAGCGTGGTCTCAAAGCTCCAGCCGACCTGGTCCTGCGGCGCATTATTGGGATTGAAATTCGGGCAGGCGGGCTGGCATACGACCTCGAAGTCGGGGGCAGGGAAGGATGAGCCAAAGAAAGTCTGATGAAAGGTCGCCAGGTCCTGCTGGATCGTGGGGCTCCCGAAGGCGTCGACAATGACGATGGTCTGGCCCTGCCCGAAGTTTCCGCCGATCAGGACCGGAAGAATGTTGTAGGCGGTCCAGATGTATCGCGGCGTGTAACAGAAGATCACGCCCGTGGTCGGGATCGTCGGATCGTTGGTGGCGCATTGCGGGATGCCATGAGGCGAGGCGCCACTTGGTGTGACGAAAGCCCGTGGCGGATTCGCGATGTATGTCAGTTCCTGCGCGCCGGCTGAAACCACGGCGACGCCGAGCAGTGTGACGGCAAACAGCATGAAGGATTTCAGGCTGGGACGGAACATGGGGGAGACCTCCGTACGGTCAGAGGTCGATTCTACAGCTTTAACGCGAGTGAGATGGCCATGGTGAATCCGATGGCGATCACCGTGCGCCGCACGAAGACCGGGCCGAGGCGCCGCGCGAGGCCGGCGCAACCGTAGCCGCCGAGCATGGAACCGAGCGCCATCACGAGGACATACGGCCACGCGACCATGCTCGTCGTCATGAAGTAGGCGGCGGCGCTGGCGTTGATGGCGAGCGCGAAGAGGTTCTTCAGCGCGTTCATCTGATGGATATCGGTCAGGCCGGCGAGGCCGAGCGCGGCGAGCATCATGATGCCGATGCCGGCGCCGAAATAACCGCCGTAGATCCCGACCAACAGCTGAAAGAAGGCAGCGGCCAGGAACCAAGCTTTGCCGCGGTGCGCGGTAGCGAGTCGCAGGCGGCGCTGGATGGGCGTTTGCGCAGCGAACAGCAGCGTCGCGAAGAGAATAAGGAACGGGACGAGTTTGTCGAAGACGGCGCGCGGAGTCCAACTGAGGAACAATGCTCCGGCGATGCCGCCGACGAGGCTCGGCAGCAGCAGTGCGAAGAGCGCGGTATCGCACTGGCGCAGTTCGCGCTTGTATCCCCAGACGGAACCGAGTGCTCCGGGCCAGATGGAGGCCGTGCTGGTGGCGTTGGCGGTCACCGTCGGCAAGCCGAGCCAGACCAGCGTGGGGAACGAGACGAGTGTCCCCCCGCCGGCCACGGAGTTGATGGCGCCGGCGCCGACTGCGGCGGCGAAGGCGGCAAGCATCTGGAGCGCGGTCAAGTGCATGTCGTCTAGCGTGTCGTCATGGCGGCTTTTACCGGTGCGTGCGGCATCGCCTGCACGAGCTTTTGCGTGTAGGGATGCTGCGGGGTTTCGAAGATCGCGCCGGGTGAGCCGGTCTCGACGATCTGGCCGTCGTGCATGATGGCGATGCGCTGGCAGATGGCACTCACCGACAACAGATCGTGCGAGATGTAGAGCAGCGCCATGCCGAGCCGGCGATTCAGGTCGGAAAAAAGCGCGAGGATCTCGGACGACGTGATGGGATCGAGCGCGCTCGTGGGCTCGTCGGCGATGACCAGCTTCGGGCGATGCAGGATGGCCATGGCGATGAGGACACGCTGCGCCTGGCCCACGCTGACTTCCGAGGGATAGCGGCGAAAGAACTTGTCGTCGGTGGGCAGGCTGACGTTGGCAAGCGCTTCCGCAGCGCGCTCGCGCCACTGCGCTGTGTCGCTGGAGTGGGCCAGCCAGGTCTCTCGCAAGAGTGTACCGATGCGCAGCGCGGGATTGAGCGACGACATGGGGCTCTGCAGCACGAGGCCGATATCGCGGCCGCGCAGGCGCAGCATGTCGCGCTCGCGCAGCTTCATCAGGTCCTGCCCGTCGAACCATATCTCGCCGTGCGCGGCCGCCGACTTGAAGTCAAGCAGGCGCAGGATGGCGAGCGCGAGCGTGCTCTTACCGCTGCCGCTGTGGCCGATCAAGCCGAGGACCTCGCCGGCCTGCAGGTCGACTGCGACGTCATGCAGCGCGTTCGGCTTGCCGGGATAATCCACCGAGATGCGCAGCGTGAGCAGCTTGGGCGCGTCGGCCACTAGTTGCCGCCTCCGGTGACCGAGAGGCGCTCGATGTTCCAATACGTTTGCGGGCGCAGGATGACCGGGTCGGCTCCCTGCACGTTCTTCGACACGGCGGCGAGCGCGTTCTTGTGCACGAGATAGATGAACGGCGCCTGCTCGTGCACGATCTCCTGCACGCGGTCGAAGAGCTGCTTGCGCTTCTTCTCATCGGCGGTCGAGCTTTGCGCGCGCATCAGTTTGTCGAGCTCCGCTTCCCAATCCGTCGCGGGCGCCTTCTGCTTCGGGTTCCACTGATGATTGTCGGACGAGCTCAGCCAAACGTTCATCTGCGAATTCGGATCGAGCGTGTTGTTGATGAGGCCGAGGATGGCCGCTTCGTAGTTGAAGCCTTGCGTGATGCGGTCGATGAGCGAAGGGAAGTCGAGCGTGACGATGGTGACCTTCATGCCGATCTGCCCAAGGTCCTGCTGGATCATCGTCGCCATGCGCTCGCGCGGCTTGTTGCCGGCGTTGGTGATGATGGAGAACTCCACCGGATGGCCCGAGCGGTCGCGCAGCACACCGCTCTGCAATTTGAAGCCATCCTGCTGCAGGCGATTCAGCGCGTCTTTCTGGTCATACGTCGTCGGCTTCAGCGAGCTGTTGAACCAGAACTTGTTCGCGGGTGAGACCGGACCGACACCCGGCACGGCGTGGCCGCCGAACACGAGGCGACAGATGTCGTTGCGATTGATCGCCGCCGAGACGGCGCGGCGGAAATTCGTGGAGCGGAACCAGGCGCGCTTGTAATCGGGAATGGGCGCGGTCGGTACCTGGTTAAACCACATCTGCTCGCCGTCGAGCGATGGGCCGATATCGCGCAGCACGCCGCCGAGCTCCGGCGACAGGCGGTCGAAGAACTCGCTGTCCAGCGTGTTGATCAGTTGGATCTCGCCGCGACGGAAGCGCAGCACTTCCATATCGCGATTCTGCTGCACGTCGAGCCGCACGGCGTCGATGTAAGGCAGGGCGCGTCCCTTCTCGTCCTTCTTCCAGTAATTCGGGTTGCGCTTGAGCAGGAGCAGCGAGCCGGGCTTGTGGTCCGCCACCAGGAACGGCCCGAGGACGGCCATCTCTTTCGCCGGCGAATGCGCGGACATGATGGCGACCTGGTCAAACAGGCGCTCGAGGCCGGCAACAGGCGCCGGGAACGTGATGCTGATCTGGTCCTTGCCGGTGACCTGCGTGGTGACGTCACCGGGCGCCGAGCGGAAGGAATCACCGGTGGTCGAGTGCAGGTTCGGGTCCATCAGCTGCTTCACGGTGTAGGCGACGTCGTCCGTGGAGAACGGAGTGCCGTCGGAGAACTTGACGCCGTCGCGCAGCTTGAACGAGATCTTGCGGCCGCCCTCGAGCACTTTCCACGACGCTGCCAGCTCGGGCTGCAGCATCTGGGTGCGGCGATTGACGCGGATCAAGACTCCGCCGGTGAGATAGCGGACCGTCTCCGAAGCGTCATCGTCGACCAATACCGGATTGAAGGTCTTCGGCTCGGAGCGCAGCACGAAGCGTAATTCGTTTTGCGCGAAGCAAAACGCCGACGCCGTTACCAGGGCTATGAGAACGAAGTTCCGAACTGCTCGAATCATGCCACGTTTCCTTCCGCCCGATTCACCAGTTGGAGCGTGCCCACCAGTGTCACCAGCAGCAAGATCGGCGCCAGGCGCCAGGGTTGTGCTGCCACGTCAGCAAAGGTTCCCAAGTCGCGCAACAGGCTCCCCAGCGACGGCAGCGGCTCGGCGACACCGAGTCCCAGAATGCTCAGGTTGGCTTCCGCGAGCACGAACACCGGGATGGAGATCCAGAACTGGGCGCTGAGGACTGGCCGCAAGTTTGGCAGAACATGAACAAAAAACAAGCGCCCAGGATGGACACCAGAGGCCCTGGCCTGCAGGACGAAGTCCGAGCGGCGCAGGGCGCGCGCGCCGGAGAGGAGCACTCGTCCCGAGCCGGCCCAGCCCAGTATGCCAAGCAACAGGAACGTGACGATGGATGAGGTGAGGGGCTCGACATTCAGCGGCAAGAGCGCGCGCACCGTGATCAACAGGAAAAGCCACGGCAGGGAGAGCGAGACGTCGGTGAGCGCCTTGGCCACGGTCTCCATCCAACCACCAACGTACCCGGGCAGCGCGCCGAGCAGCGCCGCGATGAACGTCGCGATGAGCGCTGCCGCCGGCGCCAGCAGCAAGGAGACGCGTCCGCCATAAAGGAGGCGCGCGAAGCGGTCGCGGCCGAGTTCGTCGGTACCCAGAGGGAAGCGAAACGAAGGGCGGGCGTCGGCGTCGTCGCGGAACTGGTGCGCATAGCCCGAGGGCGCAAGCCAACTGGCAGCAAGGCACGCGCCATAAAGCACGATGACGACCACGATTGCGATCTGTCGCGCACGCTTCATGCGGCGGAGCTCCGCAGCGAAGCCGTGATCATGTCGGAGGCGGTATTGGCGAACAGCGTGAGCGCAGTTACCAGCACGGTGACGTTGACGAGCAGGGGCAGATCGCGCGCCATGGCTGCCTTCCAGGCGAGTTGTCCGACTCCCGGCACGTCGCACAGTGCTTCCACGGGAATGCTGGCGCCGATGGCGATGCTGACCGTGATCCCCGCCAAGGCAAGCAGCTCCGGCGCGGCCGTGGGCACGATGTGGAACCACAGAGTGCGCATGCGGCCAAGGCCGCGGGCGCGCGCGGTCAGCACGTGCGGCAGGGCCGCGCTCTTGGCGAGCAGATTGCGCGCGTTGCGGAAGATCACAGGAAAGACGATGAGAGCGATCGCAATACGGCTCGGCGCACGGGCCAGTACCAGCAGCACGGCCAGCAACGCTGCCGGAACACACAAAAGAAGGGCCGCGGCGAGAGACGAAAGCGCGTCAACCCAGCGGGCCCGCGTGTAGGTCGCGGCCAGAGCGAGAAGGAATCCGAGCCCCCAGCCTCCGCCGAGGCCGTAGAGCAGGGAAGTCGCCGTGACGGGCAGGCGCTCGCTCAGCAACTCGCGGACGGGACGATTCAGGGTGCGCGAAGTGCCCAGATCGCCGCGCACAAAGTTGGCGAGGTAATTCGCGTAGAAGCGCAGGATGTTGCTGTCCTGCTGGCGCTGCGCGCGCAGGGCCTGCTGGCTCTCAGCGCTGAGGCGCGTGTCGAGGGATTGCTCGTCAGCGTCGAAGCCCGGCGCCAGGCGCACCATCAGGGCGCTGAGCAATCCGCCCACGATGACGAGCAGCGCAAAATGGAGGAGGTGCTTGCCGAAGCGCAACCACATCGTCGACCCAGGCCCTCGCTTCCGTCGCTAGTTGACCACCGCCGCCGTTTGCTTGGCGTAATGCGGGAACTCTAGCACCGGAACCGGGACCCGCGGCTGCTTATGATGCTGTTGCTTCACGTGGTACATGCGGCGGTCGGCCTCGCTGAGCAAGCGCTCGGCGTCTTCGCCGTCTTCGGGGAACATGGCCGCGCCCACACTGACCGAGAGACTGTTGTCGCCGGTCACGGCGTAGCCGATCTCCTGGGCGATCTTTTCCAGGCGGCGGGTCTTCTCGGCAACATCGTGCGCCGCCAGGCCCGGGGCCACGATGACGAACTCATCACCACCCATGCGACCGATGTAGTCGTACTCGCGGCAGCACTCCTTCAGGCGCGCGGCGAAGTCACGCAGGACGCGGTTGCCTTCCAGGTGGCCGAAGCGGTCGTTGATCGCCTTGAAGCCGTCGAGGTCGCATACCAGGACCGCCACCGACTCCCCGCTGCGCTTGCAGCGCGCCACTTCCGCGTCGAGTTGCAGGAAGAGCGAGCGGGCGTTCGGCATGCCGGTGAGGTAATCGGTGCTGGCGGAGTTCTCGGCCAGGCGATACTTCAGGGCGTTCTCTACGGCGATGCCCAGCTTGGAGCTGACGGCGCCGAGGATGCGGAGGTTGTCGCGGCTGAACGCGTCGGCTTCCGCACGATAGAGCGCCAGCACGCCGACCACGCCGCTCAGGCCCTCAAGGGGCACAGCGAGCGCGGAGCGCAGTGTGCTGAAGCGGCTCGGATCGTCCAGGTAGCCGGGTTCGACCGACGGGTTGCCGTTCAGGATGGGTTTGCAGTTTTGCGCGACCCACCCGGAGAGGCCGTGACCCATCGGGATCTCCAACGACGAGAACAGGCGGAAGTTATCGCCGCTCACGAATTCAGGGATCAGCTTGTCGCCCTTGTGCAGGTAGATGGCGATCGAATCGTAGGGCACCAGGCGCTTCAGGCGGACGGCCAGTACGGAGAGTGTCTCATCGACGCTCAGTGAGTTGCCGAGGTCCTGGCTGAGCTCGAACAACATCTGCACTTCCTGGCGGGCCGCGGCGATGGACGAGCGGAAGTCCGTTGACAATGTGGCCGCAGCGTCACGCTGGCTGGTCTTCTGCTCTTGCGCAAAGCCGGCTGCCGGCGCCGTGCCACGCTCGACTTTCACGTCCGTCGAGAGCTTCGCGCGCTTCACTGCTTCGGCGTTCTGGGCCATCACTTCCAGTTCGCGGTAGCGGCGCTGCAACTCGGCCACTACGCGCGGGTCAAAACTCTTGCCCGATTCCAGCGTCACTTGCGCCATCGCCTCATCGAGCGGTAACGCCTTGCGATACTGACGGTCGGAAGCGAGCGCGTCGAGGCAATCCACGCAAGCCAGGATGCGCGCGCCGATTGGGATCTCCTCATTCTTCAGGCCGTGCGGGTAGCCCGAGCCATCCCACTTTTCGTGGTGGGCGCGCACGATGGGCGCCACCGGATACGGGAACTGCACCTGCTCCAGGATCTCGGCACCCACGATGGGGTGGATTTTCATCTTCTCAAACTCTTCCGGCGTCAGGCGGCCCGGCTTGGAGATGATGTGCTCGGGCACTGCGAGCTTGCCGATGTCGTGCAGAAGAGCGGCGGCCTTCAGCGCCTCCATCTCTTCATCGGTGACGCGCAGCGACTTGGCGATCTCGAGCGCGTATACACGGACGCGCTGCAGGTGGTCGTGCGTCGTCTGGTCCTTGGCTTCGATGGCCAGCGCCAGCGCTTCGATGGTGCGCATGTGCAGCGAAGCCATTTCCTCGACGTGCTTCTTCTCGTTCTCCAGCTTGCCGAGGTAGAGGCGATACGAGCGGTACATCGCGTAGACGACCGGCAGCACGAGCAGCGACATCTGCCAGCTCAGTGCGCGGTTGGTCCAGCTCACGACGCCCGCAATGCCGGCGCCGATCAGGTAATAGGGGAAGGACCAGAAGTAGCATTCCTTCCAGATCTTGGCGAGCGACTTATGCTCGGTCAGCGCGATAACGATGGCGACCGGAACCGTGTTGCACAGGAAATATGTGCACGCGGCGAAAACGAGCAGCACCGGCGCGAACGAGTGCTCCAAGTGAAGCGCAGCGAAGTGATACAGCCCATAGGCCGCGCCCGCGGCCAGGGTGGTGCTGCACAGGTTGAACAGCACCTGGATCCAGTGCGGCTTGCGGCGCAGCTTCCAGTAGCACTGCACCAGGGTTGCCACCGCCGCCAAGGTGATGGTTTCCGGATAAGTAAGGTCGAGAACGCCCAACAGCACGAACAGGAAGCTCACCGACATCGTGCCGTTGATGCCCGGCAGCCGGACTTTCATGCCCGACGCCATCAAGGCGATGCCCAGGTAGCAGAAGAACCGCACCAGCTCGGTCGGAGCCGGGTGCAGTACGCCGTACGCCATACAACCAATCCCCGTCGCGACGACGACGGCGATGAAGCTGCGCGCGTATCCAGACATGCCTTTCATAAAGTGCAGGTTTCTCCCGCTCCTGATATAGGCAGGCGGGGGGCCAAACCGGTCTTGCGCGACCAGAGTGGCGGCTAAGTCATTGATATACAAGGCGTTATACCTGCTGAGTGCGACTCACGCTCCCTCCCGACGAAAGTGCCACTCGCGACAAGTTGTCGCAGGCTGACACGGCGGCCTGACAAGTTGTCAAAGGGCGAACGGAGGAGGCGAGACGGGGCATGCCCCGTCTCTACCAAATAAGATCTCGATGCTCGACCTTTAGTTATTGCGCTCCCGCAGAAAGCGCCGCTCAGCGCGCGACAAACTGTCGCGCCCGAGCGCGCCGCGCGCGACAACTTGTCCCACGGCTAAATCGCCCTCCGTGGTCGCATTCCTTCATTTTCAACACGTTGCCGGAAACTGTGCTTTGGTCACGCGGTTGCCTTACTGACGCTGTCCGAAGTCCGCACCAGGAGTGCGTTATGAAGCAGTTGCTCAAAATCTCGTTGCTCGCGTTGATGGCGGCGGCGTTGGCTCAACCAACGTCACGGACAGCCGCGCAGCGCTCCGAGGGGACTGGCGCCCGCCTGCATGGCGCGGCGGTCCAGGTCGCCAAGATCAAAGAAGGGGTTTCGCGTTTTGCGCCGGTCAGCACGCCGCAAACGCAGGTCCCATCGACTACCGCTGCCAAGACGGCCGTGAAAGTGGAAACGGCCTCAGCTCTGTGGGGTGCGTCTGCCGAATGGGGCGCGCCGACACTGTGGGCCAGCGAAGCCGTGGTCGCCTAACAGGTCTCGAAGACAGAGGAGATTAATGACCTTCAACTCCAAACTTAAACAGCCGATCGGCAGGGTAGGACTGCTGTGTTTACTCCTACTGCTGACGACCGGCGCTTACGCCGGAACACATTCGCCTGATTTCAAGAATGTGTCGACCGAGACCGTGGATGTGATCATCCAGCTCTCCGGTCCGGCGAAATCCAATCAGATCTCTGCCGTACTCGCCTTCGGCGGTATGCGCAGCAGCCTGAAGGGGACGCATGACTTCATCAATGCGATCTCCATCAGCGATTTCCCGGTCGCGGCGATCGACAAGGTCGAGAAACTGCCCTTCGTCGTCTACATCACGCCGGACCGGTCCCTAACGCATAGCAGCGTCGACCTCTCGACCCAGACGGTCAACGCGGCTGCTGCCTGGAGCCTGGGTTACGACGGCACCGGCGTCGGCGTGGCGATCGTGGATAGCGGTGTTTCCGCTAACCCTGACCTGCAATCTGCCCGCATCGCCTACAAGGCAGACTTCGCCAACACCGGTAAGACGGATGATGAATACGGCCACGGCACGCACGTTGCCGGTATCGTGGCGGGCAACGGCAGCAAGTCGACCGGCGCAAGCTACTTCAACACGTTCAAAGGTATCGCTCCGGCGGCCAGCATCATCAGCCTGAAGGTGCTCGATAAGAACGGCAAGGGCACCGACACGGCGGTGATCAACGCCATCAACGCGGCCATCAACCTGAAGAGCCAGTACAACATCCGCGTGATGAACGTTTCACTGGGCCGTCAGGTCTGGGAGAGCTACAAGACCGATCCTCTGTGCCAGGCGGTGGAATCCGCGTGGCGCGCCGGCATCGTGGTGGTGGT
>CAYWSH010000094.1:0-13703 GCA_964460655.1 uncultured Terriglobales bacterium | reverse complement strand
TCAGGAACTGCTTGGCATTCTCGCGGCCCTGGCCGATGCGCTCGTTCTTGTAGCTGAACCACGCCCCCGATTTCTCCACGATGTTGTGGTTCGCCGCCAGGTCGAGCAGGTCGCCTTCGCGCGAGATGCCTTCGCCGTACATGATGTCGAACTCGGACTCACGGAACGGCGCCGCGACCTTGTTCTTCACTACTTTCACGCGCGTCCGCGAGCCCACCACCAGGTCGCCTTCCTTGATGGCCGCGATGCGCCGGATATCGATGCGCACCGAGCTGTAGAACTTGAGCGCCCGGCCACCGGTCGTCGTCTCCGGATTGCCGAACATCACGCCGATCTTCTCGCGGATCTGGTTGATGAACACCAGGCACGTGCGCGACTTCGAGATGGTGCCGGTGAGCTTGCGCAGCGCTTGCGACATCAGGCGCGCCTGCAACCCCATGTGGCTGTCGCCCATCTCGCCGTCGAGTTCCGCCTTCGGCACGAGCGCAGCGACCGAATCCACCACCAGCACATCGATGGCGCCCGAGCGCACCAGCGCCTCCGTGATCTCCAGGGCCTGCTCGCCGTAGTCCGGCTGCGAGACCAGCAGGTTGTCGACATCGACGCCGAGCTTCTTGGCGTACTGCGGATCGAGGGCGTGCTCGGCGTCGACGAAGGCCGCCATGCCGCCTTGCTTCTGCGCTTCGGCGATCACCTGCAGGGCGATGGTCGTCTTGCCGCTCGACTCCGGCCCGAAGATCTCGATCACGCGGCCGCGCGGAAAGCCGCCCACGCCGAGGGCCGCGTCGAACGAGACGGCGCCGGTGGAAATGACCGCGATCGGCACCACCGCCTCCTTCGACCCTAACCGCATGATGGAGCCTTTGCCGAACTGCTTTTCGATCTGGGAAAGGGCCAGGTCGATCGCCCGGCTCCGCTCGTCCGCCATGTTGATTCCTCCGATGGGGTCCCCGCAAAGCCCGCTGCCCTAGGTTTCGCCGGGTTGAAATGCCGCGCCCCGGGCCGCTTTTCAGCGATTCTCGGTGACGTCTTGCGCGTGTAAGGGAGGCATTATACATCTGGAACAACGCAGAGGCGAACAAAAAACGAAGCAAGAACCCGGCCCGTCAACCGCGGCGGCAGGCGCGGTATATCATCGCGGGATTCCGGTTGTCCCGAGGTGGCGTATGCGTATTCGGCATCTGCTTGTTCTCCTCTTCGTTCTCGTGATCTCCGCAGCCGCAGCCGACAAGAAGTCGAAAGAGCCCAAGGCAGCCAAGCCCAAGCCCGCAACCGTCGCTCTGAAAGACGGCGATGGCAAAGATGTCGGCACGGCGATGCTCAAGCCCGCGGGCAGCGGCGTGGACATCCGGCTGAACCTGAAAGGACTGCCGGCCGGCGAACACGCCCTGCACATCCATCAGACTGCCGATTGCACCGGCCCCAAGTTCACCTCGGCTGGCCCGCACTTCAATCCCGCGGGCAAGAAGCACGGCCTGCAGAATCCGGAAGGCCATCACGCCGGCGACATGAACAACTTCACCGCGTCGGCCAAAGGCATGGCCAAGGCCACCATCCATAACGATGGCGTCACTCTGGGTGACGGCGCGAACTCCGTGTTCGCCAATGGCGGCACCGCGCTCGTCGTCCACGCCAAAGCCGACGACATGAAGACCGAGCCCTCCGGCAACGCCGGCGATCGCATCGCCTGCGGCGTCATCAAGCACTAGGCCGCGATGTCGACCGCTGTCCAGAGCGGCGCGGCGCTGGCCTATCTCGAAAATGCCGCGTCGCGCTTACCCACCCGCACCGAAGCGCTGCGGCTTATCGGATGTTCGGGTGACGAGCTGCCGTCGCTGCTCAGCGCCGCGCGCGCCGTCCGCGAGCGGGCGCACGGCAACGTCATCACCTACTCGCGCAAGGTCTTTATCCCGCTCACCAACCTGTGCCGCGACTACTGCACCTACTGCGCCTTCCGCCGCTCGCCCGGCGAAGCCGGCGCCCACACCATGACGCCGGAAGAAGTCCTCGCCAGCGCGCGCGCGGCCGAGAAGCAGGGTTGCACCGAGGCACTCTTTAGCCTGGGCGACAAGCCCGAAGCGGCCTTCCCCGAGATGCGCGAAGAACTCACGCGCCTGGGCTACAGCTCGACTCTGGAATATCTCGCTGCTATGTGCGATCTCGTCCTGCGCGAGACGCGGCTCCTGCCGCATCCGAATCCTGGCCTGCTCAGCGCTGAGTGGATCGCGCGCCTCCAGCCCGTTTCCGCCAGTATGGGCCTGATGCTCGAGAGCACGAACGCCACGCTTGCCTGCCACGCCGATGCGCCCGACAAAGTTCCCGCGCGGCGCCTGCGCACCATCGAAGACGCGGGAAGACTGGGTGTGCCATTCACCACCGGGATCCTCATCGGCATCGGCGAATCGCTCGCCGACCGCGTCGCTTCGCTCTTCGCCATCGCCGAGTTGCATGCGCGTTACGGCCACATCCAGGAAGTCATCGTGCAGAATTTTCGTGCCAAAGACCGCATCCCGATGCGCGCCGCGCCCGAACCCTCGCGAGGTGACCTGCTGCGTACGCTTGCTGTCGCGCGCCTCATCTTGCGCGACATGAACATCCAGGCGCCGCCGAATCTTTCGAACCCGGATTACGAAGACCTGCTCACCGCCGGTCCCAACGATTGGGGCGGCGTCTCGCCCATCACGCCCGACTTCATCAATCCTGAAGCGCCCTGGCCGCACCTCGCCGACTTGCAGCGCCGCACGGCCGCAGCCGGCTACGAACTCCGCGCGCGGTTGCCGGTATATCCGGAGTTCGTGCCGCGCGTCCTCGAAGATGCGCCCGCGTTACTCGCCGGACGTCTGCGTGCGGCGGCCGACTCCACCGGTCTTGCAGCATGATCACGGTCCTTTGCGGTGGTACCGGCGCCGCCAAATTCCTGCAGGGCCTGCAGCAGGTCATCGCGCCGCGCGAAATCACCGCCATCGTCAACACCGGCGACGACCTCACCTGGTGGGGCCTGCACGTCTCGCCCGACGTTGATTCCGTTACTTACGGATTGGCTGGTGTGCTAAGCAAAGCTCGCGGCTGGGGCGTCGATGGCGATACGTTCGAGTGCCTTGCCCGCATGCGCGCACTCGGTCAGCCGGCGTGGTTCTCGCTCGGCGACCGCGACCTCGCTACGCACCTCTACCGCACGCATCGGCTCGCCCAGGGCGCGACGCTGACCGAGGTCACGCAAGAACTCGCGGAACGGCTCGGCGTCGCCGCGCGCATTTTGCCGATGACCAACGACCGCGTCGAGACGCGCGTCACGACCGCCGCCGGCGACCTGAGTTTTCAGGAATACTTCGTACGCGAGCGCCACAGCGTCGTCGTCACCGACGTCAGCGTCGCCGGCGCCGAGAAAGCGCAGCCCGCACCGGGCGTGCTCCAGGCGATTGCGAGCGCGGAGGCCATCATCATCGCACCCTCGAATCCCATCACCAGCATCGGCCCCATTCTCGCCGTACCGGGCATTCTCGACGCGCTGCGATCAACCAACGCCCGCATCGCTGCCATCAGTCCCATCATCGGTGGCGACGCGGTCAGCGGACCCGCCGCCGATCTGATGCGCATGCGCGGCCTCGCCGTGTCTGGCGTCGGCATCGCGCAGGCCTATCGCGACTTCCTCGATGTCCTCGTCGCCGATCAGCAGGACGCCGCACAGCGCGCCGACATCGCAGCCCTCGGCGTGCGCGCGCACTTTTGCGACACCATGATGACGAGCGACGAGAAGAAAGCGGCGTTAGCCAGCGCTGTACTGGAAGCGGTTCACCACGAAGACGCGAAGGCACGAAGAAGAATCGATTAAGAGTCTTCGTGTCTTCGTGGTGGATTCACTGTTTGCAGCACGTCCGCTCGAACTCCGCCCACCTGTGCTCGAAGTCGTGCAGCAGTCCCTCGCGCGCCGCCGCATCCACGAACGCGTGCTCCAATCCCGTGCGTGCCAGCTTCTGCAGGTCCGCATACGTCAGGTGATACGTCTCGACCGCGCGCTGGTATTCATTCGTCAGGTCGATGCGCGACACGCCCTCGTCATCGGTCGAAAGCGCCACCGGCACGCCATACTTCAGGTATGTCGGGAACGGATGCCGCGCTTCCTTGATCCCGAGGATGTAATCGTTGCTCGTCAGGTTGATCTCCACCATCACATTCTTCGCGCGCAGCTCGCGCAGCACCCCTATGGGATCGTCCTCAAACATCACGTCGTCGCCGTGCCCGATGCGCGACGCGCCCGCAATGTTCACCGAATCACGGATGTGGTTGCGCAATCCCTCGGGCGGCACCAGTCCCGGCGCGAGTTCCCCCGCATGCAACGTGAGCTTCACCTGTGGGTAGAGCTTGTGGAAGTACTGGAACATGCGCATGTGCAGCGCGAAGTCGTGCATCGACGTGTACCCGTCTTCCGGCATCACCGGATTCACGCTGACCACGCGCGGATCCGCCGCTGCCAGCTCGAACGCGACCGTCATCTGTGCGAACACCATCTCCTTCGGCAGCCCACGATAGATCTCCTGCACATAGCGCACCGTGACGGCGCAACCCGGATCAAGCGCGCGGACGCTCTGCGCGCCGGGCGGAACACAGCCGAACTTGCCGCGCATCTCGGCTTCGGCGTCGTCGAGCGACTTGCGCGCGGCAGCGACGATCTCGGCCGCGCCGTTCTCATCCACTTTCTTGCGGAAGCTCTCGAAATCCTCGTCCCAGCCGAGTTTCGCGCCGAGCGCGGTCGCGCGTCCGCCGCTCGGATTCATGATCAGTTCCATGTAGCTGAGGTTCTGCGCCGCGGCTCGGCCTACGACCTCCGTCAGCATCTCGCCCCGATGCGTGGCGCCGCTGACCGCACTGAACTTTCCGAACGAATCGAAGAAGTGATACAGACCCTGCCCGCTGCCGACATCGAAGTGCCGCATCGACATCGCGTCGATCAGCTCGCGATACAGCACCGCATCCGTCTGCGTGCAGCTCGCGGGCGGCCGCGCCACGTTCGCGCAGGTCGCTTGTGGCGGGTTGATCTCGTCACACGGCGCGGCCGCGATGCTCATCGTCTTGCGGTCGACGCACAGCCGGTCGTGGATGGCATACGCGATGTAGCTCTCTGCATAGACCGCGCCCGAAAGGTGGTTGTGCAGGTCCGCACCCTTGGGCATCGCGCGCAAAAAAGCGCGTAACAGCGTCGGTTGGTTGCGGATGGATTCGAAGTACTGCGCCGGCGTGAGAGCCGACTTTGGCGCCGCTGACTTCGCAGGAAGTGGCTGCGTCGCCGCAGTCGCGCTGACCAGGAGCAGGACAGAGATTGAGCGCATGATCGTGCCGGGATTGTAGCCGACCCCGTCAGCGTTTATCTGCGTTCATCTGCGGCTGAAGGGTTTATTGCGCTGCCGAGCCTTTCACCACCAGCGCCAGCGGTAGTTCGCCTTTATCGGTCTTCAGCTTCACGGCGAGCACGGTGTGCGCATTGCCGTCATCAAAAACGCTCGGCCACTGCTTAGCCTCGGCGGGAACCAGATTGAACGGCGCAGGATGCTGCGTCTTGCTGGTCTGCCGGCTGTGCGCCACCAGCATGTCCTGGTCGTATGTGGCGTTTGGATCGGCATCCGACGCCGCAGGCGTTGCCAGCAGGAAGTCGCGCGTCGGCGCGGTGCCCAGGTGGTCGCCGTCGTTCGGCTGCATCTCATAGCGCAGCGTGTACGTTCCCGCGGGCACAGG
This sequence comes from uncultured Terriglobales bacterium, assembly GCA_964460655.1. GTDB lineage: Bacteria > Acidobacteriota > Terriglobia > Terriglobales > Acidobacteriaceae > CAVUAF01. The sequence goes on along the minus strand of CAYWSH010000094.1, from coordinate 7,973 downwards.
TAGACCTTTGTAGTCCTTCGTCTGCTTGTCGAAGTGCACCACGCCGACCAGCACCGCCTCCGGGAGCGCGTAGAGCTGGCCGGAGTTGTCGCGCGGCGCTTTGCCGGCGGTCGGGATCGTCGCGCGGAACCAGATGTCGGCGCTCGAACCGTCATTGAACGCGATGTGATAGCCCTGCGGCCCCAGCGTCTGCTTCACGGCATCGGAGATCGCCGCATCGGTGCATGGACCGATGTTCGAGAGCTGCGCCGCGAAGGAAGAAGAAAGCAGGAAAACGCAAACAGGGAGGAGGCGAGGAAGAGAGGAAAGCCACTTCAAGCCCGTCTTTCCTCCCATCCTCTCCTCCTCCCTGTGGAAGTTCCTAATCCCCGACGCCGAACGTCCCGACGAACGCGCTGCGCTTGTCGTGCAGCGTCCACTGCACGCCGAGTGCTGGTCCGTCGTACTTGTCGGTGACGGCGACCGCCGGCATGGCGTGCGTCGTCGTGGTCAGCGGCGGATAGTAGGTGGATTCGTTCCCGCACAGGTGGTCGCCATCATTCATCGCGCGCGTCTCGATGGCGGCGAAGTTGCCGGCGCGCAGTGACGCGCTGCCGTGTTTCGCGTGCTCCTGCATCACCTGCATGTCGATGGGCGCGCTCTCCACCTTCACGATGCGGTCAAAGAGCTTGCCGCCCATGTGCCGCGCGAACTCGATCAGCGCCTGGCGCTGCTCGGCGTTGGCGCGCTGGTCTACGATCAGCACCGCCTTCGCCGGATACGGCTTGCCATACGGATCGCCCAGCGTCGCGCTCGCCTTCACGGCGGCGACCACGTTCAGCCCGTCGAGCTTCGTCCCGAGCCACGCACCTTCGCGCACGTGCCACGCCAGGATGGCCTGGTCGCCCGTCAGCCCGACCTCGCCGTTCGCAAAGCAAGCCCCGGTATAGACGTCGGCGCTGCGCGTCTCCAGATAGTCGCCCGTGATGCGCGCCTGCGCCAACGATGCCAGCAGGACGACCGCGAGCGCGGCCGCGAAAACACGATTACGCATAACCCACCCCTCTGCCGTTATTGTAACCCCGGCGCCGCGATTCGCAATCGCGTGTCAGTTGGTGAGACAGCTACACCACCTGCTCTACCGGCCGCACGCTCGCTTCTGCCTGCGCCTTCTGACACTGGGGACCGGGCGGAGGGAACTGCTCAAATGAAGTGAGGCTAAGCACAGCTCCGTTGTATTTGGGCGTCTGTATCCGTGTAATCCGCGGCTTCTATCGGCGTCATCTGCGGTTAAACGCTCTCTTAATATCTAAAACCGCAGATTACGCGGATGACTGCACGCAGATTACGCGGATCAGAGCGTTCCCTAAGCCCGCATCGCCGCCGGAGCACTCTGCTCCACGAACTGCTTCGCTTCCCCGAGGATCTGTTTTACCAGCTCCGGCGACGCCGCTTCGGAATACACGCGAAGCAACGGCTCTGTGCCCGACGCGCGCATCAGCACCCAAGCTTCGGCGCCTGGGCTACTTGATATGTTACGTGATGTGTCTCCGCGCGGCGCATCGAGGAAGAACTTGATGCCGTCCAAATCCGCCTTGCGCGTCACCTTGAACGGCCCGAGCGTGGTCGTCCCTTTGTCCACCGCCCGCGCGATCGCCGCCTGCTTCACGTCATTGGCGATGTGCATGTCCACGCGCCCGTAATGGTGCTCGCCGAATTCCTTCTGCAGCTCGGCGACCAGTTGCCCGAGCGTACGGCCGTGGTCCGCCATCGCGTTCGCGATGAGGAGCGAGTTCATCAGCCCGTCGCGCTCCGGCAGGTAGCGGGGAATGCCGATGCCGCCCGATTCCTCGCCGCCGATCAGGATCTCGCGCCCGCTCAGCACCAGGTCAGTGATGAACTTGAACCCGATGCCGTGTTCGATCAGTTCCCGCCCATGCTTCTGCGCGATGCGGTCGAGCATGCACGTCGTGTTGAATGCGCGCGTCACCGCGCCCGGCCACTGTTTGAACTCCAGCAGCCAGCGCAACAGGATGGCGTAGCACTTGTGCGCGTCCACGAACATGCCGTCTTCCGTGACGGCGCCCACGCGGTCGGCATCGCCATCGGTCACGAAGCCGCCGTGACATTTTTCTTTGACCACCGTCTCTTGCAACGCGCGCACGTGCGGCTCGATCGGCTCCGGATTGATCCCCGGGAATAGAGGGTTGACCTCGCTGCGGATCTGCACGCACGGCACGCCGAGTTCGGCGAAGATTCCCGCCAGCACGTTCCGTCCGGCGCCGTACATGCAATCGACTGCGACCTTGTAGCCCGCCGCGCCGATCTTCTTTACGTCAGCGAACGCTTTCAGGTTGGCAATGTATTCCGGCATGAAATCGAACTCGGCCACGCTGCCGCCCGGTGCCTTGGGGTCGGCGCCGTGGCGCACGTAGTCTTCGATCTCCTTCATCATCGCCGGTGTGCCCGAGCCGCCGAACTTCGCTTTGAACTTCACCCCGTTCCAGTTCCACGGATTGTGGCTCGACGTGATCATCACGCCGCCCGCTGCGCCGAGGCGCTTCACCTGGAACGACAGCGCCGGTGTCGGCGTGTAGTCGTTCGCCAGCTTGACCGGGATGCCGCCCTGCGCGAGCCGCTCCGCCGCGGCTTCCGCGAACTTGCGCGAGCCAAAGCGCGTGTCGTAGGCGACGAGGACGCCGCGCTTCGGGTCCTCATTCTTGCAGACATACTCCGCGATCCCCGCCGCCACGCGCCGCACGTTCTCGAACGTGTAATCGTCGGCAATGATGCCGCGCCATCCGTCGGTCCCGAACCTGATGTCAGTAAGCATTGGCTTCTTGTTTTAGTCCGAGTGAAGCGAGGGAATCCTATCCCGATCCGCGATCTATTCTATGAAATCATCAAACCTCAGCCCGCTCATCCTGAGCGAGCACGTGCCGAGTCCCGACTCTTCGGGACGAGGCGCGCGCGCAGTCGAAGGACCCCGCGAATTTGCGCCTCGATGCAGCTCCTAGCTTCTTGGCCTCGAATCAGCACTTCCGGTGAACTGCAGCTTCCTGAATACCGCGACGAATGCCACGACGCTCGACACGAAAGGGCCAACATAAAGCAAAACGATCAGCCCTTCAGTGCCCAGGCCCAGATCGATCAGACGTGGGAGAAGCAATATGCCGAAGCACACCAGCAAGCCGGTGACCGCCACAGCGATGCCGGCGATTGCAACACTTACAAAGAGATCGATTCGCTTCTGAATGTTCTCCTCCGCGTCTCCGCGGTTACAACTCACGTCAGCTTGTGCAGCCGCTTCTCATCCAAATACTTCACCACTTTCCCGACGTCCTGCGAGTGCTCGCGCGTGGTGACCAGCAGAGCATCATCGGTCTCTACCACGACGACGTTGTTCACTCCCACCGCGGCCACGAACTTGCCCGGCGCGTGCACGTAGTTGCCGGCGGCATGCAGCGTGATGCTGGCGAGCGCCTCGATTACGTTGTCGCCGTCGCGCTCTGTTTTTCTGCGCGTCTTATGCTCGTGCAGCGCCGTCCACGAACCGAGGTCGTTCCAGCCCCAGTCCGCCGGGATGCAGTACAACCCGCTCTTGCCTTCGCCTTTCGCCGAAACGGGCTCAGCAACCGCGTAGTCCACGCTGATGCTCTCGCACCGCGGATACAGTCGCGCGAGCGTCGCTTCCCACTTGCGTGTGCCGTACGTCGCCGCGATCTCTTGCAGGACGTCCGCAGTCTTCGGCAGGTGCGCGGCGAGCGCGTCCGCCAGCGTGCGGGCGCTCCAGACGAACATGCCCGAGTTCCAGAAATAATTTCCTGCCGCAAAGAACTGCTCCGCGGTCGCCGCGTCGGGCTTCTCCTTAAAGCCCCGCACCTGGCGGATACCGCCCGTGATCTCCTTGCCGGCTTCGATGTAGCCGTAGCCGGTCTCGGCGCGCGTCGGCTGGATACCCATCACGACCATCGTGCCGTCCTCGATCGCCAGCCGCGCCGCCTTCTGCACGTCGGCGCGGAAGCGCGCCTCGTCGGCGATGACGTGGTCCGACGGGAACATGCCGATCACCGCGTCCGGACTCGTGCGCAACAGGATGAACGCCGCCAGCCCGATCGCCGGCGCAGTGTTGCGTCCGACAGGTTCGGCGATGATCTGCCGGCGGTTCAGCCGCGGTAACTGTTTCGCGATCGCATCGCGCAAGTCGCCATTCGTGATGATCCAAAAGTTGCTCGCGCCCGCGAGCGGAGCGAGCCGCGAAAACGTCTGCTGGATCATCGTCCGCTTGCCGTCAAGCGCCAGCAATTGCTTCGCGCGCCGCTTGCGGCTCAGCGGCCAAAAGCGCGTGCCGCGTCCGCCGGCCAGGATCACGGGATAGAAGGGAACTCTTTTCATTCTTATTGCTGTCATCCTGAGCGGAGCGTGCCGTCCCGAACCTTCGGGACGGGGCGCGCAGTCGAAGGATCCCTATAGCTACGATGCTTCTCGCTCAACAAACCATAAAACCGTCAGCCTGAGGCCACCTTTTGGCCGAAGGATCCCGCTACCGCTCCTCCTAGACTGCGTCTTTCGGAGGGGCACGGCTCGGTAGGTCATGGCTTCAGCCATGACTCGCGCTTTAGCCCGACCGTGCCGTTCAGACTGCAAACCTTGCTCGGCTTTAGCCGCCGAGGGTCGCCTTTCCAGCGTCAGTGACAACAATATCGCCTACCCCATGGGTCTCCGGCTGTGTTGCCGTTGCGCCCGGTGTAGCGAGCAGCATTTCGCAACGTCCCTTCGCGGTAGCCGTCACCTGATACGACCGGCCTTCGGCGGGGATGACGACGGCGTCACCCGCGCCGCAGTAAAAGTACGCACCTTCGCCTTGGATGCCTGCCGCACCTTGCAGCAGAACAATGACGCCCACGGCGAATCCCGCTCCGAGTTGTTCCACGGACGTGCCCGACTCCAGTGTGATTCGCTGCACCTTGAAGCATGGTGAATGGACGAGCGTCGTCAACCCACCATTCACCCGCGGTTTCACCTTTCCCGCCCCAGTCTCTACTTTCATCGCCGCCAGTCCTTGCTCCACATGCAGCTCGCGCGGCCGGCCGTAGTCGTAAAGCCGGAACGTCGTATCGGAATTCTGCTGCGTCTCCACCAGCACCGATCCCGGACCGATGGCGTGCACCGTGCCCGCCGGCACGTAGATCATCTCGCCGGCGTGAATATCGAGCCAGTTCATCAGCTGCTCAGCGCGCTTCTCGGTGATGGCGCGCGCGAAGTCGTCGCGTGTCACGCCCGGCTTCAATCCCAGTCCGACCTGCGCGCCTGGCTCCGCCAGCAGGACATACCAACACTCCGTCTTGCCGCATGGCTGGCCGAGCTTGCGCGCGCCTTCGTCATCGGGATGCACCTGCACGCTCAGCTTTTCGCGCGGAAAAAGAAACTTGATAAGCAGAGGAAAACGGCCGTTTTGCGGCGCGTGCTCGCCGACGAGTTCCGCACCGAACCTTTTCGTCGCCTCCCCGAGCGTCATGCCTTCGAGCGGCCCGCCGCCCACTATCTGGCACTCATCGCCCGTCAGCCACGCCTCGCCGATCGGCTCCGCGTCTGCCTTCTTATCGAAGATCGGAGCCAGATCGCGCGCGCCCCACGGACGCGCCTTGAAAACCGGCCTCAATAGGAATGGAGCGAGCGCAGGCATCAGGACTGCTGATTCTACGAGTTAGAGCAGAAAGCAGCTACTCGCGTTGCCGCGAAACACCTAACGCAGAGGACGCAGAGGCTTGTTTATATCTTAGGATGCGGGAACACCTGCTTCCCACCGACATACGTCGCGATGACGCGCGCGTTTAGCAATTCGCGCGGCACTGCTTTGGTGATGTCCTGCGCGACGAGCGTGAAGTCCGCCAGCTTGCCCGTCGCGATCGTCCCTTTGTCGTTCTCCTCAAACCCGGCATACGCGGCCTCGACGGTGTAGCCGCGCAGCGCTTCATTGATCGTGAGTCTTTGTTCCGGTAGCCAGCCATCCACCGGATGCCCTTGCGGATCCTGTCTCGTTACAGCGGCATACATCCCATAAAAAGGATCGAGCGATTCGCCCGGAAAATCCGAGCTCAGCGGCAGGTGCGCACCGGTCTTCAGCACCGACCGCCACGCATACGCGCCCCGGATGCGCTCCGGCCCGACGCGCTTCTCCGCCCACGTCATATCCGACGTCGCATGCGGCGGCTGCATGGACGCGATCACGCCCAGTCTCGCGAAACGCGGGATATCTGCCGGCGCGAGCACCTGTGCGTGCTCGACTCTCAAGCGTGCGTCCTTCGCCGCCGGTACCTCTTTCAAGGCGCGCTCATACGCATCGAGCGTGAAGCGGTTCGCCGCGTCGCCGATGGCGTGCGTCGCTACCTGGAAGCCGCGCTCCAGCGCGCGTCGCGTCACGTCGTAGATCTTCTCTTCTGGCGTCGTGACCACGCCCTTGGTCTGCGGCGCGTCGCTGTATGGCTCGAGCATCGCCGCGCCGCGTGAGCCGAGCGCGCCATCGGCGAACAGCTTGATCGTCCGGACCGTTAGCCAGTGCTGCCGATCGATCTCCGGCCCGCGCCCCAGCCACTCGTTCACCAGCGCTGCGTTCGCGCCATCGAGCATCACCTGCAACCGCACCGGCATCTTGCCTTCGCGGATCAGCTCGCGATACGCCTGCAACATCAGCGGCGTCACGCTCGCCTCATGCAGCTCCGTCAGGCCGTGTGCCACGCACTCCTGCGCGCCGCGCGCGATCGCCGCCTTCGTCTGCTCGAGCGTGAGCGGCGGGATCTTTCGTGTCACCAGCTCCTGCGCACGATTCAGCAGCACGCCGCTGGGCTGCCCCTGCGCATCGCGCACTAGCTTCCCGTTCTCGGGATCCTGCGTCTCTTTCGTGACGCTCGCCAGCGACAGCGCGCGCCGATTGCCCCACCCGGCAAACCCGTGCAGCCCGCTCAACCACACCGGATTCTCGGGTGCCGCGCTGTCGAGCAACTCCGTCGTCGGATAGTTCGCCGCCCACGCGCCCTCATCCCATCCCCAGCCCAGGATCCATTCACCGGACTTCGCCTTCGCGGCACGCTCACGCACGCGCGCTGCCGCTTCTGCGGGCGTCTTCACGTCTTTGAGATTGAGTCGCAACAGGCTCTGCCCGAGGTTGAGCAGGTGCGTATGCACATCGATCAGGCCGGGAAGAACGGTCGCACCGTGCAGGTCGACGACACGCGCGGCATTGGCAAATCGTCGGCGCGCCTCTGCCGTCGTGCCGACCCACACGATCCGCTCGCCCGCGACGGCCACCGCCTGCGCGCGCGGATGCTGCGCGTCGAGCGTGACGACGTTGGCATTGAGGAGCAGGAGATCAGCGGATTGCGCAAGCACTCCGGCGCTCAGGAATACAACCGCAGCTACTACAAGAACATCCCTCGCGCAGCGAGGGAGCCCTATTCGACTCCGAAAGCCGGGGTTCAATAGGGCTCCCTCCTCGCTTCGTTCGTCGGGATTTCAAGAAGAAGGTGGACTCAGAGTTTCCCGAACCACGCGCGCATCCGCTCCAAGCCCTTATCGATCGCCGCTGCGCTCGTCGCGTAGGACAAGCGTATGTGCTCGGTCGTGCCAAAGCCTTCGCCCGGCACCGTGACCACTCCCGCCTCGCGCAGCAGCCGCCCCGCAATATCGGAACTCGACTTCACGCCGCCACGGCCGAAGAACGCCGACACGTTCGGATACACGTAGAACGCGCCATCCGGCTGGTGGCACTGGATGCCGGGAATGCCTCGCAGCCCCGCGACCACACGGTCGCGCAGCGCGATGTACTCGCGCTTCATCTCGCCCACGCACTCCTGCGGTCCGGTCAGCGCGGTGACGGCGGCCTTCTGCACGATCGCGGTCGGGTTCGACGTGCTCTGGCTTTGCAGCTTGTTCATCGCCGCGATCACCGGCGCGGGCGCGAGCGCGTAGCCCATGCGCCAGCCGGTCATCGCGTA